>JBGQIW010000041.1:0-22173 GCA_041498715.1 Gemmatimonadota bacterium | reverse complement strand
GCCGGCGACCAGGCCGAGGATTACCCAAGCAAGGATCGACATACGCCTACCAACCTTTCCGCAGGATGTACCGTTGCGTTAATTCCAAGTAGGTGCCGCACGCTTCTCCGGCCGAGTGCCGCGCTGGAGGCCGAGAGCTGGCTAGCGCTGGAGCGAGCCGGCGTCGGTCGTCTCGACCATCTTGCCATCGGCGTAGCGCTCGATCAGGTCGGCGGATCCGTCGCCCTTGCGGTCCACCCAGCCCTGGACCGGCCTCCCATCGCTATCGATCCAGAGCGCGCGGTACAGCTGATTAGTGCCCGGCCGGTTCTGCAGCGTCACCCGCGTCGCGGCGCTCGGCACCCACCGCCTGACGTCGTCCGACGGGGCCTGGTTCCGGGCGAAGGCGACGGCGGACTCCATCGACGGCATGGGGCCGTAGCCGACTGAGCTCGTGCGCGGATCCCGCGCCCCATCGCACGCGCCGTCCTGATTCCGGTCCCGGCAGTCCTTCCGGGAGCCCCAGCCCCCTGCAAAGTCACGCGCCAGGTTGCCGTCGAGCACCAGGATCCGGCCCCGTGCCGCACGCTCGGCCGTCGCGCAATCGATGACCGGCGGTTGCTGGCTCGGCGAGAGCCCATCCAGCCAGACGCGGCACATGCCACGGGGCGGGTACGCCTGCGGAGGCACCCCGCCGTAGCCGACGTCCCGACTGCCGCCCTGCGCGGACGCCGGGGCGCAGCCGACGACGGCGGCGGCGAGGAGGAACCACTGGGTACGCATATGAGCTCCTGCCGCGGACGGCGGCGCTTCAGTTCGGGTGGGGGTACGCGCGTATTGACCACGCGGTCAATACACAGTACCCTCTATTGGACGATCGGTCAATCCATCCTTGGATCAGGAGCCCGACCCGGGCCGGTCCGGGGCCGGCGCCGGACCCGTGACCGAGAGGAGCGACGCCCCACATGCCGGGACGGAAAGCGCCGGAGGCCACCCGCCGAGAGCAGATCTTGAAAGCGGCGTATGAGGTGGCGTTGAATCGAGGGATCGACGGCCTGACGGTGCGAGCCGTGGCCGCCCGGGCCAAGCTCAGCCACGGGCTCGTCCATTTTCACTTCAAGCGCAAGGCCCAGCTCGTCAGCGCCCTGCTCGACTGGGTGCTGGCGACAACCACGGTGCTGCACGTGCCCGCGGTCATCGCGCGCATCCCCCGGGCGCGGGACCGGCTGCGAGCGCTCCTCCGGCAGGAGATGGATCGCCTGGCAAAGGAGCCCCGCCGGATCCGCCTGTTCTTCGAGTACTGGGCGCTGGGCACGCGGCACGCGCCGACCCGGGCGCGGATCAGCGCGGAGCTGGACCGCTATCGGGCGGCGTTCCGGACCATGACGGCCGAGATGGTGCAGCGTGAGCCCGGGGAAGGTGCGGGGGTGACGGCCGACGGGCTGGCCGCGGTGGCGGTGAGTTTCGTGAACGGGTGCGCCGTGCAGGCAATGATCGACCCCACCCACTTCGATATCGACCAATACCTCGCGGCCGTGGAAGGCATCTTCGGGTAGGCCTCGCGATCCGGCTGAGACGCGCGATCCGGCGGCTAGGCCCGCGGCGACCTTCGCCCGGCGTAATCCCGTCGGAAGCCGGCCTCCAGCCTCGGCACCACCATCACGGCGCCATATGCCCCCAGGGCCGCAACGACGAAGGCCCAGCGGGTGTGACCGGGAAAGACCCGGTTGACGAGCACCAGCAAGACGAAGAAGAGGAGAATCCCGACGACTCTCGGCCAGAGAACGGAGCGCAGCACGGTCGATCACCTCACCGCGCGGCGTAATTCGTCGCCGCCGCCAGCTTGCCGAGAGCGGCGAGGACGGCGTCCGGCTGCTCTTCCTGAACGTACTGGCCCGAGCCGGCGACACTCTCCAGCGCGAAGTCGGTCAGCTGCCGGCGCAGCAGCTCGATCTGGTCGGCCCCGACGCCGCTCTGGTGGGGCACCGCGCCGACGATCAGTCGCACCGGCACCCGACATTCCCCGAGGCGCGCAAGCAGGCTCTCCGATTCGACGGACTTGGCCATCCCCTGCCAGGCGTCGATGGCACCAGGTAGATCGGCGGTGACGCCGTCCGTGTAGCCCAGAACGACCTGGGGGGTCACCCAGGTGGTGTCGCTCGAGTTGGCGACGATCTCGTGCCGCACCTCGCTCCGGACCGCATCGGGCTCGAGCAAGGCCTTCGTGAGCATTCCTCCGAACCGCATCGCCCGGCGCAGGCTGGGCGTGGACGCCGACTCGCTCGGGCCGCCGTCGATGGAGAGAATGCCCTCGACCAGGTCCGGCCGCTGATACGCGAGGCGGAGTGCGATCGACCCGCCGGTCGAATGAGCGATAATCAGCGCCTTGTGGACCCCCAAGCTGTCGAGGACGGCCGCGACGCGGGCGGTCTGGGCCGACAGCGAGTAATTCGCCCGGCGGGGGTGCGATGACCAGCCGAACCCCAACGGCTCGATGACGATGGCCCGGTACCCCAGCTCGGCCATCGGCCCCACGATCTTGCGATAGCCGAACGCGGCGCCAAAGAGCCCGGGGATCAGCACGACCGGGCGGCCGGAGCCGATGCTCGTGATGCGCAGAGTTTCACCGACGGCCACCGGGATGTCGCGGACGACCGCCGTATCGGGCGAGCCGCGCAGGGCCAGGACCACGGCCAGAAGGACGATCACGAGCCACCTCCGAGCGTTGCGTTGACTTCCAAAATGGTCGCGATCGCAGCGGCGAGCGCCGCCTCGGTGAACGGCTTGCGCAGCAGGGGGTGGTACGTCTCCACCGCGCTTTGGTCGACGATCTCCTCGTCCGCATAGCTGCTCATGAAGAGCATCGGCGTTCCCGGATACAGAGCCTCGAGGCAGGCGCCCAACGCGGGGCCGCTCATCAGCGGCATGACCACATCCGACAGGACCAACGCGACCCGGGTGCCACGCGCCTCGAGGACCCCGAGCGCCTCGACCCCATTCCCCGCCTCGAGGACCGTGTAGCCGAGCGTGCGCAGGACCCGGACTACCCAGGCCCGCACCATTTCCTCGTCCTCCACGACCAGCACGGCTTCCGCGTTGGGCGCGAGCGCGGGTTGAGCCACGGGTGCGGCCGCGGGGCCGTCGCCCGCGACGGGTGCAACCTCCGGCAGGTCGATCTTGAAGGTGGCCCCGCGTCCCGGCTCGCTTTCAACCCAGATGAAGCCCCCACTCGACTTGACGATCCCATACGCGCTGGCCAGCCCGAGACCCGTGCCGCGACCCACCGGCTTGGTCGTGAAGAAGGGCTCGAAGACGCGCGCTAGCACCGCGGGTGGGATGCCGACGCCGGTATCGCTGATCGAGAGCCGGAGGTACGGCCCCTTGGGCACGACGAGGCCAGGGAACTGGGTCGTGCCCTCCTCTTCCAGGACGAGGCGGCTGGTCTCGACCGAGAGCATCCCTCCCTGCGGCATGGCATCCCGGGCATTCAGCGCGAGGCTCACCAACGTCTGCTCCAGCTCGGCGGGGTCCGCGCGGACACAGCAGCCAGGCGTGCCCGGTACCACCCGCACTTCGGTATGGGCGCCCAGCAACCGCTTAAAGAGCGGTTTCAGATCCGTGACGAAGGTGTCCACCTCGACGACCACGGGGCGGGAGAGCTGCTGCCGGCTGAACGCCAGCAGCTGACGCGTCGTATTCGACGCGCGGTCGGCCGATTGCACAATCCGGGAGACGTCGGCGCGCCGCGGGTCATCCGGCGGCAGGCTGTCCATCACGAACTGCGCGAAGCCGAGCACCCCCATCATGGCGTTGTTGATGTCGTGGGCCACGCCGCCCGCCAACTGCCCGACGGCCTGCATCCTCGCGGCTTGGCGAAGCCGGGCCTCGGCCAGGTGCCGCTCGGTGACATCGCTCAGTGCGAGGAGCACGTCGCGGGACCGTCCCGCAGGCTCGACGATGCGGCGCCCATTGATCCGCAGTGTGCGTCGGCCCAGCTCCCGGAACTCGTGGGTGACCTCATAGCCGTCGAACGGACGCCCTTCATCCCGGACCTCACGGAGCAGGTCTTTCAGGGCAGCGATGTCCCAGTCCCCGCCGGCGAGGCCGGTGATGGGCTGGCCCAGCACGCCGGCGGGCGCCAGCTTGAACGCCCGATAGAACGCGTTGTTCGCGGTCTTCACCCGCAGCTCGTCATCGAGAACCAGCAGGGGCTCGAGGGCGGTCTCCACGACGGCCTCGCTGAAGTCCCGTGCGCGGCTGACCAGATCGAGGCTCCGCTTGAGCTGATCGATGTCCACCAGGGCGAGCACGGCGCCGCTGACACTGCCGTCCGCGGCGTGGTAGGGCCGGACCCGCAGTTCCCGCCAGTGCCCCTCGTCATCCAGCAGGGTACGCACCTGCATGACGTTCTGGTCCATCGCCCGCTTCGCCATCGCAGGCAGGTCGCTCGGCAGCGCCGATGGCCGGCACTTGGCGATGGGCCGCCCTTTGTGCGCCGGAATCAGCCGCAGGAGCCGCTCGGCTTCGGGGTTGTACCGACGGATGCGCAAGTCCCCGCTGAGGAGCACGATCGGGATCTCGATGCTCTCCAGCAGGTTGGTCAGGTCGCCGTTCACCTCGGCGAGCGCCACGTTGCGCTGCTCGAGCTCGTCGTTGACCGTCGTTAACTCCTCGTTCAAGGACTCGAGCTCCTCCTTGGTCGTCTCGAGCTCCTCGTTGGTGCTCTGGTACTCCTCATTGGACGAAAGGCTTTCCTCATAGGCCGCCTGCAGCTCGGCGTTGGTCGCTTCCTTGTCCGCGACCACGGTGTCCACGTACTCCCGCACTTCACGCAGCTCGCGCTCCAGCTCGTCGGTCCGCGAGTCCGGGCCGGCCGCGTCGCCGGGCCCGGCTGATGGGGTGGCGAGCCGGAGAACTCGCCCCCCGCTGCGGTGCCTCGGGCCGTCGACCGAGGCGAAGGCGATGAGGTACCGCGGGGTGCCTCCGCCAAACCCGGCGAGCGGGATCACATGCAGGTCGGCAACGAGGGTCTCGTTCTCCTGGCGCACGACACAGCCGAATCGCCGCGCCGCACGGCCGGTTCGTTGCGCCGTGCGGAGAGCCCGGCCCACCTCGAGCTTGAGATCGGGGTGCAGGAGCCGCAGCAGGTGTGCCGTGGGGCCGCCGTTGGGTACGCTGAGGTAGGGGGCCGTCGGACCCCGGACGTGGAGGACCTCGAGCTTCTCGGTGACCAGCACGCTGGCCAGCCCGAAGGCCGCCAGTATCCCCCGTTCGAGCACCTGCTGCACGTCGTCGGTCGCCCGCGGTGTCGCCGGCATGATGGGCCTCGAGTCAACTGGCAAGCTGCGACCGGCACCACGCGGCGGGCGCGGAAGGTCCGCGCGCGCCCGAGTGTCCACCGGCTCGCGCCGGAAAATCCTGTGCGTGCGGTCGGCGGGGGCGAACAGCGCGTCGAAGCCACCGACTGTTTCCGCCTTGCCGAGGACCAGGACGCCGTCCGGGACGAGGGCGTAGTGAAACGCTTTGAGGACTCGCGCCTGAAGGGGCAAGGCGAGGTAGATGAGGAGGTTGCGGCAACTGACGAGGTCGACCCGCGAGAACGGCGGATCGCGGGTGACGTCGTGGCGGGTGAAGACGCAGCAATCCCGCAGCGACCGGCGAACCTGATACCCGCCCTTCACCGGGGTGAAGAACCGATCCAGCCGCTCCGCCGTCATCTCCCGGCTGATGGTCGCCGGGTAGGCACCGCGTCGCGCGATCTCGAGTGCGGGATCGCTGAGGTCGCTCGCGAAGAGCTGGACGACGCTGCCGGGCCGTACCGCCTCGGCCACCTCCAGCGCGCTGATCGCCACTGAATAGGCTTCCTGGCCGGTGGCGCACCCCGGCACCCAGATCCGGAGCGGGTGGTCGAGCGGGCGGTCGCGCAGCAAGCCCGGAAGCACGGTCGACGAGACAGCGTCGAAGATCTCCGGGTCGCGAAAGAAGCCGGTGACGTGGATCAGGACCTCCCGGTACAGCGCCCGAACCTCGTTCGGCTCGCGCTGCAGGAGGGCAAGATAGGAAACGGCGGAATCGAGGCGATGACGGCGCTGACGACGGCCGATCCGGCGGACGAGGGTGGCTCGCTTGTACTGGCCGAAGTCCACTCCGGTGGCGTGATAGAGGAGCGTGGTTACGGCATCGAGCGCGGCGGCTTCCTCGCCCGCCGGACCCGCGCTGCCCGTCCCCGGGCCCGTCGGCTGGTGCGTATCCTCGGTGGGCAGCCCCACGAGCGCCTGCGCAATCCCGCCCACCGACAGAACCAGGTCGGTGCACCCGCTGTCGATGGCGGCCTGGGGCATGTCGCGATGTCTTGCCGTCGCCGGATCCTGCGCTAGGGTCCGACCTCCGGCGGCGCGGATCGCGGCGATCCCGCGCGCACCGTCCGATCCGGTACCCGAGAGAATCACGCCCGCCGCCAGGACACCTCGATCGGCCGCGAGTGACTCCAGGAACTGGTCGATCACCGTCGCCGGACCCGCCGGCGGAGGGCGGGGGGCGAGACGCAAGCAGCCCCGCTCGATCGTCAGCACGGCGCTGGGCGGGATGACATAGACGTGGCTCGGCTCGACGGCTTGCCCATCCGAGGCCTGGCAGACGGGCATAGTCGTGGCGCGCCCTAACAGGGCCGCGAGCTCACTTGGATGCGTGGGGTCCAGGTGCTGGACAACGACGAACGCAAGGTCGGTCGCGGCCGGGAGCGCCCGCAGCAGGCGGCTGCAGGCCTCGAGACCCCCCGCCGACGCGCCGACACCGACGATCGACGCCGGAGCCAAGGCCGCTGTCGCGGACAGGCCTCGCTCCATAGCTCAAGCGCCCCTACCCGAGCCGGCCGGGGGACGGACCGGCGTTGGGCGGCGCACCGACGGCACCCACCGGATGAGCTTGCCGGGCTGCACTTTAAAAAAATGACAGAGGCGGTCGAGGGTCTCGGCATGCATGCGACCGAACACGCCCCCGCGACGGGAAAGGCGATAGGCGCTGGGGTACGCCAGATCGGCCCCTCGGCTGAGGGCGTAGGCAGAGATGCCACGTCTCTCCATGAGCTGGTAGATCAGGAGCTGTACCATACGAGCCTTCGGGTTGGACCAGCGCCGGCCATAGTAGATACAGTTGCGATATGCAGTGCTGCGGTATACACTCCACCAACCACAGTATACGCTCCTGCACCGGGAATTGCTATCACGAAGATTGGGGACACATCCGCGGCGCGTGCCGGGAGGGGTCGGGTTGCGCGCGCTCGCCCACGTTCAACGCTGGGTGGTCGCATGAGCAAAACGATTTCCCTGGTGCTCATCGACGACAACCGCCTCCTGCGCGAGGGCCTCGCGGGTCTGATCAGAAAGCAACCGGATTTCAAGATCCTCGCCGCCTCGGCGGACATCGAGGAGGCGCTGCGGAAGGTGCGGGAAGCCAAACCCCGGGTGGTGCTCCTGGATTTCGGGCTGGAGTCGCACGACAGCCTGCGCCTGACGGCGACCGTCCGCCAGGAGGTGCCGGAGGCCAGAGTCATCGTCATGGGTCTGCTTCCCCTCCAGGAAGATGTCGCCGCCTTCGTGCGCGCGGGGGCCTCCGGCTTCATCATGAAGGACGCGTCCTTCGATGATTTCCTCAACACCATCCGCGCGGTGGCGGCAGGCGCCGATGTGCTGCCTCCTCAACTGACGGGGTCGCTCTTCGGCCAGATCGCCCAATACGCAGTGCGCGCTCGCGCAGCTCCGGTTCTGGAGGGCGTGCGCTTGACGGAGCGTGAACGGCAGGTGATCGACCTGCTCGGTGAGGGCCTGAGCAACAAGGAGATCGCCGCGCGGCTGCGCATCGCCATCCATACCGTGAAGAGCCATGTGCACAACGTCCTGGAGAAACTCGCACTCCGCACGCGCCTGGAGGTCGCCTCCTTCAGCCGCTCCGAAGGACGCCAGAAGCCGCCTGCTCACTAGGCTCGGCTCCCTCGATGCCGGCCGAGACGTACTCCCTTCGATCTAGTGCCCTGTCCATTCAAAGGATCCACGGTAGTCCCGAGCGTGTCCGGAACGAGGACGCTTCGCGATGCGTCGGTTCGCGGCGCCCGGACTCGACCTGGGAATGGTCCTTTGGAGCTAGGCCGAACGATCAGTTGTGGCCCTGTGGTATTCCCCGTAGCCTTACCGCGTGCGTCAGGCGCGTCGGCAGGCAGGGCTGCTCAGCGAGGCCACGACCGGAGGAGACGATGGTTCGAACCGCTGGGTCCCGGAGTATCTGTGCCCTGTTCCTCGCTTTCTGCTTCGCTCTCTGCTTCGCCCGCCCGGCCACTGCCCAACAGAGCGTGGCAAACGGCGCCGCCGCGGCGCCAGTCACCTCGTTCGCGCCCACCATGGGCGCCGTCCGCTTCGGGATTACGGACGCCACCGACCAGCCGACCGCGGTCAACGCCTCGGCCGCGCGGGCCATGGGCCGCCGAGAGGGCCGGGTTCTGGCGATCGTGGGCGGGGCCGCCGTGATCGCCGGCGTGTTGATCGGGGATACGGGCGGCACCGTCATCGCGATCAGCGGCGCGGCGATCGGACTCTACGGTCTCTACATCTGGCAGCGCTGAGGGTCAGCGCGTAAGAGACACTGAGCGGTTGGGACTTTGCGCTTCAGGGGCAGTGGACCAACCGGAAAATGGAGGAAACACGCTATGTACCACAAAGACAGATTTCTCAGCGCTCTCATGATCTCGTTCGCCCTTGCTGCACCGGCGGTGGTGACCGGCTGTGCAACCCACCGGGTGTACGACCCCGCCTACAATGATTATCACCAGTGGAATGGTCAGGAAACCGGCATTTACGTGCGGTGGGAAAGTGACACCCACAGAGACCACAAGGAGTTCAACAGTCGGCCCGTCGACGAACAAAAGGTGTACTGGACTTATCGCCACGGGCAGTCCAATGGAGGCCACGACGACGGCAAGTAGCGATCAATTCGCTTGTCAGGAGACGCCGGTTATGGCGCAGAGGTGTGACCGAGGCGCAGCATCCCGGGCCTGACAGAATGGCCCCGCAAGCGAGAGGACATGATGGTGGAACCGATCGCGAGGCACCGCGAGCCGCAGACGAGGTCGAGCAGGGACAGATGGGTGTTGCTTGGCTGCGAGCTGCTCACGCTCGCAGCCCTGGTCTCGAGCCTGGTGTCGATGGCCCCGCGGCAAGCCCCGCCGGCCCGAGTACCGCTGCTGCCGGCTGAAACGGGGCCGCGCGAGGCCTACGCGGCGTGCGCCCACTTCCTCGCGGCGGGAGCGACGCCCCAGGCCTCCGGCATGCGGGGCGCGCCGAACATCGGCGCCTGGGAATGGGCCCGGCTCGGCGACGGCCGCCTCCGGGTACTGGGCTACGCGGACGCGAAGACTCCGGGGGGCGCGCGCAGGCGCACTTATTACCAGTGCGACCTGGTCCAGCTGGATGCCGGCCGGTGGCGCCTGGATAGCCTGAGCGTGTCCGCGCGGCGGCCGACGTAACGGCCGCCGGACGCGTACCCGCGCTCCGTGTGTGATGCCGGTGGTGAGTGGTCCGGCTCCCCTCCCTCGACGCTGGCCGAGACGTAGTCCCTCGAGCTAGTCCCCGGTCCATTCGAAGGATCGCGGTGGTGCCTCCCCGGAATCCCCGATAGATTTGTTGGTCCACGGTACCAGTGGCGTACCATGAAGCCTTCAACTCTCCGGAGGTAACGGATGGCGGGGCGGTCGTCCGTCGAGTCCGCCGGTACTACCAAGCATCGGGTCTTCGTCAGCTCCTTCCACGACCACGAAGCATACCGGCAAAGATGGGCTGAACTCTTCTCCAGCATCCTCATCAGCGTCTCAGTAGAGCCTGGAGAGATCGACGACAGCAGCGGCGCGGAGTACATCAAGCGGCTCATTCAGGAGGATTACATCACCCAGGCCTCGGTAGTCGTCGTATTGGTCGGGCCCAAGACCCATTGCAGGAAGCATGTTGACTGGGAAATCTCGGCTGGCCTCAATAAGAAAGTCGGTGGGTACTCCGGGTTGATAGGGATCTGGCTCCCGAGCCACCCCAACTTCGGTTCCGGCAAGTCGTGGACTGCAGATTCAACGCCAGCGCGTCTCGCAGACAATCTCTCGTCCGGTTACGCGAAGGGCTTCGATTGGACCGAGGACACCACTAAGGTGAAGGGATGGGTTGAGCAAGCGTTTAAGGCACGGGTCGAGCATGCGGACAAGATCAACAATGGCCGCCCCCAGTTGGCTAAGAACCTGTGCGACTAGGTGCGGATGCGGCTCCTAGCGGCAGCGCCCCGTTCATGAGCGGCCGGCTCATTGCCGGGTGTCCTGGTAGCCCAAAGTCTGCCGCCGCTGCAGGCCGCGCAAGATAAGCGTCATGATCTCGTCTGAGTGTGCGGTTTGAGCCAGCGTTGCAGCCTCCGCCGCTGTGAGCCCGTTACCAAGGTCGTGTACGCGGACTGTCTCTAGCGCCCTACGGTGTGACCGTTCGGGTAGCATCATCGTCTCGGCGATATTACGGGTGCACCCACCAAACCCGCCAATCAGAAACACCGGTTTGCGCGCCTCGAGCGTTAGTAGAGCCTCCTGCGCAATCCCGGGCATCTTGCCGCGGAATCGCTGAGTCTGCCCACCAAGAAGGACGTGAGCATCGCACCATTGGGCAAGGGTTCGGCGCATTGACGTAAGCCCCTCCGTCCATTCGTGGTCGGATGGCCCCTTGCTCGCCAAGCTCGCTCGTTCCTGATATGACATCACGGTTCCATCAGGGCTGAGGCAGACGACGGAACCGCTGTCCCCCAACCGGTTACGACGGCGGTCAAGCTCGTCTTGCGATAAGGCGATGTGCACGGGCCAGGCAAGCAGATTGGCCAGGGCACGGCGCCTCTCCTCGGTTTCCCTGCGATAACCCGCAGCCAGGTCAAACAGCAGCTCAGTGAGCCCTAGTGGACGGAGGTCACCGCCGTAGACAAGCGTGGCTCCTGCCGCGAGAAAGAACCGTGCTACCGCAACCATAGCATCACGCAAATGCCGCTCGTTCAGCCCGAGCACAGACAGATCCGGGCTGTCCGATACGGAGAGAGCGATGCTCCATCCTTCAAGGAGGGGCCTCTTCATGATAGTCAGCTCCGCGCGGTCTCCTCTGCCGACCGGGGTGTGTACGATCTGAACAGCTGCCGCTCTGCTCCGGAGCCCCACCCGCTCTCCCAGGATACCGACGAACCGGCTGCGATCGTGCGGAACGTCGCACCCTCCGCCCAACGCCGCAAGCTGTAGCGCACGCGCACGAGTTCGGCCTCCACGGGCTCAGGGCTCCGTCCGGTGCCGGCGTTCGGAGTCGCAGCGGCGTCTCCATCTGCGCCGAGGTGCCTCGACGCTGGCCGAGACGTAGTCCCTTCGAGCTAGTCCCTTGTCCATTCGAAGGATCGATGGTGGCCCCTCGGGGTCGCCGATAAGCTTCGTTGTCTACGCTCTACTCCTCGCTGTGCTCTTTCTCGGGGGCAAACGTTGGCGTTTGCCCTTCCCTCCCCCGGGCGCGGACCCCGGAGGTCAAAGACCCGGCTGGCCTTCTCTTCTTCGGCAGCGCCTCGCGGTCTTTGAGTGACTTCTAAGGAGGGCACAATGACAAGGACGATTCTGGCAAGCCTGGCCCTGGTGGGGATCGTCGCCTGCGGCCGGGCCAAACAGGAGATCGCCGGAGACGACAGCGGCGGGCGCAATCTGGAGCGCGCGCCGTCCGCCAGCGGTGGCACGCTAAGCGACCGCCTGGCGAGCGTTACCTCGACGACACGTACGCTCGGAGCCGGGGCCCGGATCGAAGCGACCATGGCGCAACCCATCACGTCACGTACCAACAAGGCGGGGGAGACGGTGACGGCGACGGTGGCCGCCGATGCGAAGGACCGGAACGGGCGGGTGGTGGTTCCCGCAGGGTCCCCCGTCGAGCTGCTCATCACGCAGCTGGAGCCGGCCAAGAACAAGAGCCAGGCCGACGGCACGTTGATCTTCCAGGTGACCGCGGCAACCGTGCGGGGGCAGCGCTATCCGATGGCCGCCGAGGTGACCTCGGTCCCCCACACCCTGAAGGGCCGCGGCGTCACCGCGGGTGAGGTGGAGAAGGTCGGCGTGGGGACGGTGATCGGAGCGGTCGCCGGTCGCGTCATCGGAGGGAACGCGACGGGCGCCGTCGTCGGGGGCGCCGTGGGAGCCGGGGGTGGCGCGGTGGTCGCCGTCGAGACCGCGAGCCGCGACGTGGTAGTCCGTGCCGGCGCGCCGGTGGTCATTACGCTGACGGGGCCGCTCACGGTCTCGACCCAGTGAGGAGCCGGGCGGTCAGCGGTCGCGCCGGCAGCTGGCTGGCACGCGGGTCCCCCTCCACGGCGGATCCGCCACGAGAGTGGGGAATCCTGGCCACCACGCGGGCGCTGATTCTGATGCCGCCACCGCGAGTCTCATCCCGCGCCCAACCCGGGCGCCGGCTCCCGCTTTCGCTCTTCCGACTTGGAGCGCTCATGCGTCCGCTCACCATTGCCGGCATCATTCTGATCGCCTTTGGCGCGTTCGTCCTCATTCGGGGAGCGAGCTTTACGTCTCGGCGTGACGTGCTCAAGGTCGGCGACGTCCAGGTCACCGCCGACGAGCAGCAATCGATCCCGCCCTGGGCCGGATTGCTCGCCATTGTCGCGGGGGGCGCCCTGGCGGTGGCCGGGGGGCGGCGGCGGAGCTGACGTTCCGGCGCGCACTCGCTAAGGAGGCGGACACCGCCGCCTCGCCTTAGGGCGCGTACGGATCGTCCCCCCGCCTCAGTGCCGGCGTTCCCCTCCGCCCCGCGATCACTTCAGCACCCACCCGCCGACCCAGACACGCCCGGAAATACGCCTCGACGTCGGCGGGCCGCTCCCGCCGCGTGGCGGAGAGCGCCCGGCGCACATCGTCCTCCCGCCGGCCGGCGACGAGGTCGCGCACCGCGTTGGCCGCGATCCCGCGGTCGAGCGACCGGAGCTGCCGGGCGACCGCGTCGGGGAACGACAGGTCGGGCGCGGGCGGAAAGCGCTCGACGCCTTCGCGTCCGCCCAGCACCGCAGGCCGCGGGAACCGGACGAACACCGGCTGGGTGAAGTGCGGGTGGCGGAGCATCAGCTCGCCCTTGGACAGGGTGGCGAGCCGGGTCTTGATCGCGGGCGAGAGGGTTGCGTAGCCCGGCGTCGCCAGCTCGTCGGGATCCATCCGGCCGAAGATCGTGGTGCCCGCGTTGCCCACGACCCGCCGCAGCACCTGGGAACGGAACTGCTGGGCCGAGAAGAGCACGAGGCCGAGGTAGCGCCCGCGCTCCGAGAGGTCCACCAGCATCCGGCGCACGTACGTGTCGGGCCCGTCCGCCGGCGCGTACTTGTTGAGCTCGTCCACGAAGACGACGACGTGATCCACGCCCAGGTCCCGCCGCTCCAGGTGCTCGCGCAGCTGGGAGACGATCCGGGCGAAGACCAGGTCCTGGGCCAGCGGATCGAGCCCGGCCACGTCCACCACGTAGGCGGTGCGGTCGGCAAAGCGACCCCAGGGCAGGTCGTTGGCCGAGCCGTCGTCGGTGACGAGTCCCTTCGATCGAGTGGCGATGTTGCCCAGCCGGTTCCGGATCTTCCGGATGGTCGCCACGTGATGCGTGCGCCACACTTCCCCGCCCCGCCGTCCCTCGAGCAGATCGAAGATCGCGCGGAAGAACTCCTCCAGATCGGCGAAGCTCTGCACCCGGAAGGGCTGCTCCCGCAGCTGCGGGTCGGTGAACTCGTGCCCCACGACCCGCTCGGCGAGGAAGTCGATGAGCGCGTCGGCCTTCGCGTCCACGTCGTCCCGGTTGAGCACCACCTCTGCATAGTCGAGCACCTCGCGCAGGCCCCAGACCAGCGGCTCGGTGTTGGCCGAGAGCCGCTCGTTCGTGCGCAGGGTATTCAGATTCACGCCGTCGGGCTTGAACGGCGCGAAGTAGCGGACGTTCGCGAACGGCTCCGGCACGAGACCGAGCCGCGCGTACAGGCGGCGGTCCTCCGCGGTGATCTCACCCGGCTGGTCGAGGAAGCAGAGGTCCGGCCCCTTCACGTTGAGGCAGAGCGCCGCGACCGTGCCTTTGTGCGGGGGAAAGGTCTGGAAGATGCTCGAAAGGAAGAACTCGACTGCGCTGGTCTTGGTCGCGAGGCCGGAGACGCCGCTCAAGTTGAGGTGGGCCGCCTCGGGGCCCAGCAGGAAATCGCAATCGAAGTAGACCGGCGACTCCAGCCCGCCGGCGGCGTAGACGCCCACGGGAATCCCCGTGCCACGCTCGCGCTCGGTGTAGGCGTCCATCCGGAGCGCCAGACGCACGTCGGCGTCGGCGGCGAGGTGCACCTCGGCGATGGGCGCCGGCTGAAGCGGCTCGTCGGGGATCTGCCGAAGCACCGCGGCGAGGTAGAGGCGGGTCTCGTCGGGCGCGCTCCCGGCGTAGGCGAGTCCGTCGGTCACCACACCGTACACCGTGCGTCCGGGCACCTCCACCCGGACGATGGCGCCGATCCCGACGGCGGCGTCCCGCGCGGCCATGAACCAGAACTGGTGCGGAGTCGACGGCTTGAGCTCGGTGGCGACGACGCGGCCGATCGAGACGGGAACGGGAGACCGGTTCAGAGGTCTTCTTCGGCGGGGAACGGCGGGACGTCCGTGAGCCAGAATCCGGCGATCGCGCCGTCGCGGTCCACTTCGATCAGCAGGCGATCCGCCGCCCGCACCAGGTCAACGTCGCGACGTGGGCCCACGCACAAATGGAATACGCTCTCGGTGCGATTGGTCATTACGCTGAGCGGAGCGTTCACCTCGACCGACGTGACGGCGGCCTTGACCCCCTTGCTGGATAGCACGACCCGGCCGTCCGTGAGCTTACCCGGCGCCGCGAGATCGGCCACCGTCCCCACCTCGGGCCAGACGACGATGTCCAGGCCGCAGATCACGCCGTTGTGGACGTCGACCACGGCGATGGAGCCGAGCTCGTCGGCCAGCTCGACCGTGCCGGTGAGCCCGCCGCCGGCGCGGTTCCCCTTGAAGGCGCCGGAGAGAATGTCCGTCTCCGGATCCCACCGCCAGGCGAGCGAGGGCAGCGCGCCGGCGAGCGGCTCGATGCGGGCGTCCATGCCCTCAGGCTGCGCGCGCGGAGGCGAGGGCTTTCGTGAACCGAAGGATGCGGTCCAACGCATGCTCGAGCTCCTTGTCGGACACGGCGTAGCTGAGCCGGACCCAGCGGTCGTCGCCGAAGGCGGCGCCAGGGACGAGCGCCACGCGCTCCTGCTGCATGAGCTGCTCGCAGAACCGGGAGCCGGTCAGCGGGTCGGTCTCGCGAATACCGTCCACCCGGAAGAAGAAGTAGAACGCGCCGTGCGGCTCCACGAACTCGACCCCGGGCGCCTCGGTGCGGAAGCGGTCGACCAGATAGTCGCGCCGCCGGCGGAACGCCCCGGTCATCTTCTGGACCTCGGCGTCCACGCGATCGTCCGCGAACGCGGTGGCCGCAGCCCACTGGGCCGGGTGGTTGGCGCCGGTGGTGGTGTGCGACTGGAGAGCGCCCATGGCCTTGGCCAGATGCGCCGGCGCGAGCGCGGCGCCGATTCGCCAGCCGGTCATCGCGTACGCCTTGCTGGCGCCGTAGATGACGACCGTGCGCTCGAGATACTCGTCCGGCAGATCGAGGAACGACGCCGCGGGGCCGGTCCCGTAGTTGATGGCGCGATAGATCTCGTCGGCGATCACCCAGACGTCGTTCTTCCTCGCCCACTCGGCGATCGCCTTGAGCTCGGTTGCGGTATAGACCGAGCCGGTCGGATTACAGGGGGAGCAGATGATCAGACCGCGGGTGCGCTTGGAGCTGGCGCGATCGAGGTCCCGGGCGCTCACCTTGAGGCCCCACTCGAGCGAGCCGGGGACCGGCACCGGCTCCGCGCGGCACAAATGGACGATCTGCGGGTACGAGACCCACGCCGGGGAGGGGATCAGCACCTGGTCGGTCGGACCGAAGAGCGTGAAGCAGGCGTTGAAGATCGACTGCTTCGACCCCGAGCTCACCACGATGTTGTCGGCGTTGACCGGGCGTCCGCCGGAGAGGAGCGACAGCCGCCGGGCGATCGCCGACCGCAGATCGGCCAGCCCGATGTTGGGCGGGTAGCGCGTCATCCCCTTCTGGATGGCCTGGATGCCGGCCTGGGCCACCGGCGCCGGGGTGTCGAAATCCGGCTCGCCGACGCTCAGATCCAGCACGTCCTCGCCCGCCGCCCGCCGGCGCTTGGTCTCGTTGCTGATGGCGACCGTCTCGGACCCCTTGAGGTGCTGGACGTTGGGCGACAGCGGATCGGGCATGCCTGGATATCCGGTGAAGGTTCATGGGGCAACGGGGGAAAGGTTCGCCACCAGTCGGGCGATGTCAACAGTTGGCGGCGCCGTCTCCGAGGGCTTAGCTTGCCGCCGACATGACCGACCTCGAGCAGCTTCACCTGACGCATTCCGTCGCGGACGCGCTGACCGCCCTGGGTTGGGCGGCGGACGACCCGCGCGTGCGGGAAGCCGTGCCGACCGCGGCGCGGGGGCACAACCTCGCGGTCGTCGCTCCGCCCGGTCCCGCCTACGCCGGCCCCGCCCTTGCCGGCCTGGTGAGCCGCCTCGCGGCCGGCCCGATCGAGGGACCCGTCCTCGTGCTCTGTCCCGAGGTTGAGCTCGACGGCTGGGGCGCCCTGCTGAAGGCGCTGGTCCGGGGGACCCCGCTCCGGCTCGAGGTAGGGCGCGGGGTCACCCGGGCCGGCCGGAGGCTGCGGGCCGAGACACTCGACATCCTCGTCACCACCCCGGAGACCGCGGCAGCGCTGCTGGCGCGGGGGACGCTCAAGGGCGAGGCCCTCGGCGGCATCGTAATCGCGGGGCCGGACCGCTGGCCGGACAGCGAGATGGTCGTCCCGCTCATGCAGGATCTGCCCAAGGAGCGGCAGCGGATCCTGCTGGTGTGCGCCCCGGACCAGGCGGCTGACCTGACAGAGCGGTACGCCCGGAAGGCCCTGGTGCTGGGCGCACCGCCCACTGATGCGGTGACCATCGCCGCAGGGCCCATCCGCACGGTCGCGGTGGCCTGGGAGCGGCGGCCCGCGGCGCTGGCCGAGGTGCTTGAGCTGCTGGATCCGCAGTCGCTCGTGGTGTGGACCGCCGATCGGAGCCAGCACGGTGCGATCGCCACCGCGCTGCCCGCGGGCGACGCCTCGATTCGGGTCGTGACCGGGGACGCCCCGGCGGCCGAGCTGGTGGTCGCGTTCGATCCGCCGGATTCGGCCCGGCTCCGGCAGCTGCTCGAGGCCGGTCAGGTCGTGCTGCTGGTGCCTCCCGGTGCGGAGCCTCACGTGGCCCGGATCGCGGCGCCGCGCCGGCCGCTCCGGCTGCCGGGGCCGGTCGAGCAGGCGGCGGAGGCGGCCGCCACCCGCCGTGCGGCGGTGGCCCGGGCGGTCGAGGCCGAGCGGTCTGACGCGGCGCTCCTGACCCTGGCACCGCTGTTCGAGCGCTACGACGCGACCGCGGTGGCCGCGGCGTTGTATGGTCTATGGGTGGGAGCGGGGACGCAGGTGCCCGCGGCTCCCGCGGCCCCCACTCCCGCGGCGCCGGCCGAGGTCCCGACGACGGTCAAGATCTTCGTGGGCGTGGGCCGGAGCGACGGGGCCACGGCCAACGACCTCGTCGCCATCCTCACGAAGGACGTCCGGGTGGCCCGGGAGAAGATCGGACGGATCGAGCTGCGCGACGGCTACTGCCTGGTGGAGCTGCCGGCGCAGGAGGCGGAGCGGATCGCGAGCGCCTTGAACGGCATCACGATCCGGCGCAAGCGGGTGGTGGCCCGCGTGGACCGGGGACCCGCACGCCCATCGGCGCGGGCACCGCGCCGGGCGCGCTGACATTTTTGTCGAGGAGAGGTGTGATGAAGATCCGGATCCCGAGAGCCCTGCTGCTGGCGGGGGCAGTGCTCGGCGCCAGCGCGCTTGCTTCCACTGGCGCCCAGGCCCAGAGCTCGCCCGGCCCGGCCCCGACGCTTGCCAGCCTCACGGCCGACCTCAAGGCGCCCGCTCCCTATAGCCGGAGCGCGGCGGCGTTCGGACTGGCCCAGATGGGGCCGGCCGCCGCGCCCGCGGTCCCGGCGCTGATCGACGCGTTGCAGGACCCGAACCCGGGCGTCCGCTACCGGGTGGCCGTGGCGCTGCTGGAAATCGGGCCGGCGGCGAAGCCGGCGGTGCCCGCGCTCAAGAAGGCGATGAAGGACGACATCAACGACGAGGTGGCGGACGCCGCCCGGCGCGCAGTCAAGACGATCGACCCCGCGGCGCTCGACAAGGACGAATGACCCATTAGCGGCGCCGCGCGACGAGGTCCTTGAGGGCCTTGCTCGGGCGGAAGGCGGGGACCACGGACGCCGTGATGGTGATGTCCTTGCCGGTGCGCGGATCGCGGCCGCGGCGGGCGGCACGCTTTCGGGTCTCGAAGTTGCCGAAGCCCGCGATCTGCACCCGCCCGCTCTTCCTGAGCTCCCCCGCAATGATCCCGTCGGTCGCGAACAGGGCGTCCACCACCGCGGCAGCCTGTGCGCGGGGCAGCTCCAGCTTTCGCGCGAGCGCCCGAACCACCTCCTGCTTCGTCACCCGGCACTCCTTGTTTCCATGACGCGCATCCGGACGCGGCGCGGCAATATGCCCGCGGGCGACGAAGCGCCGCAAGAGCGCTCTCGGACGGCTGGAGGACCGCGCGCATCGCATTAGATTAGCTCACCTCCGTTCGCGAGATGCAAGGAGCACCGATGGAGAAGGAAACCCGCCCCGGCTCGATCGAGGTCATCGCGGGCGTCATGTTCGCCGGGAAGAGCGAAGAGCTCATCCGGCGGGTGCGGCGGGCCGTGATCGCCCGGCGCTCGGTCCAGGTGTTCACGTCGCACCTGGACCGCCGCTACACCGGCCTTTACAGCGTCTCCAGCCACGACGGCACCGAGCTGGACGCCTCGCCGGTGGACTCGGCGGCCGAGGTGTTTCGGCTCACACGACCCGGAACCCACCTGGTAGCGGTGGACGAGGCTCAGTTTCTCGACCCCGGCATCGTGGGGGTGGCGACGGCGCTCGCGGCCCAGGGCGTGCGGGTGATCCTGGCCGGCACCGACACCGACTTCCGGGGTGAGCCCTTCGGTTCGATGGGCGCATTGATGGCCGTGGCCGAGAGCGTGGACAAGCTCCGGGCCGTCTGTGTGGTGTGCGGCGACCTCGCCTGCCGCAATCAGCGGCTGGTGGACGGCAAGCCCGCGCAATGGGAAGCCCCGACGATCATGGTCGGGGGCCGGGAGAGCTACGAGGCGCGCTGCCGCCGGTGCCACGAGATCCCGCGGGTGGACGAGGATCAGTTCCTACTCGTAAACAGCGTAACCAGCGTAAACAGCGAACACTAAACCGTGAACAGGAGAGCTCGCCGACGGGCGGAGGCGCCTGTTCACTGTTCACCGTTCACTGTTCACGGTTTCTTGTGTTGTCCGTCGCCCTGACCGGCAACATCGCCGCCGGCAAGACCACCGTCGCCCGGCTGTTCCACGAGTGGGGCGCCACGGTGATCGACGCGGACCGGCTGGCGCAGGACGCGCAGGCGCCGGGCGGGCCCGTGCTCGCGCGGATCGTCGAGCGTTTCGGACGCGGAACGCTCCGCCCCGACGCCTCGCTCGATCGGGCCGCGCTCCGCCGCGCCGTCCTGGCCGACCCCGAGGCCCTCCGCGCGCTCAACGCGATCGTCCATCCCGAAGTGCATCGCCGCCGCCGCGCCGCGCTGGCCGAGGCCCGCGCGCGGGGCGATCGCATCGTCGTGACCGACATCCCCCTTTTGTTCGAGGCGGACGACCCTACGGCCTACGATGCCATCGTGCTGGTGGACGCGCCGGCCGCGGTCCGCCGGGACCGGATCGTGCGCGAGCGCGGTCTCGGGCCCGACGAGGCCGATCGGATGCTCGCCGCGCAGGCACCGGCCGAGGGCAAGCGGTCGCGCAGCGATTTCGTAATTGAGAACGCGGGAAGTCAAGCCGAGCTCGAGCGCGTCGCGCGCGCCGTGTGGATCCGGCTCGAGGCGCGCGCCGCGGAGAGCGACTGACTCCCTTTTGGCTTCCCGCTGATGGGTGTTAGCTTCCCTTCCGCCATGTCATCCATCCCGACCGACCTCCGGTACACCAAGGATCACGAGTACGTCCGCGCCGGTGCCGACGGCATCGTGACCGTGGGCATCACCGACTTCGCGCAGGGCGAGCTGGGCGACGTCGTCTTCCTCAATCTTCCCAAAGCCGGCGATGCGGTTACCGCGCATCAGCCCTTCGGCACGATCGAGGCCGTGAAAGCGGTGTCGGAGCTGTTCAGCCCGGCGAGCGGCAGCGTTGTCGAAGTTAACGGCGCGCTCGAGGGCGACCCCGCCGCCGTCAACCGCGATCCTTACGGCGAAGGTTGGATGGTGCGGCTGCGCCCCGCCTCGACCGGGGAGTTGAACGACCTGCTCGACGCCACCGCCTACCAGACGCTTATCGGAGAGTGATTCGCTTGAAGGTCGCGCTGCCCCACCCCGAACGCTTTACCTCCCGTCACATCGGTCCCAGGCCCCAAGACATCCAGGACATGGTGGAGACCCTGGGCTACGCGTCGCTCGACGCCCTGATCGACGCGGTCGTGCCCGAGGAGATCCGGCTTCGCCGCCCCCTGGCGCTACCCAAAGGCAAGAGTGAGCGGGAGGTCCTTCGCTCCCTCCGCGCGCTCGCCGGCCAGAACGAGGTCTTCCGCTCGTACCTCGGCATGGGCTACCACGGGACGTTCACGCCGCAGGTCATCCAGCGAAACATCCTGGAGAACCCGGGCTGGTACACCGCGTACACCCCGTACCAGCCGGAGATCAGCCAGGGCCGGCTGGAAGCGCTGCTCAACTACCAGACGATGGTGTCCGACCTCACCGGCCTCGAGATCGCGAATGCCTCGCTGCTCGACGAGTCCACGGCGGCATCCGAGGCCATGTGGATGACGGAGGTGATCGTCGCCAAGCGTCCGGCGCCGGCATATCTGGTGGATCAGGCCTGCCACCCGCAAACCATCGCGGTCGTCCGCACGCGGGCCCGCGCGCGGGGCATCGCGATTCGCATCGGGCCCGCCGACCGGTTCGAATTCACCCCGGACGTGATCGGCGCGCTGGTGCAGTACCCGGCGACCGACGGGCTGATCGCCGACTACCGGGAGCTCTGCCGCCGCGCGCACGAGGCGGGTGCGCTGGTCACCGCGGCCACCGACCTGCTCGCGCTCACCCTGCTCACCCCGCCAGGCGAGTGGGGTGCCGACATCGTGGTCGGCAGCTCGCAACGATTCGGCGTGCCCATGGGGTACGGGGGGCCCCACGCGGCGTTCTTCGCCACGCGGGAGCACCACAAGCGCTACATGCCCGGACGCATCATCGGCGTGAGTCGCGACGTGACCGGCCGCCCCGCACTCCGCATGGCGCTCCAGACCCGGGAACAGCACATCCGGCGGGACAAGGCCACGAGCAACATCTGCACGTCGCAGGTGCTGCTCGCGGTCATGGCCAGCATGTACGCGGTGTACCACGGCCCGGACGGGCTCCGGCGAATCGCCGAGCGGGTGCACGGCTTCACCCTGCTGCTCTCGACCGCCCTCCGGCGCCTGGGCTACCACCTGGTGCACGACCACTTCTTCGACACGTTGTGCATCGAGGTAGAGCGCTGGGCCCTGCCCGGCATCGTGGACGCGGCGCGGGCGCGGCGGATCAACCTCCGGGCGCTGTCGCCTGCCCATCTGTGCGTGGCGCTGGACGAGGCCGTGACGCTGAACGACGTGGCCGATCTGATCGCCGTCTTCGCGCTGGACGAGGCGCTGCCGTTCATGGTGGACCAGCTCGCCCCGGACGTCGAACCGGCGATTCCCGAGACGCTCCGCCGCGCCAGCGCGTACCTCACGCATCCCGTCTTCCACCTGCACCACTCGGAAACCGAGATGCTCCGCTATATCCGCCGGCTCGAGGGCCGGGATCTGTCGCTCACCGAGGCAATGATCCCGCTCGGCTCGTGCACGATGAAGCTCAACGCCACGACCGAGATGATGCCGGTGAGCTGGCGCGAGTTCAAT
>JBGQIW010000040.1:0-23217 GCA_041498715.1 Gemmatimonadota bacterium | reverse complement strand
GCCCGGCAGCGGCCCGGATGAGCGGTACCGAGATGCCCGCTTCCCGGGGCGTACAGGGACCCGGCGACACAATGATGGCCGCGGGCTCCAGCGCCAAGGCCTCCGCCGGAGTGAGGGCGTCATTCCGGTAGACGAGGGGATCGGCGCCCAGCTCGCCGGCGTATTGGACAAGGTTGTAAGTGAAGCTGTCGTAGTTGTCGAGCACGAGGAGCATCCCTGGCATTCCTCCTGTCAGGGGCGGTGGACCGCGGCGCGAATCGAGTCGCGCAGCTGCTGAGCCTGGCGGCGGATCGAGTCGGCCAGGCGCTGGGCGGACTCCCGCACCGAGTCGGCGCGATGCTCGGGGAGCGCGCCGATCGAATCCGCCAGCCGCGACGCCGCGTCGCCGATCGAATCGGCCTTGCGGTCGGCCGCATCGGAAATGGAATCGGCTGCGTCGTCGGCACTGACGTCGATCATGTGCCGGTGAAAGTGCCGCGCCACCTCGGCCGGAACGAAGAGCGGCAGGTTGAGTCCCCCAGGCTGGAAGGCCACCGCGCCGAACGCCTCGGCACCGTGGGCCGTAGCGGAGTCGGGAGGCACGCAGGTGAAGTCGGCGTCGGTGAACTCGCCCCCGGCCCCTTTAGGCTTGGGGTTGAACCGGGCGAGGAGGGCGCAGCCGTTGAGCCGGGACGCGCTCGCCGAGTCGGCCAGCTTCACGGTCAGATCGATGGCGCTCACTTCATGGGGCGACTTGCGGATCAGCACCGCCCGGTCGAACGTCCCCAGCCGGTCGCCGTCGAGTCGGAAGGGTACCAGGGCCAGGGGGATCGTGATCGGATCGCTGGACCGGGCGACGGCCCGCATCCCGGCGATCGCCTTCCGGGCGACCGTGAGGACGACCATCCCTACGGCGAAGACGCCGAGGGCTCCGAGCACGATTCTGAACCAGTAAGTCCGCATTAGGGAGCCGCATGATCGAGGTCGAGTCCTTCACAAAGCTGTACGGGGACCTCCGGGCAGTCCAGAGCCTGTCCTTCACCGTGCGGAGCGGCGAGGTAGTCGGACTCGTGGGGCCCAACGGGGCCGGCAAGACGACCACGCTTCGCAGCATCGCGGGGATCGTGCGCCCCACCGAGGGCACCATCCGGGTTGCCGGTTACGATCTGGGCTCCAATCCGGTGGCGGCCAAGCAGCGGCTCGCCTTCATCCCGGACGAGCCGCAGCTGTTCGAGTACCTCACGGTCGAGGAGCATCTTCACTTCGTGGCCCGGCTGTATCAGGTCGCCGACGCCCCCGGGCGGATCCCCGGCCTCCTGAGCGAGCTCGAGCTCGAGGCCAAGCGTCAGGTGCTCCCGGGCGAGCTGTCCCGGGGCATGCGGCAGAAGCTCGCGATCGCGTGCGGCCTGCTGCACGAGCCGGAGGCACTGCTGCTGGACGAGCCGCTCACCGGGCTCGACCCCCTGGGCATCCGCAAGATGAAGGCGACGATCGTCCGCCGGGCGGAGACCGGGTCCGCCGTGCTCCTGAGCTCCCATCTCCTCCATCTCGTCGAGGAGTTGTGTGACCGGGTTCTGATCCTCAGGGACGGGCACACGGTTGCCTTCGGAAGCATCGCCGAGATCGTGGCCGGCCGGCCGGATCTCGCGGGACGGCCTTTGGAGGACGTGTTCCTCCGCCTCGTGGGCCCCGACGGCGCGGCTCCGTGACCGGCGCCCTGGCGTACCTCACGACCCGCAGCGTCGCGAACCGCCTCACCGGACAGGTGGCGCGCCTCCGAAGTCCGCGCTACATGCTGGCGCTGTTGCTCGGACTCGGATGGCTCGGTTTCGTCGTTTGGCAGCAACGCCGTCCGGTGCCTTCGACGGCTGCTTCGGGTACCTGGGTGGATCCGGGTGGCGCGGTGCTGGTGCTGGCGCTCGTCGTCTGGGCCTGGGTTTCAGGCGGCGACGGGCGGGCGCTGACCTTTTCGCCGGCGGAGGTCACGTTCCTGTTCCCCGCCCCGATGCCGCGCCGATCGCTCGTCCACTACAAGCTTCTGCGCACCCAGCTCCTGGTGCTGCTCAACGTTGTGATCTGGACGCTCGTGACCGGACGGAGCCGGAGCGGGCTCTCTCCCGCGCTGCGCGCGGTGGCGATATGGACGCTCATCACAACGCTCTCGCTCCACCGCCTGGGCGCGGCGCTGGTCCGCACTAGTCTCGCGGAGCACGGACGCTTCGGGCTGCGGCACCGTCTGCTGTCGGTGGGCGCGGTCATCGCGGCCGCGGGAACCCTCGCCTGGGGCGCCCGGGACGCCGTCCCGCAGATCGTCAGCGCAGCGCATCAGAGCGGCCCCGCGTTCCGGGACGCGGTGAGCCGCGCCCTGAGCCAGGGCCCGCTCGGCGTAGTGATTTGGCCGTTCCGGGCCATGGTGCGGCCGCTTGCCGCGAGAGGCCCCGCCGAGTGGCGTCTCGCGATGCTCCCGGCGCTTGGCATCCTGCTGCTCCACTACCTCTGGGTGCTGCGGTCAGATACGGCGTTCGAGGAAGCGGCGGCTGAAGCGTCGCTCGCCCGCGCCCGCCGGCGGGAGACACGGCGCTCGGCGGGCGCGCTGGCGCAGGCGGGGGGACGGGCGGTGGCGCCGGCGCTCTTCCCGCTCGGGCCGACCGGCTGGCCGGCGACCGCGCTGTTCTGGAAAAACATGACCGCGGTGCTACGGCGAAGGCGGGCCCGCAACATCGGCCTCGGACTCGCGGGCGCCGGTGCCCTCCTGGCCGCGACATCGGGCGACCCGGGCGGACTCGCCCAGATGGGGGGCGCACTCACACTTACGTGGCTCGGCTTTGCGCTGTTGCTCGGTCCGCAATGGATCCGCAACGATCTTCGGGGCGACCTCGCGCACGCCGATCTGCTCCGGAGCTATCCCCTCCCGGGCTGGAGCATCGTGGCCAGCGAGACGGCCGCGTCCGCAGTGACGCTCACCCTGCTGCAGCTGGGGCTCGCGCTGCTGGCATATCTCGCCTATTTGCGGGACACGACCCTGGAGCTTGGGCCCGATATACGGCTGAGCCTGCTGGTCGCGGCGGCGCTGCTGCTCCCGCCGATCAACTTCATGGCGATGCTGCTTCACAACGGCGCCGCCGTGCTCTTCCCCGGCTGGGTGCGGATCGGCACCGCGGCATCGGGCGTCGAGGCATTGGGTCAGCGGCTGCTCTCGACCACCGCGTTCCTGGTGCTCCTCTGCGTCATGCTAGCGGCGCCGGTGGCGGCGTCCATCCTCGCGTTTCAGTCCCTGGACGACGTCACCGGTGACTGGGCCTTCGGGCCGGCGTTTCTCGTGGGGCTCGGGGTTCTCGCCCTCGAAGGGGCGCTGCTGCTCCGGCAGCTTGGCCGCGCCCTCGAGCGCATGGATCCGGCGGCGATCGGCCGGTAAGGTCAAAGTGGCGTCGAGCCCAACAGATGTTTGAGCCATCGTGTCCCGGCGCCCGCCGCGAGGCCGCCTCTACGACCATTATTCCTTCTGGATTGGCGGGGCACGTTTCCCGCGACGCGCCAGGGTGTGCGCTCGCCCGCAGTCCGCGCGTCATCGGTTTCGTGTTCGCCGTGACGTCATCCTGACTTCAGCGTAGTTGGAGATCGGTGCCGATGCTCTCGCTCCCCACCGCCGTCCGCCCCATCATCATCTCCGCCGTGATCGGCGCCGCGGGGGGGCGCGCGGCGAGCGCGCAGGCACCCGCTCCCGTCGGGATCGTGAGCGACTCGACACCCGCCGCGAGCGACTCCGCCGTGGCCCCCGCCGGACCGCTCCTCTCGCGGGAGCAATCGGGCATCCGAGCGGACGGAGACGACGTCGCCCCGGCCGACACCGGACAGGTCCGTCCGCGAGCGGTGGAGTACAGCGAGGGCTACGGGAAGCGCCTGGAGGTCCACCGGATCGCGAGCTACGCCGAGCTCCCGCTCTTCGCCGCCGAGTTCTTCGTGGGTGAGAAGCTCCTGAGCGACGAGCGGAACACCGGCACCGCGCCGGGCGGCCTCAAGACGACCCACACGATTCTCGCCGGCGGGCTCGGCGTCCTCTTCGCGGTCAACACGGTCACGGGCGTGTGGAACATGGTGGAGGCACGGCACGATCCGGCGGGACGGACCCGGCGCACGATCCACGGCCTCAGCATGCTGGTGGCGGACGCGGGATTCCTGTGGACGGCCTCGCTGGCGAACGGCGCCCGCCACAGCGACGCCCAGGCCACCCGCCACCGCAACGCGGCGATCGCCTCCATCAGCGTCGCCACGGCATCCACCCTCATGATGTGGCTTTGGAAGAACTGATGATGACCGTCGTTCCAGTGCTCGTCCACGCGTTCGCCCCGTGGCAATCTCTTTACTCGAACTCCAAGCCGGTGGCGACCGCAGTCACGTCCACCCACCTGCTGGCCATGCTGTTCGGCGGCGGCCTCGCCGTCGCGGCGGACCGCGCGACCCTACGTGCGGCCGGCGCGGATCCAGTAGCCCGTCGGCGGCTGCTCGAGGACCTGGGGCAGGTGCATCGGCCCGTGCTGATCGCGCTGGCCGTGCTCTTCGTGAGCGGGGCGGCGCTGGCAACGGCCGACGTGGAGACCTTCGCCAAGTCCCCCGCGTTCGCGGTGAAGCTGGTCCTGGTCACGCTGTTACTCACGAACGGGTCGGTACTGGCGCGGACCGAATCCGCGCTCCGGGCCGCGCCGCAAAACCAGCCGCAGCCGTGGGAGCCCCGGCTCTGGCGGCGGCTCCGCACCACCGCCAGACTGAGTCTGCTCCTCTGGGCCGGCCTGGTCGTGGCAGGGACGGTGCTGGTCAATGCGGCCTGAGGACGGGCCCGCGGGCGCCGCGCGCGATCCGCAGCAGGCCGAGTGCGGGGACTGCGCGCTGACGCCTGATCGGCGGCGTTTCCTGCAGGACCTCGGTCTCGCCACCGGGGCCGTGCTCCTCGGACTGGGCGTCCCCCGCCATGCGCTGCTGGCCATGACGCCGACCCCCACTGAGGCGCGTCGCTACGTCGCGGGCAATCCGACCTACCCGATTCCGCCGGCCGACGGCGTGCAGATCGACCGGGACAACCAGGTGATTCTGGTGCGGTGGCAGGGTGCGATCTACGCGTTCAATCTGTCCTGCCCCCACCAGAACACCGCGCTCCGCTGGAACCAGGGCGACTCCCAGTTTCAGTGCCCGAAGCACCACTCGAAATACAGCCCGGACGGGACGTTCCTGTCGGGCCGCGCCACCCGCAGCATGGACCGCTTCACGATCACCCGGTCGGCTGACGAGGTCGTGGTGGACGTCGACGCCATGCACAAGCAGGACGCGGATCCGACCGGTTGGGCTGCCTCGGTACTGACCCTCTAGTCGCCCGCGGCGGGGCTCAGCTGATGTCCCGGTTCGAGACGCAGCGTTGCTCCATCGGCACACCGGTTCGTATATTCCGCCCCATGCGTAGATCGTGGGCCAGCCGGGCGACCGCTCTCCTGCTCGTCGCCGGAATGCTCGGCGGCGGGGCGGGCGCGCCCGTGCTCGATGCCCTCGTCTACCATCGCGACGCGGCCCACCCCGACCACCCGGTCACCCATCTCGAGCCTCAGGGCACCCGCCACACCCACAGCGACGCATGCACGCTCGGCTGGCTGCTCCGGGTGCAGCCGTCCGCGTCCGCCACCTTCGCCCCACTCGTCGTCCCCGTGCGCCTGGCGGTCGCCGCGCTGAGGTCTCCGGCGCCGCCGCCCCGCGCAACCAGTTTCTTCTCACCCCAGGATTCCCGAGCCCCTCCCGCACGTAGCGCCTGATCCGCAGGACCCTCGTTCGATCATACGAGTCAGGCAGGACCGTCTCCCCGCCCCGGGAGCGGTACCCTCATACGTGCGGAGTGCACATGCTCGCTGCATTGCTCGCGCTGGCCCTCGCGGCCGGCGACATCACGGGCGCCGTGACCGACAGCGCCAACGGGAGGCCGCTTCCCGGCGCTGACGTGCTGCTCTCCCAGAACGGCCAGGTCGTGGCCCGAACCTCCACCGACGATTTCGGGCGCTACCGGATCCACGACCTTGCGGTCGGGGCGTACCGGCTCGAAGTCCGGCTGATCGGCTTCCGGCCAGCGGCCAAGCAGATCGAAATCAGCCAGCGTGGGGGCGAGGTCGAGGCAGTGTTCCAGCTGACCGCAGCGCCGGTCGAGCTCCAGACGATCGAGGTCTCGGGGGCGCCGGTGGCGGTCGATACTCGGACCGGCAATCAGGTCTTCAAGCAGAACGAGTTCCAGGGCTCGCCCACGCTCACCACGTCGCAGATCGTGCAGCAGGCCATCGCCGGAGCGGCCCGCGCGCCGACCGGCGAGGTTCACATCCGCGGCCAGCACGCGGAGTACACCTATTACATCGACGGCATTCCGGTACCGCCCGGTATTTCCGGGAGCCTGAACGAGCTGTTCGATCCGGCGATCGTCAACCAGATCAATTTCCAAACCGGGAGTTGGGACGCCGAGTACGGGCTCCGGAATGCGGCGATCATCAACATCACGACCCGGATTCCGTCCGGCCCGTTCCACGCCGACGCCTCCAGTTATGTGGGCTCATACGCGAGCAATGGTCAGACGGTGACCTTGAGCGGCAACTCGGGCAAGTTCGGGTTCTTCTTCTCCGGTACCCGCCAGGCGACCGACATGCGCCGCGAGCCCGTCGTGGCCGACACCGACGGGCAAGGCAACATCACGGCAATCAAGAACTACTCCAACCACGGGAACGACCTGTTCGGGTTCGGGAAGGCCACGTACTCGCCAAACGACCACGACGTAGTCAATCTCGACGTCAACTGGTCACGGTCCCGTTTCCAGACGCCGTTCGACTCCGCCGTCGCCATCATCGACGACCAGCAGCAGGACGTGAACGGGTTCGTCAATCTGGGATGGCGGCACCGGGTGACGACCGGCCGCACCGCGGGCTCGGAGCTCTTCGTTGGGGGGTTCTATCGGCACGGGTCCTTGAGCTACGTCCCCGGCATCAACGATCAGCCGAGCTTTGCGTTCGCGCCCGACACCGCGCTGTACAGCATCAGCGAGGACCGGACCTTCAACCTCGCCGGTATCAAGCTCGACTACCTGCTCCGGCTCTCGGAGCAGCTCTCGTTCAAGTTCGGCACCTTGTCGAGTCTGGTTCGAGGCCACGAGAACTTCTCGTCCTTCACCCCGAACGGCACCCTCGGGCCCGCATCCGATTCTCCGCTCGACGGCAACGACGTCGGCTTCTACGCCCAGACGCAGATCGCGCCGTCGGAGAAGTGGGAGCTCAGAACCGGCGTCCGCTTCGACAACCACAACTTCCCCATTTCGCCCACGCAGAACGCGAACGCGAATCAGTTGAGCCCCCGGGTCCGGCTCAGCTTCTTCCCCGATCCCAGCACCACCATCTGGGCGTACTACGGCCGCCTGTTCCTGCCGACCAACACCGAGGACCTGCGCGCGATCACGAGCGCCGGCCAAGGCGGCGTAGCGCTGCAACCGACCGTGCCGGAGCGAGACAACTTCTTCGAGGTGGGACTCACGCACCGCTTCCCGTTCGGCCTCGTGGCCAAGCTCTCGGCCTACCACAAGCGGAGCGTGCCCGGGATCGACGACACCCAGGTGCCGGGCACCGCGATCACGACCGACGTGAACATCGAGCAGGTGCGGATCACCGGGCTCGAAACCGTGCTGGAGATCCGCCCTCCCGGCCCGGTTACCGGTTTCGTAAACCTGGCGCTCACGCACGCGTACGGGTTCGGCGCGGTGACGGGTGGATTTTTCCCGGTCACGCCGCCGGCCCAGCCCTTCGACCTGGACCACGACCAGCGGCTGTCGGGGACGGCGGGCATCACCTACAGCGGTCAAGGCCTGCTGCTCACCGCCACCGGGATTTACGGCAGCGGCCTCACCAACGGCGTCACGCCGAACGCCCCGGGCGTGCCGGGCTTCGACCCGACCCAGCCGCCGACTCCGGTGCTTGGCACCGGTCTGCTCGACTTCAACAAGCCGTTCAAGGTCGCTCCGAGCTTCATTCTCAACGCGAGCGCCAGCTATGCATTCGCCGTGAACGGCTTGGTGCTCCGGCCGCAATTCTACGTGGACAACGTGTTTGACCACCTGTACGTTCTGAAGGGCGCCTTCTTCAGCGGCGCGTCGTTCGGCCGGCCGCGGACGTTCCAGGTCAGGCTGAATCTGGGAGTGTGATCATGCGGGTGTGGAGACCCTGGGTCGCCGGTGTCGCGGCCGTCCTGGCCGCGTGCGGCGGCGACTCCGCCGGGCCGAGCACGTCCACGTCCGGGGGGCTGAATTGCAGCAGGACGGCCCCGACCCAGCTGGGAGTGGGCGTCCATCTGGTCTTCGACCCCGCCACCAGCGGCGGCTGTCTGGTACTGCCGGCGGCCGGCGCCGCCGGGGCGGAGCATCTGGTGGTCGCGCTTTCCACCAGCGGCCAGGTCACGAACGCCGGCCTCAGCACCGCCTACACCCTTTCCGGCCAGCCCGGCGGTGGCGTGTCGGCCGCCGTGGCCGCACTCCCTGAGCAGAGCGGGCTCCAGCTCAGCGTCTCCCCGGCGGCCCGGTTCCACGACATGCTCCGGGCCAAGGGCCGCGCGCTGGCCCACGGGGCCGCGCTCCAGCGCGCGGTCACCGGGCTGCCCACGCTCGCCGCGGTCGTGCCTCCCGCCCAGCGCTCCTTTCTGATCTGCGCCAACACGGACTGCACCAGCTTCGCCACCGTGACGGCCGCGCTCAAGCACCAGGGGACCCACGGGCTGGTCTACGTCGACACGCTGGCGCCGGCCGGCGGGTTCACCCAGAGCGATCTCGACGGGCTGGGCTCGCTCTTCGACCGGTTCGTGTATCCGATCGACACGACCTCATTCGGCCGAGAGACCGACCTGGACGGCAACGGCGCGGTCATCGTCCTGCTGAGCCCGGCGGTCAACCGACTGAGCGGCAACTGCAACGCCACCCAGAGCGTGATCCTGGGCTTCTTCTTCCCGGATGATCTCATCCCGGGCAGCGCCGGCTCGAACGACGGCGAGATCTTCTACGGCATGGTGCCCGATCCGAACAACTCGCAATGCACGGTCAGCCGATCCTTCGTGCTGACCTCGATCGGTCCGACGTTCCTGCACGAGCTCCAGCACATGATCAGCTACGGCCGCCATGTGGTGCTCGGCCGTGGAGCGGCGGAGGACAACTGGCTCGACGAGGGACTCTCACGGTTTGCGGAAGAGCTGGGCGGGCGCGAGATCCCCGACTCGGTCTGCGCGCCGTCCACCTGCATGAGCCAGTACCCCTCGGACGACATCACGAACGCATTCGCGTATCTGAACAAGGCCGTGCTGGAGAGCAGCGCACTGATCGAGGCCGGCAACGTCGACGGCACCCTGCCGCAGAACGGGGCGAACTGGCTGTTCGTCCGCTGGCTCGCCGACCACTTCGCGACGGACTCGATCCTGGGCACGAACCTCACCCGTGCCCTCGACGGCGCCGACTCACCCACCGGCACGGCTCTCACGGGGAGCACCAACGCGGCGAGCGTCACCGGGGTGGATTTCCCCACCCTCGTCTCCGAATGGCAGATGGCGAACTACCTCACCTCGGTGCCCACCTTCACCGAACCCACGGCGCGCCTCCGGTACAAGAGCTGGAACCTTCCGGCCGCCTTTGCGAGTCAGGGGAGCTATCCGCTGCAGCCGGACAGCGTCCTGACCACGGCCTACAGCCACTCGGGCACGCTGCGGGAGGGATCGGGCCGGCACCTCCGGGTGATTCAGGCACCGTTCGCGCCGGCGGTGACCATCGGCTTCTCCGGAGCATCCGGCGCCGCCGTGGCCGCGTCGATGGTGCCGCGGTACGGGGTGACGCGAGTGAAGTAACGCGGGCCGGATTACTCGGGGGCCGCTCCGAACCGCCCCCATCGAAGGGCCAGCGTCGGCAGGACGAAGAGGCTCAGAAGGGTGGAGGTAAGCAGGCCGCCGAGAATCACGATGGCCATGGGACCCTCGATCTCCCGGCCCGGATCGCCGCTGCCGACGGCCAGCGGAACCAGGGCCAGCGCCGTGACCAGCGCGGTCATGAGGATCGGTCCCAGGCGCTCCAACGCCCCGCGGACCGCCGTCGCCCGCCCCCACGACACGCCCTCCACCGCCACCAGGTGCTCGTAGTGGGACACGAGCATCACCGCATTCCGGGTGGCGATCCCGAACAGCGTGACGAACCCCACCAGCGAACCGAGCGAGAGCAGCCCACCGGTGGCGAACACGGCGAGCACGCCGCCCACGAGTGCGAACGGGAGATTCGCGAGCACCAGCAGCAGCCGGCTCGCGTTGCCGAAGGCCAGGGCCAGCAGCATCACGATCCCCGCCCCTGCCAGCAGACCGTGGAGCAGCAGCTCGCGTTGGGCATCGCGCTGCGCGGCGGCGGTGCCCCCTAACTCAGCGTAGACGCCGGCCGGCAGGCGGGTTGCGGACAGACGCCGAGCCAGCTCGGCGGCGAAGCTCCCCTCGTCGGTCCCCCGCGCGTCCGCCGTCACCGTCTGCACCCGCCGGGCGCCCTGATGCGAGATCAGGAAACGTCCCGTCGTCCGCGCGACGCCGGCGACATCGGACAGCGTCACCATCCGTCCCGCCGCCGACATGAGGGGGAGGCTTCTGAGGTCCTCAGGCCGGGCCCGGGCATCGGGATCCAGGATCACGACCACGTCGGTCGCGCGGTTGCCCTCGAAGGTCTGGGCCACCTTCACTCCGCGGGTTGCCGCCTCGACCGCGGCCAGTGCATCGTCCGCGGCGAGTCCGGTCTGCGCCAGGTCGGCGGGCCGGAGCCGGATGGCGAGCTCGGGTGTCACCGGCGGTGGGTCGTACTGCACGTCCGACGCACCGGGCACCGACCGGACCAGTTCGGCCACCCGCCGGGCCGCAACGTCGAGACTGTCCAGATCGTCGCCGAACACTTTGACCACGACCTCCGCCGTAGAGCCGGTCAGCGTTTCCTCGATCCGCTCCGCCAGGAAGCCGCGAATCGCGAAGTTCACCCCGGGAAACCGCCCGAGGATGCGGCGCAGGTCGTCCTGTACGGTGACAGCGGCCTCGCCCGTGAGGGGCACGAGGTCAACCTCGAACTCGGTGTAGTGCGTGCCCCACGTGTCCTCGGACAGCTCGGCCCGCCCGATCCGCTGCGCGACGGAGCGCACCCGCGGATCAGTCCGCAGCGCGGCCGTCACCTGCTGCCCCAGCCGAAAGGTTTCGGCGAGCGAGGTGCCCGGCACCGCCGACATGTGCACCAGGTAGTGCCCTTCCCGAAACTCCGGCAGGAACGTCGCGCCGAAGAACGGCAAGGTGAGTGCGGCGGCCACGCACGCGAGGAGCGCTGCACCACCCACTGCGTACGGACGGTCGCACAGCCACTCGAGACACCCACGATACCCCCGCTTGAGCCAGCTCAGGAGGGGCGCCTCGTGCGCTCCACCCGAGCGGCGGCCCAGCAGGGTGAGCGTGAGCGCGGGCGTGACGGTGAGTGCCACCGCCAGCGAGGCCACCGTCGCAAGGATGTAGGCGAGGCCGAGGGGCCGGAACAGGGCGCCTTGCACACCGGACAACGCCAGTACGGGCAAGAAGACGAGCGCCACCACGAACGTGGCGTAGACCACGCTGCTGCGCACCTCGAGCGAGGCCTCGAGGACCACGTCCGACGTGCTCCTGGGCGAGCCCGTGGCGCGATGCTCCCGCAGCCGCCGGGCGATGTTTTCCACGTCGATGATCGCGTCGTCCACCACCTCGCCCAGTGCGATGGCGAGGCCCCCCAACGTGAGGGTGTTGATCCCGAACCCGAACCGGTCCAGCACGATGATCGCGGCGAGGAGCGAGAGCGGGATGGCCGTAAGGGAGATGGCGGCGGCACCCGCGTCCGCAAGGAAGACGAACAGCACTACGGCGACGAGCGCCGCGCCGAGGAGCAGGGACGTCGTGATGTTGCGGAGTGCGAGGTCGATGAACTCGGAGGGTCGGAACAGCGCGGGATGCAGGGTGAGACCGGCGGCGTCGATCGCCGGCCGGAGGGCCTGGAGCGCCTCTTCCACCGCGGCGGCGACCACCTTGGTGTTGGCGCCCAGCTGGCCGGAGACGACGATCACAAGCCCGCGCTCCCCGTTCACCCCGCCCTCCCCGAAGCGGGTCTCCGGCGCCTCCACCACCCGCCCCAGGTCACCGAGCCGAAGCACGGCGCCCGCCCTCTCCCGCACCACGGAGCGGGCCAGCGCGTCGGGCGAGAGCAGCTGGCCCTCGGTGCGGACTACGATCCGCTGGTTCGGCGTGTCGAGCACCCCGGCGCCGCGCACGCCGGTCGCCCGCCCCGCCGCGGCAAGCACTTCGGACAGACCGACCTGGTAGAGTCGGAGCCGTTCCGGGACGAGCTGGACCTGAAGCTGGCGGACCTCACCGCCGAAGACCGCGACCTTGGCCACACCACGGGTCGCCAGCAGCCGAGGCCGGAGCGTCCAGTCCACAAACGTCCGCTGCTCCATGAGCGAGCGGGTACGCGAGGTGATGCCGATCACCAGAACCGTGCTGGACGAGGACGTGAGCGGACTGATGACCGGCGGTGGCACGCTCCGGGGCAACCGACCCTGCGCCTCGCCGAGGCGCTCGGCCAGCGATTGCCGCGCCCGGTAGATGTCGGTGCCGTCGGCCAGCACGGCGGTGATGACCGAGAGCCCCTGAATGGATTGGGAGCGGACGGCGGCGATGCCGCTCACACCGTTGATCGCATCTTCGATCGGCTTGGTGACGAGGATCTCCACCTGCTCGGCCGAGAAGCCGGGAGCTTCGGTCTGGATGGAGACCTGCGGCGGGGCGAACTCGGGGAAAACGTCGAGCTTGGCGCCGGCGAGGACGTGCAGCCCGTAGATGACCAGCGCGAGCGCGAGCCCGACGACGATCCCGCGATGCCGCACCGAGAACCGGACGAGCGCGCCGAGCATCGGCGCTATTCGCCGGGCTCGTCGCCCACAGTCACGCGGGCGCGGAACTCCTCGGAAAGCAGCTGCTCGGCCCCCTCCACCACGACCGTGTCACCGGCCGAAAGGCCGCCCGCCGCGAGAAAGCCGCCCGGCACGGCGCGGTCGGTCGGGATCCGTACGCGGACGAAGCGCCCGGCACCATGCTCCACGAAGGCCCAGGCGAGCCCTTGCCACTGGACTACGGCGCGGTCGGGCACCAGGACGCCATTCGCCGGCGCCCCGCGCTCCACCACCGTGACCACGACCGCGGCGCCCGGACGCGCGCCGCCCAGACCCCGCTCGGCCCGGAACAGATACGCGGGCAGACGCGTCACCGGGTCCGCGGTCGGAGCCGCGCCCAGGAGCCGGGCCCGCACCGCACGCGCGCCCTCGGCGGCGAGCGAGAGGCCGATCTCCGCCGGCGGGCGCGACAGATCCGCCGGCCAGGCCACCCGCACCAGCGGCTCGTCGTAGTCCGTCACCTCGAGCAGGAGCTGGCCTGGTTGCACCATCTCGCCCGGCTGCGCGCCCACCTGGGTCACCACGCCCCCGCGGGCAAGCAGCTGGGGCTTGGCATCCGAGACCTGGGCGATCACCGTGCCGCCGGACAGCCGCTCCCCGAAGACCGGCCAGCGAGCGCCCTCCGGGAGGCCGAGACGTCCCGCAATCGGCGCGCGCACCGCCGTGATCCGATCCGGCTCGGCCACCAGCTCGCCGGCGAGACGACGGACCGGCGCCGCCGAGGCCCGCTTGAGCACCGCGGTGCCGAGCCCGAGTCGCTCCAGGTCGGCGCTGTCCAGCACCACCATCGCCACGCCGGCGACATCCTTCACGCGGCTTGGGGCGACGACCGGCGCTGCCCGGAGGGCCTGGGCGGCGAGCCGGGCCTGATGGTCACGGTAGGTCCACACGAGCAGGCCCGCCACCGCGGCGAGGACGACTAAGCCGACCAGCCGCACGGTCCACCGCATCAGCGCGAATCCTCCTCCGGCTTTACCGGCTCCCGCGGGTCGGGCCAGCGCACCGCGCCCGGCGGCCAGGCGCCGGTGGCCGTTTCGAGTGCGAGCCCGGCCGCCGCAAGGCGCTGCCGGGCGGCGTGGAGGTCGCGCAGCGCGCGCGTCTCCGCCAGCTCCAGCGGCTCGAGATCGGTGACGCCGATCTCACCACGCTCGTAGGCGGAGCGGGCCAGCTCCGCCCGGCGCTCCGTCGCCTCGCGCACCGAATCGGCCCCTTCGGCATCGGCCAGCGCGACGCCGCAGCCGGCCGCCGCATCGCTCACCTCTTCGAGCACGGCTTCCTGCCGCTCGGTGAATCGGGCCGCCGCTTCCCGCCGCCGCGCGACGCCCTCGCCGATCGGGCCGCGGTTGCCGTTGAGCGGGAGCCGCGGCAACCCGAGCAGCAGCGACCAGCGGGCGATGCCTTGGTCCCAATTGAAGCTGGGGCCCAGGCTCACGTCGGGATACGATCCTGCGACGGCGACGCGGAGGTCGCCTTCGGCCACGGCGTATTCCGCCAGGGCCCGCCCGACATCGGGCCGGCGGCGCAATGCCAGCGCCTGAACGCTGTCGCCCGAGTGCGCAACGCAGGCCGGCGGAGACTCGCGCCCGATGGGCACGTTCTCCAGTGCGGCCGGCGGAAGTCCCGCCGCCCGGGCGAGCGTGACCTGCGCGGCATCTAGGGCGGCCTGTTCATGGGCCGCACCCGCCCGCGCGTCCGCTGCTTCCGCCTCGATCGCCGCGAGGTCGGCCCGCCCGAGTGTGCCTTCGTCGTAGCGGCGTTGGAGCCGGGCGGCAAAGGCCGACACCCGGTCCGATCCCAGGGCCGCGTCGGCCAACCGCTCCTTCGCGCCGGCGAGCTCCACCGCGGCGGCGCGCACTGCTCGCGTCGTCCGCCAGGCCGTGTCCTCGAGATCCGTCTCGGCGACCGCGGTCCGCGCCCGCGCAGCGATCACCCGCGCGCCCCGCTTTCCGCCCAGCTCCACCGTGAAAACCGCACTCAGCACCGCGAGCCACCTCGACTCGAAGACGGCGCTCGAGGTGGCATATCCCAGCTCGCTCTGCAGATCCGGCTGCGGCCGGGCGCCCGCAGTCCGCTCAGCGGCGCGGGTCGTCTCCCACGCGGCCCGGGCCCGGGCGACGGCCGGATGAAAGTACAGGGCGGCGAGGCTCAATGTGGCCGAGGTCCACGCACTGTCCGCTCCACCATGGGCGGCGAGCCAGTCTTCGAACCCGGGCGCGTCGAGGCGCCGGGCAGCATAGGCCTGGGCCGTTCCAGCCGGGTCGAGGGGCGCGGGCGTGTAGCGCGCGCAGCCGAGCGCGGCACCGACGACCCCCAGCAAGGCGGCCTCCCGGCGCACCTCTCAGGCCCGCGGGTGGAACTGCTTGTGGACCGAACGGAGGTACTCGCGGTCCACATGGGTGTAGATCTGCGTGGTCGAGAGATCGGCGTGCCCGAGCATCTCCTGCACCGCCCGCAGGTCGGCACCCCCTTCGAGCAAATGGGTGGCGAAGGAATGACGGAGCGTATGCGGCGTCACCCGCTTGGTGATTCCCGCACGGCGGGCGCAGCGCTTCACGATGCCCCACGCGCCGACGCGCGACAGCGGCTCGCCCCGGACGTTCAGCAGCACGCGTCCCACCGACTTGCCCCGGTCGAGGGACGGCCGCACGGTGTGCAGATAGGTGGAGACCGCCCCGATCACCCCGCGGCCGATCGGCACCAGCCGCTCCTTGCCACCCTTCCCGAAGACCCGCACCAGCCCCTCCGACAGGAGCAGGTCGGTCAGGCCCAGGCCGCACAGCTCCGAGACGCGAAGCCCGGCGCCATAGGCCAGCTCGAGGAACGCGCGATCCCGCCAGGCGAGCGGCTCCTCCACATGCGGTGCGGCAAGGATCGCATCCACCTCCCCTACGGTGAGCGTCTCGGGCAGGCGGCGTCCGCGCTGGGGGCTTTCCAGCCGGTCGCTCGGGTCCGCGCTCAGCCTCCCCTCGCCGATCAGGAAACCGAAGTAGGTGCGGATGGCGGAGACTTCCCGCCGGATCGTCGCGGGGCTCAGACCCAGATCCTTGAGCATGTAGACGAAGTCGCGGAGGAGCGCGCGGGTGACGTCGCCGGGACTCCGGACGCCGCGCGAAAGGGCGAACTCGCCCAGCCGGCGCAGGTCTCGCCGGTAGGCGCGCACCGTGTTCTCGCTGTGGCCCGCCTCGAGCGCGAGGTAGTCACGGAAGGGCTCGAGCTCGAACTCCCGATCGATCTGGTCCAGCACCGCGGTCATCCGCCCGCCCCCATGCCCTCGCGGGAGCGGCCCAGCGCTGCACTCACCTCGGCGGGCGACAACCCCAGCAGCTCGCCCGCGCGGCGCATCACCCGGTCCTCCTGGGCGCCGATCGTCCCGTCGCTGAAGGCGGCACGCCACATCTCCTCGACCAACGCTACGCGCTGGGACCGGCCAAAGCGCTCCACCAGACGATCGCGATAACGCGACAGCCCGCCCCCTGCCGGCGGCGGCGACGCGAGCGGCGATTCGAGGCCCCAGCGCTTTCGCAGGTGCCGCTCGATCACAGCGCGATCCTCCGGTGTCAGCGCCTCATCGGCGTACGCGAGCTCGACCACGAGCATGGCAGCGGTCCGGGGATTCACCGCGGGATATTCGCCGGTCGGCTTGGGCTCGCCCAGCGCGCGGGTGGCGGCGTCCCAGACCCGCTCCCGCCGGCGCCGAATGGAGCGGAGCCACGCCGTCAGCGCCCAGGCCCCCAGCACGAGGACGGCGAGCCAGGCGAGCGTGCGATTCAAGCCGGAGAGAATCCCGCTGATCCGGTCCCAGTGCGCTCCCAGCTCCGCGCCGAGCAGGGTGAGCCCCCCGTACCAGATGCCCGAGGCCAACACGATGGGGAGCCCGGCCCGGAGCGGAGAGAGGTTCACGATGCCGGCGAAGGGCGGAACGACGGCCCGGATGCCGGGTAGGAACCGCGCGATGAAGATGCCGCCGATGCCGAAGCGGAGGTACTCCCGCTCGATGGCGGCGATCGCGTGGGGCGTGAGGATCCGCCGCCCGGTCGCGGTGTCGAACAGCCGGCGGCCGTACCGGCGGGCGGCGAAGTAGACGCCCATGGCTCCCGCGACATTGGCCAGCCAAACCACGAGGAAGACCGCGGGCGAGGAGGTGACGCCGCGCCGGGAGAGAAACGCCCCGAGCAGCACGGCCGCGTCGGATGGGACGGGCGGAGCCACGTTTTCGACCGCCGCGATGAGCGCGAGGAAGGCGTAGACGGCGAGCGGCGGCAGTCCGGTCAGCCATTCCAGGACCGATTCGATCAGCGCGCCTCCAGGGTCGCCACCGCCAGCACCGCCAGACCTTCACCCCGGCCGATGAACCCCATGAGCTCGTTCGTCTTCGCCTTGAGGCTGATGTCTCCGGCGGCGACGCCGAGCCGCCCCGCGAGCCGCTCGGCCATGGCCGGCAGGTGCGGCGCCAGCTTCGGCTGCTCGGTGATGATCGTGAGGTCGGCCTGGCGGAAGGTGAGGCCGCGGAGCCGCACCACCTCGTGCGCCGAGCCCAGCAGCTCCAGGGAGTCCGCGTTCCGCCAGCGCGGGTCGGTGTCGGGAAAGAGCTGGCCGATGTCGCCGGCAGCCGCGGCGCCGAGGATCGCATCGGTCAGGGCATGGGCGACGGCGTCCGCATCGGAGTGGCCGGCGAGGCCGTGCGAGTGCGGGATGATGACGCCGCCGAGCACGAGCGGGCGATCGGGGGCGAAGCGGTGCGAGTCGTAGCCGATGCCGACGCGGATCACGCGCGGGCGGGCTGAGGCGACGTGGACGCGACGGGCGGAGTGAGTGATCCGAAGGGCGCGTCGGTTCCCGCCACCGGATCGAGATGGCGGCTCGACGAGCGTAGCGGGAACTGCAGCGCCCGCAGGATCGCCCACTCTGCCCGAGCGCTCCAGTTGCTCTCGTCGCCCCAACTCGCTCCCCCCGCGCTCATGCTGCGACCGGCTCCTCGATCACCGAGTAGTCCTGCCGCCGGCGCCGGGGCTCGTACCCCGCGTCGCGGATCAGGCGCTCGATCTCGACGAGGGTGGTGCGGTGCGTCGTTCCCGCCGCCGACACCACGTTCTCCTCCATCATCAGGCTGCCGTAGTCGTTGGCCCCGAACCGGAGCGCCACCTGCCCCACCTTGTGTCCCATCGTCACCCAGGACGACTGGAGGTTGGGGACGTTCCGGAGCACGATGCGGCTGATTGCGAGGGTGCGGAGATAGGTGACGGCGTCGGTCTTCCGGTAGTGCGACATGCCCGGCGTGCCCTCGGGCTGGAGCGGCCAGCAGATGAACGCGGTGAACCCGCCGGTGCGGGCCTGCAGGTCGCGCACCCGGAAGAGATGCTCGATGCGGTCGGCGTTGCTCTCGCCCAGGCCGTACATCATCGTCACCGACGTGCGCATGCCCTGCCGGTGGGCCTCTTCCTGCACGCCGAGCCATTCGTCGGTCTGCGCTTTCTTCTTGGCGACCCGCTGGCGGACCTCATCCACGAGGATCTCGCCCCCGCCCCCCGGAATGCTGTCCAGCCCCGCCGCCTTGAGCTCGCGGATCACCTCCGGTACCGACAACCCGAACCGCTCGCTGAAGAACACGACCTCGGACGGGGAGAACCCGTGGATATGGATCGGGTGGTGCTGCTTGATGTACCGCATGAGGTCCAGATACCACTCGAAAGGGATGTAGGGATTGTGCCCACCCTGCATCAGGATCTGGACCCCGCCGAGTGCCTTGCACTCGTCGATCTTCCGGCCGATCTCCTCGAAGCTCAGGACGTAGCCTTCCCGGTGCTTGGGTCGCCGGTAGAACGCGCAGAACTGGCAGTCCGCCACGCACACGTTGGTGTAGTTGATGTTCCGGTCAATGATGTAGGTAACCTCGTTGGCGGGGTGGAGCCGCCACCGCTCGGAGTCGGCGAGCGCACCGAGCTCAAGCAGGTCAGCCCGCTCGTACAGCTCGAGATAAGCCTTGAAATCACTCGAACCACGATCGACAACAGTCATAAAGACAATCGCTTACGCCGCCGATATAAAGGAAAGTGACCCATCGGGCACCAGCCCGTCCTGCGCCAGCCGCCGGAAGAAGTCGGTGAGCCCTGTCAAATGCCGATACGACAGAGCGTAGTCCAGGTCGCCCAGGTACGCGCGACAGACCGGCTCCCTGACCCCGGTGCGGCGGGCCGCATCGGCAGCCAGCTCGTCCAGGTGCCCCAGCCCCCAAGCGCGCGACTCCAGGAGCCGCCGGTGAATTGCCCACACCGGACCGGGGGCGGCTTCGCGCCGGGCGGCCCAGACCGCGAAGACGAACGGGAGCCCGGTCCACGCCCGCCACTCGGCGCCCAGGTCAAGCTTGATGGGGTACTCGTGCCGGGCGCTCAGGAGCAGCGCCGCGTCTCCGATCACCAGGACGGCTTCGTGCGGCAGCCCCGCCAGGCTCGCGAGGTCGGTGGCCTCGGCCCGCACGGTCGCGAACCTCGGGGTGATGCCCCAGCGGTGGCGGCAGAGCAGCTCGAGCAGCAGCACCGACGTACGGGACGACGCGGTGAGGAGAACCGTCGATCCCGACAGGCTCTCCACGGGGCGGCGGGAGAACAGGGCGACGCTGTGGACCGGGCCGTCGCAGGTGATCGCGAGGTCCGGGAGCAGGTGGTAGGCGGCGGCGTTGCGGGCGTACTCCACAGCCGAGACGGCGCTCACGTCCAGCTCGCCGGCGGCGAGCAGGTCGTTGAGCTCCGAGGCGGTCCCCGTCACCAGCTCCGCCGGCATCGGGACGAGCGCGCGGTCGATCGCCCCGTACACCGGGTAGCAGTTGATCCAGGGGATCCGCCCGAGCCTCATGCGGCGTGCACCACGGGCAGGCTGGCGCCCCGCCGGGCGGGCTCGTCCGGGGACGGGTCGTCGAACGTCTCGCGCACCGGGCGGTAGAGGCTGTCGCGCTCGACCGGCCGCTTCCCCGCCCCGCGGATCAGTCGCACCAGCTCGAGATAGGGCAGGCCCATGTCGGTCATGGCACCCGCTTCATGGTAGATCCGCTCGTATACCACCGTGCCCTCGACGTCGTCACAGCCGAAGCCGAGCGCGATCTGCGAGAGGAACGGCGTCACCATGGGCCAGTGGGTCTTGACGTGGGGGATGTTGTCCAGAAAGAGCCGCCCGAGAGCGATGGCCTTCAGGTCTTCGTAGCCGGTCGTTGCCGTGCCAACGCGCCCCAGCTCCTCACCCAGCTCGTTGTGATCGGGGTGATAAGCCAGCGGGATGTAGGTGAGGAATCCGCCGGTCTCGTCCTGGAGCGCGCGGAGCATGCTCAGGTGCTCGATCCGGTCCGCCGCGGTCTCCACGTGGCCGTAGAGCATGGTGCAGTTGGTCGGAATGCCCAGCTGGTGCGCGACGTGGTGCACCTCGAGCCACTCCTGGCCGGTGAGCTTCCGCTCGGCGATCGTCGCCCGCACGGCGGTGCTGAAGACCTCGGCGCCACCACCCGGGAGGCTCGTGAGACCGGCGTCCTTGAGCGCGAGCAGTACCTCGCGGACCGTGGATTTCTCGATTCGCGCCAGGTGCGCGATCTCCACCGCGGTGAGCGCCTTGATGTGGACGCCCGGGTGGCGCTCCCTGAGCCCGCGGATCATGTCCGTGTAATAGCTCAGCCGGAGCTTCGGATGGAGCCCGCCCACGATGTGAAACTCGCGGGTCGGCGCGCCGCGAGCCTGCTCCGCCTCGGCGTACACTTCGTCCAGCGAGCGGGTGTAGGCTCCCTCCTCCTTCGGCATGCGCGCGAAGGAACAGAACACGCATGTGTTCCGGAGGACGCACACGTTGGTCGGATTGATGTGCTGGTTGGCGGAGAAGAAGACCCGGTCACCGTTGCGGCGCCGGTTGGCGGCATCGGCCAGGAGGCCCAGGCCCAGGAGGTCGGTCGTGGCGTAGAGAGCCAGCCCATCGGCCGCTTCGAGCCGCTCACCCCGCAGCACTCTCTCGCCGATCGGCCGAAGCGCTGGATCCCGGAGACGATTGACGTCGAGGAGGTCGGGCATAGGGATAAGGTATATGAGCTATTAGCCGTTAGCTATTAGCCGCGTTCGCACGGGAGGGCTCCGGTGGCTAACAGCTACGTCTCGTATCCCTTCACCGCCAACGTCACGTTATGCCCCCCGAACCCGAACGAGTTCGAGAGCGCCACCTCGACGTCCCGCGTCACCTTCTGATTGGGCGCGGAGTCGAGATCGCACTCGGGGTCGGGCGTGAACTGGTTGATCGTCGGGGGGATCACCCCGCAGGTAGTGACCAGGAGCGAGATGAGGAACTCGAGCGCGCCCGCGCCGCCGAGCAGGTGTCCCGTCATGGACTTGGTGGAGCCGAAGACGAGCTTGTACGCCCGATCGCCGAAGACCGACTTCACGGCCTGGGTCTCGGCCACGTCGCCCTGGGGGGTGGACGTCCCGTGGGCGTTGATGTAGCCCACCTCCTCCAGCGCGATCCTCCCGTCGGCGAGGCAGTCCCGCATGGCCTGCGCCGCGCCCCGGCCCTCGGGCGCGGGCTGGGTGAGGTGATGCGCGTCGGCGCTCGAGCCGTACCCGACCATCTCGCCCAGGATGCGCGCGCCGCGGCGCTGGGCGTGCTCCAGGCTCTCCAGCACCAAGACGGCGGCGCCGTCGCCCAGCACGAACCCGTCGCGATCTTTGTCGAACGGACGACTCGCCGTCTCGGGCGAGTCGTTCCGGGTGGAGAGCGCCTTCATGTTCTGGAATCCGGCGACCGTGAGGCCGGTGATGGCGGCCTCGGAGCCGCCGCTCACCATGGCGTCGGCAATGCCGTTCCGGATCATGGTGTAGGCTTCGCCCAGCGCGTGCGCGGACGACGAGCAGGCGGAGACGGTGCAGAAGTTGGGTCCGCGGAGGTCGTACCGCATCGACACCAGCCCCGCCGCAATGTTCGGGATGTACATCGGCACGAAGAAGGGCGACACCCGGTCCGGCCCTTTCGTGAGATAGATGGAGCAGTTCTCCTCGTAGGTCTGCATGCCGCCGATGCCGCTGCCGATGATGACACCGGTGCGCTCCGGCGCGGGGAACTTGCCCTCGAGACCGGCCTGGGTGATCGCCTCGTGGGCGGCCGCGAGCGCGAACTGGGCGAACAGGTCGTAGCGCCGGGCCTCTTTCCTGTCCATGTAGCGGGACGGGTCGAACCCCTTCACCTCGCACGCAAACCGGACCTGAAACTTGGCCGGATCGAACTTGGTGATCGTCGCCGCTCCCGAGCGGCCGGCCAGGAGAGCGGCCCAGGTCAAGTCGACGTCGGTACCGATAGGGGTCACCGCTCCAAGGCCGGTGACGACAACGCGGTGGGTCAAGCTATTTCCCGATCTTCTGGTGCAGATAATTCATGGCATCGCCGACGGTGCGGAGCTTTTCCGCCTCTTCGTCCGGGATGTCGATGTCGAACTCCTTCTCGAAGGCCATCACCAGCTCGACGGTGTCCAGGCTGTCGGCGCCGAGGTCCTCCATGAAACTGGCGTCGGGCTTGAGCTTTTCCCGCTCCACGCCGAGCTCCTCGACGATGATGTCCTTGACCTTCTCTTCGACGTCGCTCATGTCGTCCTCGTCCGCGATTGAGGGTCCGCCTAGATGACCATCCCACCGTCCACGACCAGCACCTGCCCCGTCACGTACGCCGCCAGATCCGAGGCCAGGAACAGTACCGCGCCGGCGATGTCCTCCGGCCGCCCGAGGCGCCCCAGGGCGATCTGCTGTAATAACGTGGCCCGGGCCTCGACCGGCAAGGCGCCCGTCATGTCGGTCTCCACAAAGCCCGGCGCGACGCAATTCACCAGAATGTTCCGGCTGGCGTACTCCTTCGCCACCGACTTCGTGAGCCCGATCAGCCCGGCCTTCGAGGCCGCGTAGTTCGCCTGGCCCTTGTTGCCGATGAGGCCGACGATGCTCGTAACGTTGATGATCCGGCCGGCCTTCCGCTTCATCATGCCCTTCAGCACCGCGCGGGTGGCGAGGAACGCGCCCTTCAGGTTCGCGTCCAGCACCGTGTCCCAGTCGCTCTCGCTCATCCGGAGCAGGATCTGGTCGCGGGTGAGGCCGGCGTTGTTCACCAGGATGTCGATCGGCCCGAAGGCGGCCTCGGCGCCGGCGACCGCCGCCTCGATCTGCGTCGGGTCGGCCAACTCGCAGCCGAACCCCGCGACGCCGTCGCCCAG
>JBGQIW010000039.1:0-23368 GCA_041498715.1 Gemmatimonadota bacterium | reverse complement strand
GGGCCGTCCCGGAAGTAAACGACGCTTTGGAGAATGATTTCGATGTTAATGCCGAAGAGAGTCAAGTATCGCAAGCAACAGCGAGGCCGCCGTTCCGGACTTAGCAAGGGCGCCACTAAGATCGACTTTGGCGAATACGGTATTAAGGCGATGGAGGCCGCGTGGGTCACGGCGCGTCAGATCGAGGCGGCGCGTGTCGCGTTGACGCGCGAGATGAAGCGCGGCGGCAAGGTGTGGATCCGAATTTTTCCGGACAAGCCGATCACGAAGAAGCCGGCCGAGACCCGGATGGGGAAGGGCAAGGGCAATCCGGAGGGCTGGGTGGCCGTGGTGAAGCCGGGCCGGGTGCTGTTCGAGCTCGAGGGGATTCCCGAGGATCTGGCCAAGAAGGCGCTGGGCCTGGCGCAGGCCAAGCTGCCGGTCCGGACCCGTTTCGTGAAGCGGGAGGAGAGCTGACGTGGACAAGCAGACCCGCGCCGACCGGCTCAAGGAGTGGCGAGACAAGTCGAGTGACGAGCTCGAGGCGCTGCAGCAGGCGCTCACGGAGGAAGACTTCCGCCTCCGGTTCCGCTCCGCCACGGAAGCAATCGACAACCCGATGCGATTCCGGGCGATCCGCCGGGACATCGCCCGGATCCAGACGGTCCTGCGCGAGCGCGCAGGCCAGGTGCGAGGGTGAGGGCCATGGCAGAGACCGAAGTCCGCGGGCGCCGCAAGGTTCGTCAGGGCGTCGTGACCAGCGACAAGATGACCAAGACCGTCGTGGTGTCGCTGGTGCGGCGGTATGCCCATCCGGAGTACGGCAAGCAGGTCACCCGGACCAAGACGGTGAAGGCGCACGACGACAAGAGCGCGAAGATCGGCGACACGGTGCGCATCATGGAGACGCGCCCGATCGCCAAGACGGTGCGGTGGCGGGTGGTGGAGATCGTGCAGCGAGCGAAATAGGCTAACAGCTATGGTCCAACAAGAAACGATTCTTCGCATCGCGGACAACTCCGGGGCCCGCAAGGCGCTCGTGATCCGCGTCCTGGGCGGCAGCAAGCGGCGGTACGCCAGCTTGGGCGACCAGGTCGTCGTCGCGATCAAGGACGCGATCCCGACCGGACAGGTGAAGAAGGGCGACGTCGCCAGGGCGGTCATCGTGCGCACGGCCAAGGAAGTCCGCCGCAAGGACGGCTCCTACATCCGGTTCGACGAGAACGCCGCCGTGCTGATCACCGACGCGGGCGAGCCCCGGGCCACGCGCATTTTCGGGCCGGTGGCGCGCGAGCTCCGGGAGAAGCGCTACATGAAGATCGTCTCGCTGGCGCCGGAGGTGCTGTAGCATGAAGCCGCTGGTCTACCGGAAGGCAAAGCGGATCCGGCACACGCCGCCGGTCCGGATGAAGCTCCACCTCACCAAGGGCGACACGGTCCAGGTGATCTCGGGCGACGACAAGGGGAAGCGCGGAAAAATCCTGCGGGTGCTCCCGAAGGCCGGGCGCATCGTGATCGACGGCGTCAACCTGGTGAAGCGGCACCGGCGCGCCACGCCCACAAGCGAGGCGGGCATCGTGACCTTCGCGGCGCCGATCCATCACTCGAAGGCGATGCTGATCGACCCGAAGAGTGGCGAGCCGACGCGGGTCCGTCGGCGCAAGGACAAGGACGGAACCCTGGAGCGGATCGCGGTCAAGTCGGACCAGCCGATCCCGAGGACGCGGTAGCTATGGCCGACGAGACGCCGAAAGAGAAGGCGCCCAAGAAGGACGCGCCCAAGAAGGACGCGCCCAAGAAAGACGCCCCGAAGAAGACCGCCCCCGCGGGCCAGGGCGGCGGCAAGGGGCGGGACCGCGCGCCCGCCGGTGCCACCGACCCGGCGCCCAAGGCGGCCGAGGGGAAGCCGCGGCTCCAGGTCTACTACGAGCAGACCGTGGGGCCGCGGATCCTGAAGGAGTTCGGGCTCGGCAATCCGCACCAGGTGCCGCGGCTGCTCAAGGTGGTGCTCAACATCGGCATGGGCGATGCGAGCAAGAACCCGAAGCAGCTCGAGGCGGCGGCAGAAGAGCTGGGGATCGTCACCGGGCAGAAGCCGGTGATCACCAAGGCCAAGAAAGCGATCGCGAACTTCGGCATCCGCGAGGGCGTGCCGGTCGGCGTCACCGTGACGCTCCGCCGCGCACGGATGTACGAGTTCCTCGACCGGTTCATCACGCTCGCGATCCCGCGTATCCGGGACTTCCGCGGCCTGTCGAACCGGAGCTTCGACGGCCGAGGAAACTACACGTTCGGGATCAAGGAGCAGATGATCTTCCCCGAAATCGACTACGACAAGGTCGAGAAGATCCACGGGATGGACATCACGATCGTGACGTCGGCGCCGCGGGACGATCTGGCGCTGGCCCTGCTCCGGGAGCTGGGGTGGCCGTTCAGGGGTGAGACCCCGGCGAGGGTGGCCTAGGCAACACCGTTCACCGTTTACTGCAGTTGAGGCGACATGGCAAAGACCTGTTGGATCGAACGGGCGAAGCGCACACCGAAGTTCAAGGTCCGCACGGTGCGGCGGTGCCAACGCTGCGGCCGCAGCCGGGCGGTGCTCCGCAAGTTCGGGCTCTGCCGTATCTGTTTCCGTGAGCTCGCGCTGCGGGGAGACATCCCGGGCGTGCGCAAGGCCAGCTGGTAGGGGGACATCGGATGAGTCTGACAGATCCCGTCGCGGACATGCTGACCCGGATCCGGAACGCCTGCTCGGCAGGCCACCGGCGGGTCGACATGCCGGTGTCCAAGCTCAAGAGCGAGCTGGCCCGGCTGCTGCGCGACAACCACTACATCGCCGACTTCAAGGTACTGGACGACGGCATGCACGGCGTGCTGCGGCTGTACCTCAAGTACCACAACGACGAGCCCGTGATCCGTGAGCTCCGCCGCGTCTCCACGCCCGGCCTGCGCCGCTACGTGAAGTGCCGCGAGATCCCCCGGGTCAAGAACGGCCTCGGCATGGCGATTGTCTCCACGCCGAAGGGCCTCATGACCGACCGCGAAGCGCGAACCGCCAATCTCGGCGGCGAGCTGCTCGCGGTGGTCTGGTAGGAGGGCGCCGTGTCCCGGATCGGTAGAAAGCCGGTCGCGATTCCCAAGGGTGTCACCGTCGCGCTCGCCGGGCGCACGCTGTCGGTGAAGGGGCCGAGGGGGGAGCTGAGCCGCACCTTCCACCCCGACATGGCGCTCAGCGTGAGCGGCGACCAGGTCTCGGTGGCGCGGCCGAGCGACGAGAACCGGCACAAGGCGCTCCACGGGCTGAGCCGGACGCTGGTCCAGAACATGGTGGACGGCGTCTCCAAGGGCTTCGCCAAGACGCTCGAGATCCAGGGTGTGGGCTACAAGGCCGAGCCCAAGCCCTACGGCGTCAACCTCGTGGTCGGGTACTCGCATCCGGTCAAATACGAGGCCCCGAAGGGGATCAAGATCTCGGTGGACAACAACGTGATCGTGAAGATCGAAGGCCCGGACAAGGAGCTGGTCGGCCAGGTGGCCGCGGAGCTCCGTCAGGTCCGGCCGCCGGAGCCCTACAAGGGCAAGGGGATCCGGTATCAGGGCGAGCAAGTGCGCCGCAAGGCCGGCAAGACCGGAGCGAAATAACGATGAGAGCGATCCATGCCCCGAAGACCCGGGCTGCGCGGCGCTACCGCCGCCACCTCCGGGTGCGCAAGACGGTGCAGGGCACGGCCGAGCGGCCGCGGCTGGTGGTGTTCCGCTCGCTCAAGCACATCGCGGCCCAGCTGGTGGACGACGACCGCGGGGTCACGCTCCTGGGGGTGACCGACCGGAGCGAAGGCATCCAGGTCGACGGCGCCGGCAAGGTCGCGAAGGGCAAGGCGACTGGGAAGCTGCTGGCCGAGCGCGCAAAGGCCGCCGGGATCACGAGGGTCGTGTTCGACCGGGCGGGCTATCGGTATCACGGTCGCGTGCAAGCCGTCGCAGACGGGGCGCGCGAAGGCGGATTGGAGCTCTAGCATGGCTGACGAGCAGCACACGACCGCGACGCCCGAAGGCAGCGAGCCGGCGGCGGCAGCACCGGCGCCTGAGCGCCCCGCGGGCGAGGCGCCCCGGGGCGGCGGCGGCGGCGGCGGCGGCGGCGGTGGCGGTGGTCGGGGCAGGGGCCGCGGCGGCGAGCGGGGCCGGGGCGGCCCGCGCCGGGATCGCGACCGCGAGCACAGCGACATGGTGGAGAACGTCATCTCCATCAACCGCGTGGCCAAGGTCGTGAAGGGCGGGCGCCGGTTCTCGTTCAACGCGCTGGTCGCCGTAGGCGACGGGCGCGGCCGCGTCGGCATCGCCACGGGCAAGGCCAACGAGGTCTCCGAGGCGGTGCGCAAAGCGGTGGAAGCGGCCAAGCGGGGCATGGTGGAGCTGCCGCGCACGGGCTCGACCATCCCGCACGAGATCGTGGGCGAGCACGGCGCCGGCCGGGTGCTCCTCAAGCCCGCGGCGAGCGGCACCGGCGTCATCGCCGGGGGCCCGGTGCGCGCGGTGCTCGAGTGCGCCGGCATCACTGACATCCTCACCAAGAGCCTCGGCTCCACCAACCCGCACAACATGGTGCGGGCCACCATGAACGGGCTTACCCGGCTGGTCTCGGCCCGCCAGGTGGCGCGGGAGCGCGGGATCGAGGTAGACCAGATCGCCTACAAGCCGCGGCAGGAGGTCTGACCCATGGGCCGTAATCCTGTGGTCGGGCGGCAGGGCCCGCGCTACTACGCGGCGACCGTTCCGGCCGAGGCCGAGGCGGCGGCGCTGACGGTGAAACAGATCCGCTCCGGGATCGGGCACGCGGCCACGATGCGCCGCACGCTCGAGGCCCTGGGTCTCCGGCACCATCAGCAGACCGTCCGCCTCAAGAACACAGCGGCGATCCGGGGCATGCTGTACAAGGTGCGCCACCTCGTCGAGGTGACGCCGGCCAAGGAGCAGTAATGGCAGATCAGACCAAGGTCCCGACGATCACGCTCTCCACGCTTCGCCCGCCGCCCGGCTCCTCTCCCGTGCGCAAGCGGGTGGGCCGGGGGGTCGGGTCGGGGCTCGGCAAGACGTCGGGGAAGGGGCACAAGGGCCACAAGGCCCGGACCGGCGGCGCCACCAACCCCGGCTTCGAGGGCGGCCAGATGCCGCTCTACCGGCGCATTCCGAAGCGCGGGTTCACCAACCCGTTCAAGGTGACGGCCCAGGCGGTCAACCTGCGGCAGCTGAGCAAGGTGACCGGCCAGCTCGTCAATCCCGAAACGCTCTTCGCCGCCGGCCTCATCGGCAAGCGCGACGTTCCCGTGAAGCTGCTGGGCACCGGGGACGCCGACCGCGCGTACACCGTGCAGGGCGTCAGGCTCTCCGCGTCGGCGCGAGCCAAGCTCGAGGCGGCCGGCGGCACGATCGAGGTCTGAAGTGACCGAGCCACGCGTTTCTCCGCTCGCCATCGACGACGAGCTCAGACGGAAACTCCTCTTCACCCTGCTGGCGCTGGTGATCTACCGGGTCGGCGCGCACATCGCCGCTCCGGGAGTCAACGTCACCGCGCTCGCCGATTTCATCCGGAACTCCGGCGCCGCCGGATTCTTCGGTCTCTACGATACGCTCGGTGGCGGGCTCTCCCGGGCCACGGTGTTCGCCCTGGGGATCATGCCGTACATCTCGGCGTCGATCATCTTCCAGCTCGCCGGCGGGATCGTGCCGTCGGTCGGCAAGCTGCAGAAGGACGAGGAGGGCCGGAAGAAGATCACCCAGTGGACCCGGTATCTCACCGTGTTCATCTCCCTGTCCCAGGCCTACACCTTCGCGCTCTTCACCGAGTCGATCCCGGGCGCCATTCCCAACCCCGGCTTCGCGTCTCGGCTCATCATGGTCGTGACCCTCACGGCGGGCGCGATCTTCGTGATGTGGCTGGGCGAGCAGATCACCGAGCGCGGTATCGGGAACGGGATGAGCCTGCTGATCACCTTCTCGATCCTGGAGCGGCTGTGGCCCTCCACGGTGGAGCTGGCCAACTTCATCAAGGGCGGGATCGTCTCCCCCCTTGGCGCTGCGTTCTACGTCGCGGTGGTGATCGCGGTGATCGGCGCGGTGGTGGCCATGACGATCGCGGCTCGGCGCATTCCGATCCAGATTCCGCGGAAGGTGATGGGGCGAGGGCGGATCCGCGAAGGGCAGAAGACCTTCATCCCGATCCGGCTGATCACCGCCGGCGTGATGCCGATCATCTTCGCGCAGACCATCATCATCGTCCCAGGCACCATTGCGAGCTTCACCAAGAGCCCGGTCCTGCAGGAGGTCGCGAGCTTCTTCAGCCCGGGCGACCTGCCGTACGATCTGACGTTCGCCATTCTCATCGTCATCTTCAGCTACTTCTACACCTCCATCATCTTCAATTCGGTGGATCTGGCGGAGAACCTGAAGAAGCAGGGCGGGTTTATCCCCGGCGTGAAGCCGGGCGCGAGCACGGCCGACTACATCGATACGGTCCTCTCGCGGGTCACCCTGCCGGGAGCGCTCTTCCTCGCCTTCATCGCGCTGCTCCCGATCATCATCTCCCAGCGGGTCGGCATCCAAACCCACTTCGGCGGGACCTCGGTCCTCATTGTCGTCGGCGTGCTGCTCGACACGATCGCCCAGGTGGAGCAGCACCGCACGCTCCGGAAGTACGACGGGTTCATGAAGACGGGGCGGGTCAAGTTCCGGGGCCGCCAGCAGCGATACATGTAAAATCGCTGTTCCCGCTTCTCTCGAGGGAATCCGACCCCTTGGACATTCTGTTGATGGGCCCCCCCGGCGCCGGCAAGGGTACCCAGGGCGTGATTCTCGCCCGGCGGCTCGGCGTGCCCAAGTTCGCGACCGGTGACCTGCTCCGCGAGGCGGTGAAACAGGGCACGCCGCTCGGACAGAAGGCCAAGGCGGTGATGGAGGCCGGACACCTGGTCAGCGACGACATCATCCTCGGCGTGGTCCGGGACGAGCTGGCGCGGCCCGCCGCCGCCAAGGGGTCCGTGTTCGACGGCGTCGTACGGACGATCCCGCAGGCGGAAGGGGTGGAGCGGCTGCTGGCCGAGCAGGGGCGGAAGCTCGACGCCGTGCTCTTTCTCGACGTGAGCGATGACGAAATCCTGGGAAGGCTGGACCGGCGCCGCGGGATCGAATCCCGCGCCGACGACGATCCTTCCGCCGTGGCCACCCGGCTCCGTGCCTATCGCGAGCAGACGGCGCCCGTGCTGGCGTGGTATGACGCTCGCGGGTTGCTGCGGCGGATTCCTGGTCTGGGAAGCGTGGACGACGTGGCGGAGCGAGTGCGCAAAGTCCTCGACGGCGCATGATCACGCTCAAGTCGCCCCGCGAGATCGACATCATGGCGCGGGCGGGCCGGATCGTCGGCGGCGTGCTCGCGATGATGGGCAAGCTGGTCCGCCCCGGCGTCACGACCGAAGCGCTCGATGCGGCGGCGGAAGCGTTCATTCGCGGTCACGCCGGCGCGACACCCTCGTTCAAGGGCCTCTACGGATTTCCCAAGACGCTCTGCACCTCGATCGACCAGGAGATCGTCCACGGGATTCCTTCGCACAAGCGGGCGCTGGCCGAAGGCAGCATCCTGAGCGTGGACGTGGGCGTCCAACTGGAAGGGCTGCACGCGGACTCGGCGGCCACCTTCCCCGTGGGGAGGATCGACGCCGAGACTGAGCGGCTTCTCCGCGTGACGCAGGAGTGTCTGGTGGCGGGTATCGCCGCCGCACGGGTCGGCAATCACGTGGGTGACATCGGCCACGCGGTGCAGCAGGTGGCGGAAGGGGCGGGGTACGGCGTGGTCCGGGAGCTGGTGGGACACGGCATCGGGACCCGGTTCCACGAGGAGCCCCAGGTGCCGAACTACGGAGCGCCGCGCCGGGGTCCCCGCCTGCTCGAGGGCATGACGCTCGCGATCGAGCCCATGATCACGGTGGGCGACCCCGCGACCCGTACCCTGTCGGACAAGTGGACCGTGGTGACCGCCGACGGGAGCCGCTCCGCTCACTTCGAGCACACCGTCGCCATCACCGCGGACGGCCCGCGGATCCTTACCGCCGCCTGACCGACCGCGCCGCCCGGCGCCGGCTCACATCCGCTCGCTCAGCTCCACCACCACCCGCTTCTCCACGGCCGCGACCTCCTCCAGGCGCTCGAGCGCGCCGGCCATCATCCGCTCGGCCTCGGGGTCGTCGTAGAGGCGCCGGAGGTTGCTGCGGATCGCCCAGTAGGCACTGCGGCAGGCGGCGGCGGCCAGAAATACGGCCGAGGCCGCGTCGCCGACGGCGCTCCGGAGCCCGCGGGCCACCAGCTCTTCACCCAGATCGGCCACCTCGCCGGCCAGGAGCAGGAGCTCGTACTGCACGCCCGCCGCGTCCTTGAGGGCTTCGGAGCGCGCCGCGTTGCGCTGTGCGATTTCCACCTCGGTCCCGCGGGGCAGGGCGAGCGCCGCCATCACCTCCTGGAACGAGGTGGCGTCCTCGACCGCCAGCTCCAGCAGACGGGTGCGCAGGGTCATCGCGCGCTGCCCGGCCGCGGAGGTCTCCGTCCGGATGGCGGCATAGCTGTCGCGCGCGGCGGTGAGCTTGGCGACCATCTCGACCAGGGCGCCGGCGAGGGCACCGCCGATCGCCGCGGCGGAGCCGCCCGCCGGGGTGGCCGTGGCACCGGCCAGGGCGTCCGCCCAGGCGGCGACGGAGTCGTCAGGCCCCGTCACGCAGAGTCTCCAGCAGCCAGCGATGAATGGCGGGATTGCCGGCGACCACCGGCCCGTGCTCGACGCCGAGATCCCGGCCCGCGTAGTCCGTCGCCATGCCACCGGCTTCCCGGATCAGCAGGATGCCCGCCGCGAGGTCCCACGCCGACAAACGCTGCTCCCAGAACCCCTCGAAGCGTCCCGCGGCGACGTCGGCGAGATCGAGCGCTGCGGAGCCTGCACGACGGATCCCGCTGGTCCGGGCCGCCACCCGCGCGAACTGCCGCTGGTAGTCGCTCAGCTCGGCGACATCCTTGAACGGGAAGCCGGTGCCGATCAGCGCGTGGTCCGGGGACTGGATGGGAGACACGCGCAGCGGTCGGTCGCCGCACCAGGCGCCGCCGCCCAGGGTGGCCCAGAACACCTGGTCGCGCGGGATGTGGTGCACGACGCCGGCGGTGAGGACGCCGTCCATCGACGCGGCGATCGAGACCGCATAGGCGGGATAGTCGTGGAGAAAGTTGGTCGTGCCGTCCAGCGGGTCGACTACCCATACCAGTCCGTCGGTCGCGATCTCCGGGCTTAACTCCTCCCCCACGATGCGCGCACGCGGATCGCCCGCCAGCAGCACCTCGGTGATGAGCCGCTCCGAGGTCCGGTCCACCTCGGTGACGAAATCCCGGCTGCCCTTGACCGCCCATGCGAGCGGGTCGGCCGGCCGTTCGACCTCGCGGACGAAGCGGGCGGCCCGGGTGGCCGCCGACCTCGCGAGATCGAGTAAGTCCAATGAGGACAGCATCTTGCTGCGCTCGCCTCGGGTGGGTACCTTGGATGATGCCGCGTATCTTTTCCGGAATCCAGCCGTCGGGCGAGCTCCACATCGGCAACTACCTCGGCGCGGTCCAGAACTGGGTCCGGCTGCAGGCCTCCTACGACTGCCTCTTCGCGATCGTCGATCTCCACGCCATCACGGCGAAGTATGATCCAACGACGCTCGCGCGCCGGACCCGGGAGATGGCGGTCGGGTTGCTCGCGGCGGGCATCGATCCCGACCGGGCGACGCTCTTCGTCCAGTCGCACGTGCCGGAGCACGTGGAGCTGATGTGGCTGCTCAACGCCGTCGCGCCGCTGGGCGAGCTGGAGCGGATGACGCAGTTCAAAGATAAGGCGCAACACGTCGAAAGCGTTCCGGCCGGACTGCTGAACTACCCGATCCTGATGGCGGCCGACATCCTCCTTTACCGCGCGGATCTCGTTCCGGTAGGCGAGGACCAGGTCCAGCACCTGGAGCTGACGCGGGTGATCGCGCGGCGCTGGAACGCCGAGTTCGGGCGTGACCAGGACTTCTTCCCCGAGCCCAAGCCGCTCCTCACCGAAGCCAAGCGGATCATGGGTCTCGACGGCCAGGCGAAGATGTCCAAGAGCCTGGGGAACACCATCGGGATCCTGGAGAGCCCCGAGGCCATCTGGCAGAAGCTGCGACCCGCCGTGACCGATCCCGCCCGGGTCACCCGGAAAGATCCCGGGAATCCGGAGATCTGCAACATCTACCACCTGCACCGCTACTTCTCCACGACGGAGACGGTGGTGGACGTCGCCCGGAACTGCCGGGGCGCCGAGTGGGGCTGCCTCGACTGCAAGCGGGTGCTGGCGGACGCGATGGCGGCGCACTTGGCGCCGATCCGCGAGCGCGCGCGCGAGCTGGAGGCTGCGCCGGGCCGGGTGGACGAGATCCTCAGGGCGGGGGCGGACAGCGCCCGGTTCATTGCGCGGGAGACGTTACGGGAGGCGCGCGAGCTCATGGGCTTTCTGCCGCGGGTGGAGAATTGGCCAGTAGCCGTTAGCCGTTAGCTAATGGCTAATGGCTACCGCACTATCAACGGGTGCATATGGAAAAGATCATCAAGGCGGCGGTCGAGCGGGGAGCGTCCGACCTGCACATCAAGGCCGGCGACGTCTTCCGCGCCCGCATCAACGGGAAGCTCGTCCCGCTCACCAAGCAGCGCCTGACGCCGGATCAGACCAAGGCGATCGCGGTCAAGCTGATGAGCAGCGAGACCGACCGCGCCCGCATCGACCAGCTGCGCGACTTCGACTGCTCCTGGGGCATGCCCGGCGTGGGCCGGTTCCGGGTGAACGTGCTGCGGCAGCGGTCGAGCTTCATGATCGTGATGCGGGTGATCCCGTTCACCGTGCCCTCGCTCGAGTCGCTGGGGCTGCCGGAGGCGCTCAAGCCGATCGCGGAGGCGGAGCGCGGGCTCATCGTGGTGGCGGGCGTGAGCGGGAGCGGCAAGAGCTCGACGGTGGCCGCGATCGTCCATCACATCAACAAGACCCACAGGAAGCACATCGTCACGATCGAGAATCCGATCGAGTTCCTGCATCGGGACCTCAACTGCTCGGTCACCCAGCGGGAGGTCGGCGTGGACACGGAGGCGCTGGCGACCGGGCTCCGGGCCGCGCTGCGGCAGGATCCCGACGTCGTCGTGATCGGCGACATGGCCGACGCTCCGACCATCGACGTCGCGATCAAGGCGGCGGAGACCGGGCGGCTCCTCATCGCGACCATGCCCACGCCGGATGTCGCCACGACGGTCGAGCGGATCCTGGCGGCGATGCCCGCAGCGGAGCGGGAGATCGGCCGGATGCGCTTCTCGGAGGCGGTGCGGGCCGTCGTCGCCCAGCAGCTCCTGCCCCGCAAGGACGACAAGGGCCGCGTGGCCGCCATGGAGATCATGGTGGCGACGCCCGCTATCCGGGAGTCGCTCAGAAGCCCGAGCCGCCTGGGCGAGCTCAAGAGGCTGATCGGCGACGCGAAGGGCGACGGGATGCAGACGTTCGAGCAGCACCTCAACGAGCTCGTGTCCGGGGACCGGATCACGTCCGAGACGGCCAGGGCGGCGGTCATTCCCACCGGCGCGCCGGCGCCGTCCGGCAAGCGTGGCAAGCAGGCCGCCTCCGCCTGACCTTCCGCTGGACGCGCTGACCCGGCCCCGGGAGGCCGGGACGCCAGCGGCCGCGGCCGCCCGCCAGGCGGTGGCCGAGCATCTCAGGGCGCTCGGCTACGCGGTCGAGCTGCATCGCTTCCGCTTCCATCCCTCGGCCCTCTGGGCTTTTCCGTTGCTCGGCACTGGCCTGGGCTGGCTCGGCCTGGTGCTCGTGCCGCTGCTGGCGTTTCCCTGGGCTCCTGCGTGGGCGGCTCCGCTCGCCTGGACGCTGGGTGCGGCGAGCCTCGGGCTCTTCGCGCTCGGCGTCGGCTCCGGCACCGCGCCTTTGCCGCTCGGCGGCGGTCCGCGGGAGGATGCCAACCTGATCGCCACCCGCGCGCCCGAGGTGCGACGCTGGATCGTCGCCCACCTCGACACCAAGGCCCAGGGCCACTCCATGGCGGGCCGGCTGGCGGCGGTGTGGGTGGTCGGGGCGGCGGGAGCGGGGCTCACGGCGCTCGCGATTGCCCGAGCGTGGGGACCGCTCCCGCTGCCTGCCGCGCTGGCGGGCGCGCTGATCGGGCTTGGCGCCGCGGTACTCGCGGGGCAAGGACGGCTCGTCGGCCAGTCACCGGGAGCGCGAGACAACGGCAGCGGCGTCGTCGCGGCGCTCACCGCCGCCGCGGCGACGGAGGATCCGGCGACCGGCGTCCTCATCACGGGCGCGGAGGAGTTCGGACTGGTCGGGGCCCGGGTGCTCGCGCGCGAGCGGCCGGGCCTTTTCGCGGGTCGAGAGGTGCTGAACTTCGACACGCTGGACGAAACCGGGCGGCTCTACGTCGTGAGCCACGACCCCCGAGGCGACGCGGTGGCACGGACGCTGGCCACGGCACTCGCAGGCCTCGGCTTGGGCGCCCGGCCCCGAAGGCTTCCCATCGGTATCCTCGTGGACAGCCTGCCGCTCGCGCGGGCGGGCGCAACGGCGATCACGCTCGCGCGGCTCGACTGGTCCACCTTGTGCCGGATTCACACACCGGCGGACACGGTAGACGCTGTCTCCTTCAAGACGGCCATGTCGGTGGGTCGCGCGGCCGTGCGAACGAATTGACCTTTCCGTCGGGAGCCGCTACGTTGTCCCTGAGGATGGACCGGCCCCGCACGGGGCTCTTTTTTTGTTGGCCGCTCGGAGGGACGCCGCATGTTCGACGCACGCACGACCTGTGTGGTCGTCGTGGGCGCCCAGTGGGGCGACGAGGGAAAAGGCAAGCTCGTCGATGTCCTTGCCGAGCGGGCGGACATGGTCGTACGCTACCAGGGCGGCGCCAACGCGGGCCACACCGTCGTCACCGGCCAGACCCAGTTCATCCTCCAGCAGATCCCGTCGGGCATCCTCCATCCGCAGGTCACCTGCATCGTGGGCAACGGGGTCGTGCTCGATCCCGATCAGCTCTTCACCGAGCTGGATCAGCTGGCGGAGAAGGGTATCGATCCGACCGGACGGCTGTTCGTGTCGGACCGGGCCCATCTCGTCCTCTCCTTCCACAAGCTGTTGGATCTGGCGAGCGAGAAGAGCCAGAACATCGGGACCACGGGCCGCGGCATCGGGCCGACCTACGAAGACAAGTATGGCCGGCGCGGGATCCGGGTCGGGGACCTGCGCGACATCGTCTGCCTCACGCCGATCGTGGCGGAACGGGTGGACCGGGCCAACCGCCTCCTCGAGCTGATGGGCAGCCCCCACCGGGCCGCCCTCGACGCGCAGATGGCTCTCCTCCAGCGCTGGGCCCCGCGCCTGCTCCCGCTCACCGCCGACACCGGGCTCCTCGTCCACCGCGCGGTGAAGGGCGGGAAGCGGGTCCTGCTCGAGGGGGCGCAGGGCTCGCTGCTCGACGTGGACCACGGGACCTATCCGTTCGTCACGTCGTCCAACACCACGGCCGGCGGGGCTGCCGTGGGCGCCGGCATCGGACCCACCGCGATCCACGGGGTGCTCGGCGTGGTCAAGGCCTACACGACACGGGTGGGCAACGGCCCGCTGCCGACCGAAGCCAGCGATGCCGAAGGCGAGCGGCTGCGGGAGCTGGGCGGCGAGTTCGGCGCGGTGACCGGGCGCCCGCGCCGCTGCGGCTGGTTCGACGCCACGGTCGTGCGGTACGCCGTGCGGGTGAACGGCCTCACCGGCCTCGCGGTCACCAAGCTGGACGTGCTCGACACCTTCGCCGAAATCCCCGTGGGAACCGCGTATCGGCTCGACGGGTCGGCCTGCGCCGAGATGCCGTCCGAGGTGGACCTGCTGGGACGGGTGAAGCCGGTGTACGAGGTGCTCCCCGGCTGGCGGCGCTCGACCGCGGATGCCCGGCGGCTCGCCGATCTCCCGGCGGAGGCGCGGCGCTATCTCGACCGGCTGGAGGAACTGTCGGGGGCGCGGGTCAGTTACGTCAGCGTCGGCACTCGGCGGGATCAGATCATCGAGGTACAACAGTGAACGGTGAACGCGGTGCCGAATCGACTTACCTCGTCGTGATCGGCGCCGGCCCCTGCGGCCTTGCGGTGGGCATCGCCGCCAAGGGAGCGGGGATTCCTTGCGTCCTGCTCGACCGCCGGAACATCGTCTCGACCATCGAGCGCTATCCGCTCGCCATGACCTTCTTCTCGACGCCCGAGCGAATAGAGATCGGCGGCGTTCCGTTCGTCGCGAGCCACGAGAAACCGACCCGCCGGGACGGGCTCATCTACTATCGCCGGGTGGCCGAGCACTACGGGCTCGACATCCGGCCGGGCGAAGAGGTGACCAACGCTGTCCGGCGGTCCAACGGGGCCTTCCATCTCGCGGTCCGGCGCCCCCACGATGAAACGAGCTATGAGGGGCAGGCCGTAGTCTTCGCGACCGGCTACTTCGACAATCCCAACCTGCTCAACGTGCCGGGCGAGGATCTGCCCCACGTCTCCCACTACTTCGTAGAGGGGCACCCGTACTGGCACCTGCGGATCGTGGTGATCGGGGCGGGGAACAGCGCGGTGGACGCAGCGCTCGAGTGCTGGCGGGCGGGCGCGCACGTGACGCTCATCCATTTCGGCGATGCGCTGGACCGGACGGTCAAGCCCTGGGTGCTGCCGGACATCACCAACCGGATCAAGGAGGGCAGCATCGCGGTCCGCTGGCGGTCGAAGGTCCGGGCGATCACCCCGACGCACGTCGAGATCGAGAAGGAGGGGCGGGCGGGTGTGGAGTCGCTGCCGGCCGAGGCCGTGCTGGCGATGACCGGGTACCATGCGAACACCACGCTGCTGCACCGGCTCGGCGTGCCGGTCGATGACCGGACCGGAGTCCCGGCGCACAACGAAAGCACGATGGCGACGCCGGTCGCGGGGTGCTATCTGGCGGGCGTGATCGCGAGCGGCAACGACGCCAACCGGCTGTTCATCGAGAACGCGCGGGGGCACGGCGAGCTGATCGTGCGGGATATTCTCGAGCGGCGCAAAGCCGACTATCCCAAACCGGGTGAGCGGAGAAAGAATCGGCGGGCAGGGAGTTAGACGACGAGGCCTTCCCGGGCGAACCCCTGAATGATCCGGCGCACGTCGGCCCGGAGGGCGTCGCGGTCGCTGTGGCTGAGCGAGCCGGCGACCGCCTCGGCAATCGAGCCGGCGTCATGCTGGCCGTCGCAGTAGGTGAGGACCAGCGCGGCGGCGAAGTCGAGGCGTTCGGCGCGGGGTCCCGAGGCGTCGTGCAGCGCGAGGGCGCCGGTCGCGGAATGAAAGCGGAGATCGGCCCGGGCGCGGGGATAGCGGCGACGGCGTGGCGCGTTTTGCACATCACAAAACTACCGCTGGACTGAAAAAGCGCAAATCATGCCGCAGTAGCGATTTCCACATTGGCTGCCGGTGTGTGGAAAACGTCGAGTTGCCGCCCAGGCAACTGCAGCCCTATCTTCCCCCGCGCCCACGCCCGCGTCCGTCCCCACCCCAGACCACCCGAGCTCGATGGCTGACACCACCTTGATGGACAAGCTCGTCTCGCTCGCCAAGCGACGCGGCTTCGTTTTCCAGTCCTCCGAGATCTACGGCGGCCTCGGCTCCGTGTGGGACTACGGCCCCCTGGGGGTCGAGCTCAAGAAGAACGTGAAGGACCGGTGGTGGCACGCCATGGTCCACGCCCGGGACGACATCGAGGGTCTGGACGCCGCCATCCTCATGCATCCCAGGGTCTGGGAGGCGTCCGGCCACGTCGCCGGGTTCACCGATCCCCTGGTCGACTGCAAGCATTGCAAGAACCGCTTCCGGGCCGACGATCCCCGGATCAAGGGGACGCCGGGCCAGCCGGATGCCCAATGTCCCGTGTGCGGGAGTAAGGGGACGCTCACCGAGCCGCGGCTGTTCAACCTGATGTTCAAGACCTTCATGGGGCCGGTGGAAGACCAGGCCGCGGTCGTCTATCTCCGACCCGAGACGGCGCAGGGCATCTACGTCAACTATCTGAACGTGCTCAACTCCTCCCGGCAGCGCATCCCCTTCGGGATCGCCCAGATCGGGAAGGCGTTCCGCAACGAGATCACGCCCGGAAACTTCATCTTCCGGACCCGCGAGTTCGAGCAGATGGAGATGCAGTTCTTCGTGAAGCCCGGTAGCGACGTCGAATGGTTCGAGCGCTGGCGGGCTTGGCGGATGGACTGGCACTTGGCGCTCGGCCTCGCGCCGGCCAAGCTGCGCTTCCATCGGCACGGACCGAGTGAGCTGGCGCACTACGCCAAGGACGCGTTCGACATCCAGTACGAGTTTCCCTTCGGGTGGCAGGAGATCGAAGGCGTGCACAACCGCACCGACTTCGATCTGGGCCGGCATCAGCAGTACTCGGGCAAGAAGCTGGAGTACTTCGACCAGGCGGCCAATGAGCGCTACCTGCCGTACATCGTCGAGACGTCCGCCGGTGCCGACCGCGTGACGCTCACGCTCATGGTGGATGCGTACCGGGAGGAGCAGGTCGAGGGGGAGACGCGCGTGGTCCTCGGTTTCCATCCGGCGATCGCGCCCATCAAGGCCGGCGTCTTCCCGCTGGTGAAGAAGGACGGCATGCCCGAGCTCGCGACCGAGGTGTACCACGCGCTCAAGCGCCGGGTCCCGGTCTTCTACGACGACAGCGGTGCGATCGGGCGTCGTTACCGGCGCATGGACGAGGCCGGGACGCCCTTTTGCGTCACGATCGATGGCGACAGCGTGAGCGGCGGGACCGTCACGGTCCGCCATCGCGATTCCATGAGTCAGGACCGGGTGGCGCTGGACCAGCTCGAGGGTTATCTCCGTGACCACCTCGCCGGCTGACGAGGGCTGGCGATCGCCCGGTACAGCGCTTCTCCCTCATGCGCCTCTCCGACTTCGAATCCCTCGTTCACCGCCTCTCCTCCGACGTCCCTCCCGCCTTCTTCGACGGCGTGGCCGAGGTGGTCGTCTCGCCCAAGAGCATTCCCCACCCGACCCGGGCCGAGATCTACACCCTCGGCGAATGCGTCCCGCTGCCCGCGCCGGACGGGGCGCCGGCGAGCGCGATCCAGAGCCGTATCGTCCTCTACCATGGCTCGTTCGTGAAGCTCGCCCGGCTCGATCCGGACTTCGACTGGCGGGAGGAGGCGTGGGAGACGCTGACGCACGAGCTCCGGCACCACGTCGAGTGGCGCGCCCGCGCGCCGGGCCTCGAGGCCTACGACCGGGCGGTCGAGGCGAACTTCGCCCGGCAGGAGGGTGAGCGCTTCGACCCGGCCTTCTATCTGGACGGCGACTCCCCTGCCGAGGGCGTGTACGAGGTAGACGGCGACTACTTCCTCGATCGGGTGGTCCGCGCGCCCCCGGCCACACTCGAGCTCGCCTGGCACGGTGAGCGCTATCACGCGCCCGCGCCGGCGGGCCTGAGCCTGCCGGCCTTCATCACCGTCGAAGGCGTGACCGAGCCTCCGCCCGGTGATCTGGTGCTGGTGCTGCGGCGGAAGCCGCGTCTCACCGATCTGTTCCGCCCCGTGGAGCTGTTCACCGCCACCGTCCGGACCAGGCGCACTGCCCCCTCCGCTCACAGATAGCCCGGGGTCTCTCGCTGGCGCTGCTCGAGGGCGCGGCAGTTTCGCGAGGTCGCGCGCCGGGCGCCCACCCGGCCGATCATGCGTCGCGTCCTCGACCCCTGACTGGTCCCGGTGAGGCGTGGCTTCATATATTCCGGCACCGTGACTTACGAGACCATCACCACCCTCGCTGGCGCCGAAGTGCTCGCCCGCGCCAAGCGATTCTTCGCCGAGCGGGTACCGCTCTGGGCGGCCTATCCGGAGGAGGAAGGGCCGACCTTCCTCGTGCTGCGGGGCCAGGGTGGTGAAGAGATCGCGCTCGCCGTGATGCCGGAGCCGGGTGGCACCCGGGTGCGCGGCTCGACGCTGCTCTTCGATCAGGCGGTGGATCGCTTTCTCTCCACTCTGCCCGTGCCCGCCGACCTCCCGGCATGAGCGGCGGTGTGCCGGTGCGGGTCATGGTGTCGGACGCGTGGGATTCCGTGACGCTCGACGTGCCACCCTCGACCTCGCTCGGCGACCTCAAACGTGAGGCGCTGACCCGGACGCGGGTCCGGGGCGACCCGGATGAGTTTCTCGTCAAGTTCCGAGGGGCGGAGCTGGACGACGAGACCCGCTCCCTCAAGCAGGCCGGCGTTCCGGCCAACGCGGCGCTGATCGTCCTCCGCCGCCACCGTCGCCCCGTGAGGTAAGGATGTTCCTCTCGGCCAGTGCCAACCGCACGATGACCTTCGTGGCCTCCGCGTTTCTCGGGTTCGACGGCGCCGCGCTCGCCGGACTCGGCATCTGGACCGGTCATCCGCTGGTGGCCCTGATCGGGGCCGCCTTGTTCGTCTCGTCGGGCCTGATGCTGTTCTACTGGCGCTGGCAACGGCGCCAGCTCGAGGAAATCGCGGCCGCGCGGCGGGCCCTGCGCAACGAAGCGGAATCCCTCCGGGAGCTGCTGCGCGGCGGCTGACCCGTGCCCGCCGTCGTCTTCACTCACCCCGACTGCCTGCGCCACGACCCGGGCCCGGACCATCCGGAGACGCCGGCCCGGCTCCGTGCGGTGCTCGCGCGGCTCGCGCTGGAGCGGGCGGTAAGCCTGCGCGACGCGGCGCCCGCACCCAGAGCTGCCCTCCTCGCCGTCCACGGTGACGCCTATCTCCGCTCGGTCGAGGCGCTGAGCGCGCGGGGCGGCGGCGCGCTGTTCCTCGACACGATTCTGAATGGACAGAGCTGGTCCGCCGCGATCGCGGCCGCCGGCGCAGCGATGGCGGCCGTGGACCACGCCCACGCCGGGAGCGGGCACGCGTTCGCGGCAGTGCGCCCGCCGGGGCATCACGCGCTGTCCTCGCGGGGGATGGGCTTCTGTCTGGTCAACAACGTCGTGGTCGCGGCCCGTCACGCACAACGGCTTGGCCGCGGCCGGGTCCTCATTGTGGACTGGGACGTGCATCACGGGAACGGGACCCAGGCACTGGTGGAGGCCGATCCGTCGCTCCGCTACGTGTCGCTGCACCAGTGGCCCTGGTATCCGGGGACCGGTGCGGCGGAGGAGCGTGGCGTGGGCAACGTGTTCAACGTGCCGCGCGGCCCGGGACACCCGCCGGAGCTGTACGTGGACGATCTCTGGGCCGCGATCGTCGCCGCGACGACCGGCTGGTCGCCCGACCTCATCCTGATCTCGGCCGGTTTCGATGCCATGCTGGGCGATCCGCTCGGCGGATTCACGCTCGAGCCGGGGCACTATGCCGATCTCACCTATCGGATCCGGGAGCGACATCCCGCGCTGCCGATCGTAGGTATGCTCGAAGGGGGGTACATCCCCGAGCGGCTGGCGGCAGGAGTCACGGCGCACGTCGTCGCGCTGGTCTGACCGAGTCGGCGCCTCCGTGGCGATCGGCTTCACCCCTCGATATACTCCACGCCGTCCTTTACCGGGGCCGCCGTGTCTACCGCATTGCACGTCGAAGCCGAGATCCTCGAGCTCACTACCCGCCATCCGTTCCTGATCGCCCGCGCGGGGCAGGCCGTCCACAACACGGTGTGGGTGCGGGTGCGGGATCGCGACGGCCAGGTCGGTTGGGGCGAGGCCGCGCCGACGACCTACTACGGCGAGACTCCCGAAACCGTCCTGGCCGCGCTGAACGTCTATGCGGCGCAGCTGCCGGCCGATCCGTTCGACCTCGAAGCGGCGGAGCGGGCCCTCGAGCACGCGCTGGGAGAGAATCCCGCCGCGCGCGCCGGTCTCTCCACCGCGCTGCACGATCTCGTCGGCAAGCGGCTCGGCGTGCCGCTCCACCGGCTCTGGGGCCTGGACCCGGCGAAGGCGCCGATCTCCACATTCACGATCGGTCTCGACACGCCGGACAAGATGCGGGCCAAAGTGATCGAGGCGGAGCCGTACCCGGTACTGAAGGTCAAGCTGGGGACGAACCGGGACCAGGAGATTCTCCGCACGATCCGCTCTGCCACCGACAAGGAGCTTCGGGTGGACGCCAACTGCGGCTGGACCCGGAAGCAGGCGATCCGCATGCTCCCCGTCCTCGAGGAGTTCGGAGTCACTGTCCTGGAGCAGCCGCTGCCGGCGCACGATCGTGACGGGCTGGCGATGGTCACCCGGGCCTCGCGCATCCCTGTGATCGCGGACGAGAGCTGCCTGGTTGCCACCGACATCCCGCCGCTGGTGGGCGCGGTGGACGGGATCAACATCAAGCTGGCCAAGTGCGGCAGCCTGCGGGAGGCGCTGCGGATGATCGCGGTGGCCCGCGCCCACGGTCTCATGGTGATGGTGGGCTGCATGATCGAGTCGTCCATCGCGATCACGGCGGCCGCGCACTTCACGCCCCTCGTGGACCTCGTGGACCTCGACGGCGCGGCGCTGCTGGCCGCCGACCCGTTCGCCGGCGCCACTATCGAGCGGGGCCGGATCGTCCTACCCTCCGGACCGGGGCTCGGCGTGCGCGCGCGATGACTGCGTACGCGCACGTCGCCCTCCCGCTTCCGCTCCACTCGACCTACACCTACCGGATTCCCGAGACCCTGGCCGATCGCGTGGGGCCGGGGGCGCGCGTGGTCGTCCCGGTCCGGCAGCGGGAGCTGGTCGGCTTGGTCGTTTCGGTGGACGAGACCGTCCCGGACGTGGCCCCGCGCGACGTGCTCGCCGCGCCGGACGCGGAGCCGGCGCTGCCCGGCCCGCTGCTGCGGACCGCGGAGTGGATCGCCGGCTACTACGGCGCGCCCATCGGGCTCAGCCTGAAGGCGGTGCTCCCGGGCGGCCTGTGGGGCGCCTCCCAGGTAGTCGTGACGCGGGTGCCGGGGGGGCTGGAGACCGGCGGCGTGGCGGGTGAGCTGCTCGCGTGGCTCGAAGCGCGCGGTGGCGAGGCGGCGGTGTCGGCGATCGCCCGCGGCCTGCGCCGGCCGGTATGGGACGCGGTGGACCGGCTCGAGCGGGTAGGGGCCGTCACTCTGCGGGTCGAGCCGCCCGACACCGATGCCGACCGCGCGACCGAGCGGCTGCTGGTGCTCGCCGGAGAGGCGCCCTCGCTGCTCGAGCGCGACCGCGCGTTCAAGCGCAAGGCCCGCCAGCGCGCGCTCTACGAGGCGGTCGAGGGGCTGGGCGGCCGCGCACCCGTCCGGCACGTGCTCGACCAGCTGGGGTTCGACGCAGCGCTCATCCGCTCGCTGGTGAAGGCGGGTCTGGCGCGCGTCGAACTGGTGGAGCGGCTGCGGGACCCTTTCGCCGACACCCCGGCGTCCCCGCCACCTACGACGCTCACACCCGACCAGGACGCGGCGCTCGCCGCCCTCGCCGGGCTCGAGCCGGGCGCCGGCGCGCTGCTCTTCGGCGTTACCGGGAGCGGGAAGACGCTGGTGTATCTGGAGGCGGTGCGGCGCGTGCTGGCCCAGGGCCGCGGCGCGATCGTTCTGGTGCCCGAGATCGGGCTCACGCCGCAGACCGTGAGCCGGCTCCGGGGCGCGTTCGGGAGCGACGTCGCCGTGCTGCACAGCGGTCTCTCCGACGGCGAGCGGGCGGATGCCTGGCGGCTTCTCCGGCGGGGCGAGCGCCGGGTGGCCGTCGGCGCGCGGTCCGCGATCTTCGCCCCGGTGCCGGATCTCGGCATCATCGTCGTGGACGAGGAGCACGAGGCCAGCTACAAGAACGGCGAGGCGCCGCGCTATCACGCGCGGGACGTCGCCGCAGTGCGGGCGCGGCTCGAGGGCGCTGTCCTCGTGCTCGGAAGCGCCACGCCCGCCCTCGAGACGATGGCCCGGGCGCAGGTCGGGGACCTCGCGCTCCTGCGCCTGCCGGACCGCATCGGCATGCGCCCGCTCCCGCCGGTCGAGCTGATCGATCTCCGCACGACGCCCCGCGTCCCCGGCACCGGTCCGGTGCCATGGTCCACCCGGCTCGAGGAGGCGGTGGCGACGGTGCTCGCGCGGCGGGAGCAGGCCCTGCTCCTCCTCAATCGTCGCGGCTGGGCCGCGTTTCTGCAGTGCCCCGACTGCGGCGAAGTGCCGCAGTGTCCCAACTGCACGGTCTCGCTCACGGTGCACCGGGGACCGGAGAAGCTCCGCTGTCACTACTGCGGCCACGAAGAGCCCATGCTGCGGGCCTGCCGCGCGTGCGGCCATCCGGTGCAGGAGATGCGCGGAGTCGGCACCCAGCAGCTCGAGCGGCTTCTGGCGGAGCGCTTTCCCGACGCGCGGGTGTCCCGGATGGATCTCGACGCCACCAGCACCAAGTGGTCGCACCAGCGCATCCTGGGCGCTGTGGAGCGGGGCGACGTGGACCTGCTGGTCGGCACCCAGATGATCGCCAAGGGGCTCGACTTCCCCAACGTGACTCTGGTCGGCGTGGTGGACGCCGATACCGGCCTCTACCTCCCCGACTTCCGCTCGGCCGAGCGGACGTTCCAGTTGCTGGCGCAGGTGGCGGGGCGGGCGGGACGCGGGCCCAAGGGCGGCCGGGTGCTGGTGCAGACCCGGAACCCGCGGCACCATGCGTTGACCCACGCGGCGGGGCACGACACCGCGGGGTTTCTCGAGGAGGAGCTGGCGCTGCGCCGGTCACCTCCCTACCCGCCGGTCGTCGCGCTGGTGAACCTCGTCGTTTCCGGCCCGGACGAGCAGGCGGTGGGGCAGCGGGCGACGGAGGTGGCCGACTGGTGCCTTGCGCTCGTCGCCCGCTACGAGCTGCCGATCGCCGTGCTCGGACCCGCGCCCTGTCCCCTGGCCCGGATCAAGGAGCGCTGGCGCTGGCATGTGCTGCTCAAGGGACCCACGGCGGCCTTGGGTCGGGTGGTGCGCTACGGGGCCGGCCGGCTCACTCGCGCCGGCGAGATCCGGGTCGTCATCGACCGCGACCCGGTGTCGGTGCTCTAGGCGGCGCGCAGCAGGAGCGCCGCGCACCGTCCGCCGAAGCTTTCAGCCAAAACGAGGACATTGGGGGCAGTGGTCCGCGTGGTGTGCAGCGCGACGTTGCATGGCGGGAGCTCGGCGTCCACGCACGTCGTCCCCAGGGTCCTCGGTACCAGGCTCCGGCGCAGCGCGGTGACGACGGCCACGGCTTCCACCGCGGTGCTGGCGCCGAGGCAGTGCCCCAGCGACGGCTTGAGTGACGTCAGCGGAATCGTGCGGAGGGCGTCGCCGCAGAGACTTGCCAGACCGCGGCATTCCGCCGCGTCGTTGAGTTT
>JBGQIW010000038.1:0-23495 GCA_041498715.1 Gemmatimonadota bacterium | reverse complement strand
GTCCGCCGTGATGTGCGGGACCAGCGACGCCGGTGTGATGTCGGCGGTGGTCGTCACCGTCGTGGAAGCCAGCTGGTAGTCGCTGCCGTCGGCGCCTGAGAGCGCCAGCCCGGTCACCGTAACCGTCTTCCCGTTGCCAACATTCTTGGTATTGAAGGTCGCGCTGGTGAAACCGACCGTCACGGCGTCCCCGGAGACCCGGTCATCGTGCAGCGTCACCGTGGCGGCCGTCGTTCCGTCATAGACTCGGTTCTGCCCGGTCGCGGTCACCGTGAGCGTCCGGGGAGTGATGTCAGCGGTCGTGGTGAGCGTGGTCGACGCCAGCACGTAATTGCCGGCCTTGGTGCCCGTCAGGGAGAACCCGGTCCCGGTCACCGTCTTTGCCGTGCCCACCTGCTTATCGGCGAAGGTCGCCGTCCCACCGCTCAGGCTGACGTCGTCGGTGCCCAGCGCCCCGGTCAGGGTTCGGGTGGCGATCGTCGCCGCCGTGGTCCCGTCGTACACTCGGTTGTTGGCGGTGAAATGACCCGTCACCGTGGCCGCGCCGATGGTGAGCGTGCCGGTAGCGCTCCCGGTGTAGTTCGGGTCGGTGATCGTCGCCACGACCGCGTAGCTCCCCGCGTTGGTCGGCGCGGTCGCCGAGCCGTTGTACGTCACGCCGAACGCAAGCCCGGTTGGGGTCGTCGTGACCGTCGCCGCCTTGGGCGTCCCGTCGTACGTCGGGTTCAGGTTGGAGAGCGCGGCGGTGGCGGTCCCCGGCGTCACCGTGATCGTACCCGACGCCGTGCTGGCGCCGAAGTTCGTCGCGCCGGCAAAGGCCGCGGTCACGGAGTGTGAGCCCGCGCCGATGGCCGGGAAGCTCGCCAGGTTGACAGACGCGGTGCCGGTATTGCCGCCGTTGTTGGTGGTACCGGTGGCGACGGGAGTGCCGTCGATCGAGAACGTGATCGTGAGGCCGGAAACGTTCTCGCTCAGCTTGGCGCTCAGGCTCGCCGTCCCGCCATACGCGACGCTCGGGGTGCCGACCGTGAGCGTGAGCGTCGTGGCCTTGGGTGACACCGTGAGCGAGCTCGATCCGGTCGATGCCGCGAAGCTCGCGTCACCGGCGAAGGTCCCGCCCACGCCGGTGGGATAGGTCCCGGCGTTGATGACGCCCAGACTGGCGGCCGCGATCGACGCCGTACCCGAGGCGTTGGTCGTCGCCGACCCGGCGCTGGTTCCGTTCAGGGTGAACACGATCGTCTTGCCGGGCACCGGACTGCCGCCCGACGTAAGCGTAGCCGAGAGCGCCGCGGTGCCGCCGAAAGTGCCGGAGGCCGGGGCAACGGTCAGGACGGTGGCGGCGGCGTTGACTGTGTGCCCCGCACCCGGGCTCGTGCTGCCGTTGAAGCTGGCGTCCCCGGCATACACGGCCGTGAGCGTACGGGGCCCGGGGGTCGCGAGACTGACGGAGCAGGTTCCGGCTGCAACCGTCCCAACGCAGCTATTGACTCCGTCGCTGACCGTTACGTTGCCGCTCGGTATGCCGCTGCCGGGTGCGCTGGGCGTGACCGTGAAGTTGACCGCCACCGGGTCGCCCGCGTTCGACGGATCCGGCGTGTCGGAAGTGATGGCCGTCGCCGTATTGGCGCGGTTGACCGTTTGGCTGACGCCGGCGCTCGTGCTGCCGCTGAAATTGACGTCGCCGCTGTACACCGCGGCCAGGGTATGGACGCCGACGGTGAGGCCGCTGATGCTTGGACTGGTGGCGCTGGCGCCGCTGAGCGCGACCGGGGCGCCGACGTTACCGGCGTCCACGCGGAATTGGATCGTCCCGGTTGGCGTACCGGTTCCGGGCGCCTGCGCCGCGACGGTCGCCGTGAAGGTGAACGACTGCCCGAAGACCGTGGCCCCCGGCGAGGCAGCCGTCGTCGTGCTGCTCGCCTGGGTGACGGTTTGGCTGACCGGCGCCGAGGTGCTGCCGTTGAAGCTGGCGTTCCCCGCGTATACAGCCGTGATGCTGTGGGGGCTGCCGGCGATCGAGAGTGCCGACGTGGAGAACGTCGCGGTGCAGGTCGCGGCACAGGAGAGTGTGCCGCTGCCGATCGTCGTCGCGCCGTCCTTGAAGTCCACCGAGCCCAGCGGGTTGCCGGACGCGGGAGCGGCAGGCGCGACGGTCGCGGTAAAGGTCACGCTCTGACCGAATACGGTCGAGCCCGCCGAGCTGGTAACACTCGTGGTCGAATTGCCCTTGTTCACCGTGACCGCGTTCGAGAGCGTGAACAGGTTGCTCTGGTTGGTGCCGCAGCTCGCGGTCCGCCACGCAAGGAAGTAGCCGTTATAAGTGCCCGGCACGCCCGGCGCGGTCGTCGCGAAGGATTCGGTGAAAGTGCCGACCGTTGAATGGTCCGGCGTGTCCGCGCAGGGGCTGGCGAAGCTCGTCCCGGGACTCGTCGTGGCGTACTGCCACGATGTACTGAACCAGTTCTCGCCACCCCCGCCCGAGCTCGTCGTAATCACCGTGACGGCGGCGGTGATCGGCTGTCCCACCACGACCGTCACGCTCGCCCCTCCCGCGACCGTAGCCGCCGTGAGCTGGCGGTTGTCGGTGAACGTCGTTTGGGCCGTGCGGCCCGACGTCTGCCCCGTCGCGATCAGCGCGAACCGGACCCCAAGGTCAGTGCTCTCGACCTCATACTGATGGTTCACGATGTGCCCGTTCGCGTCCGCCACGGCGGTGAGGGTCTTGTCCGGATGAATCGGCGGACTCACCTCCTCGTGGAACAGGAGGCTCACCGTCTCACCCTGGGTCCAGCCGCCGCCCGTCACCGTGATCGTGTCGCCCGGCTGGTAGTCCTCGCGGTCCGTAGTCACGGTCGCAAATCCTGCCCCCCCTCCGCCCGCCGAGGCCGAGGTCGCGAGCACGATGGCCGATGTCCGCCCTCCGGCCGCATCGGCCCCGAGCCCGCTGCCCGGCAACAGGCCGAACGACGCCATGTTGGTGTAGCCGAGCTGGAGCCCGCTGCCGTCGTTGAGCAGCGTCACGGCCGTCGGCGTCAACGCCTGGACGTTGCTGTACACATCGAGCGTGGTGTCCGCCGCGACGCTGACCCGCGAGATGAGGCTGATCCAGCCGTACCGCGCCGGCACGGAGTCCGACGCGTCCTGGAGCGCCACCAGGCCCCGGGCGCCGGCCGTGGCCTGGGCTGCCGCCGCCGCCCACTTCGCCAGGTTCGTGATGAGAATGTTCTTTTGCGCACGACTCGAGTCGCCCAGGTCCGGCGTGCCGGACCAGACCGCGACCGGGCCCGCGAGCAACGGCTTGAGCCGGCCGGCGACCACGGGATCGCGGAGCACCGCGTAGGGCTGCCCATCGGCGCCGTCGGCAAGGGACGGCACCACGAAGACCCCGTAGGCCGAAAGGTCGGCCGTGCGGAGGTCCACCGTGCCGGTGCTGCCGTCGTAGCCGCGGTCGGCGCCGCCGGCAAACGGAGTGCCCGCCCCCGTGAGCGCCGCCACGATGTTGTCACAGCCGCCCGCGTCGGCCACCGGGCAGTAGACCAGCGCCCGGAGCCCGGTCGGGGCGGGCGCCGCCGCCGGGGCGGCGCCGGAGGTAGTCACGAGCACGGGCATGGCGCTGGCGCTGTCCGCCGCATCCTCGGTCGTGCCGCTCCCCGCGTGGAGGCCGAAGGCCGCCATATTGCCGAACGCAAGCGCCTGACCGCCCGGCGCCACGATTGCCGCGCCGGTCGCGGTGAGCGATCGCACCGCAGCGTACGAACCGGGGGTCGAGTCCCCGACGACCGTGAGCGCGGAGATCCCGGCGACCCAGTCGTAACGCCGTGCCGTGGAGTCCGAGCCGTCGAGCAGTCCGACGAGGCCGGTGCCGCTGCCGCCGGCGGCCCACGCGGCGAGGCTCTGGAGGAGCGTCGTCTTCTCGGCGGCACCCGCAGTGCCGAGATCCGGCGTCCCGGACCAGATCGCCTGGCGCCCGGTGATCGCCGCCTTGAGCCGGCCGGCGACGGCCGCGCCGCGCAGCCGGTCGTACGGCCGTCCGTCGGCGCCGTCCGCGAGCGACGGCACCACGACCACGGCATACCCGGTGAGGTCCGCCGACGCGAGGTCCACCGTTCCGCTCGTGCCGTCCCAGCCTCGATCGATGCCGCCGAACCCCGTGCCCGCGGCACCGAGCGCGGCGACGATGTTGTCGCAGCCGCTGGTGTCGATCCCGATGGGACAGTAGACCAGCGCCCTGGGCGCCGACTGCGCGACGGCATTCGCGCCCACTCCCCCGGCGAGGAGGGCGAAGGCGGCGAGCGCGATGCGGGGCAGCGAGCGAGCGTACCTCATCGGGAAGCCTCGGCGTTCACGGGTCGGCGGGACGTGGCCCCGTTACTCGCAGGCGTCGGTCACCAGGGTCTGAAGGTTCTTGACCTTCGTCTTCGCGAGCACGGAACCCGGGTTGGCTGCGGCCGATGTCTGCGCGGTGAGGAGCCGCGCCCGGTAGCGCGTGCACACGGTCGACGGTTTCACCGACCGCGCGTGCAGGGTGGCGGGGGGCTTCTTCGCCGCGCTCGGCGTCTGCGTGGTGGACGCGGCCGGCTTCGCCGCTACGTTGGGAACCGGGCTCTCCTTGGTCGGCGGGTCACCGCACGCCGCGAGGATGGCCAGAGCGATGAGCGGCAGCATGAAGCGGTGCATGGTCTTTCTCCCAGTTGCGTGTACCGTCCCCAGCGGGTGACGGCCGTGTTCAAGCCCCCGGCGCGACTCCGAGGGGTCGCGTCTTCCTGTTGGGGACCAGGAGCTATGAAGCGTGTGTTTGAGGGGAGGCAGGAATGGGACCGCAAGGGCCGGTGACCGGCCCGCGGCGGTAAGCAATGCCAGGGCGCGCTATAGAAAGGGGATGGCGGCGTGCCCTAGGGGTTCCTGACACCCGGCGGGCCAAAGGCCACCCACCAGCCTGTGGCGGCCATGCGCCGCCGTCGTAGGGCCACCACATCAGGGGCCGGCCCCATGCGGCCGCGCAAAGCGCGCTTTCGGAGCCTTGCCGGTCGGCCTATTTTCCTGCGTCCCTCGGTGCCGGAGCCAGCGTGCAACAGGTCAAGGGTGCGGTGCTCAAGTCCCGAATCGCTTTTGTGGAGGAACGTTTCGGGAAGGATGCCGTCCAGAAGGTTTTGGAGACCTTGCCGGCAGAGGATCAGCGGCCCCTGCGTCTGCTCTTCACTTCGAACTGGTATCCATTCGACCTCGGCAAGCGGCTGGACGACGCGATCGTGCGGGTCGTGGGCCAGGGACGCCCCGACTTCTTCGAACGACTCGGCGCGGCTTCGGCGGAGAAGAACCTCTCCTCGCTCCACGCAGGATATCTCACCCCCGACGACCCGCAGGCCTTCCTGGCCAAGGCACCGCAGATCTATTCCCTCTACTACGAGACCGGTCGCCGGGAGTATACGCCGACCGCCGCCACCGCCGGCCTGCTCACGACGTACGACGCCGAGACCTTCAGTGCGCCCGACTGCCTCACCGTGGTGGGGTGGTACAGGAAGGCGCTGGAGCTGTGCGGGGCGAAGAACGTGAGGGTGACGGAGGAGGAGTGTCGGGCCACCGGCGGGGTGGTGTGCCGGTATCGGGTGAGATGGGACTGACAGCGGCAAACCGCCGTCAGGGCGACAGCCGCTCGATCCGCCAGCCGGCCGCTTCGTGCCGATACCGCACCCGGTCGTGCAGCCGACTCTCGCGCCCCTGCCAGAACTCGAGGCCATCGGGCCTGACCACGTAGCCGCCCCAGTACGGCGGCGTGGGAACGTCCTCGCCCGGATGCCGCGCCGCGGCCTCCCGGAGCCGCGCTTCCAGCACCTCTCGGCCCGGCAGCACGGCGCTCTGGTGCGAGCTCCATGCGCCGAGCCGGCTCTCGCGCGGACGGGTGCGGAAGTACGCCTCGCTCTGCTCCCGCGGCACCCGGCTGACGCTCCCGCTGATCCGTACCTGGCGCTCCAGCTCGCCCCAGTGAAAGACCAGCGCAGCGTAGGGGTTGGCCTCCAGCTCGCGCCCCTTCTGGCTCCGGTAGTCGGTGAAGAACGTGAAGCCGCGCTCGTCGGCGGCCTTGAGCAGCACGATCCGCGCGGACGGGGTCCCTTCCGGGGTTGCCGTGGCCAGCGTCATCGCGTTGGGCTCGGGCAGCTCGGCCCGCAAAGCCTCGTCGAACCACCTGCGGAATTGCGCCAGCGGATCGGGATCGACGCTCCGCTCGTCGAGGCGGGTGCCGGCGTACTCACGGCGGAGACGGGCGATCGACACGAGCCGCGTCCGCTACGGGATGAGACGGAGCTCGGTCTGCCGCCGGTACGCCCAGCGCGGCACCCCGTCGGGACCCATCACCATGTCCTCCTCCAACGCCATGCGCACGGGCTGGCCGCCCCACTCGGGCACCGCCGTGGTGGACTGAAGCTCGACCGAGAACCATTGCTCGGGGATGACCCGGTGGTCACCCCGACCGGGGACGCCCTCCTGGTAGTCCCAGAGGCCGATCAGCGGACCCGCTCCGTGACCGTTGAGCCCGATCGGATGCGAGTAGATCGTCCCGTCGATACCGGCCGACGTCATCCGCGCCCGGGCGGCCGCCAGGATCTCGTTCCCGGTGCGCCCCGGCCGGATCTCCTCCATCATGATGTCTTGGAGCTGGTTCGAGCGGGCGAGTGCCTGCACCAGCCCGGGCGGCGGCGCGGTCTCTCCCTCGGGCAGCACGTAGGCGAGATGCTGAATGTCGGTGTTGAGCCGCAGAGCCGTGATGCCGACGTCGCAGTGGAGCAGATCGCCCCGCTGGATGATCGGGTCGTCGCCCAGTTGATCCTCGGTCGCCCCGCGCCGCTGCAGGTCCACCGACGGCTGGAACCAGGTGCCGAGTCCGAGGTCGTTCACCCGCTGCCGGAAGTCCCAGACGAGATCGCTCGGCCGGGTGGTGCCCGGGCGAACGACCCGGCTGGAGAACATGGAGTCGATGACACTCCAGGTCAGCTTGGCGAGGTCGTGGTAGAACCGCTGCTCGTCGGGCACCCGCGCAGCGATGAGGTCCACGGGAAGACCCTCGGCCCGCTTGAAGCGGCTCGCCCACTTCGGGCCGATCGCCTGGCGCATCGCCTCGTACTCGCCGGCGCTCAGCCCGTCGGCGAACGCGGACGTGCGGGAGACGTCGATGCCGATGACCTTCGGGTTCCGCTCCTCGACGACGTCCCGGAGCACCCGCCATTGCTGGTCGCCCCAGAGCTCGGCCTGCCGGCCGCCGACCGACGCGCTCACGCTGCGGGTCGTGCGCACCGCTTCGTACAAACCGCCCTGTGAGGTGCCACCGAGCGCGATCCGCTCCACGCCGTTCCGGCCGCGGTCGAAGAACACGTAGATCGTGCGCCGCCGCGCGGCGAACGTCGTGGGCGACACGATCGCCGGGAACACCGGGTCCTCGTTGTACTCCCGCATCGGCACGACCCACATATCGATACCGTATTTCCGCATCAAGCCGGGCAGAATGCTGTCGAGCCGTTGCCTGAGCCACGCCTGCTGCCGCTGGGCCTGCTCGCGCAAGGTGCCGAAGGGATGGGCCGAGTCGGGCGGAGCCTGGGCGGTCAGGCGCGCCGACGCAGCGGCGAGGAGAATCGCCGGCGCGAGGAGGGCCCGCGCCGCCAGGGAACGACGGCTTGTCATAAGCATGGGGAAAAGGATAGCGCGCGGACTGCGCGACGGACAGGAGCGATGGACCCTAGTCGGCGAGACGCAGCGTTATGCCTCGCCGCCCCCGGCGCCCTTCTGATCTTCGGCCGCCTGGCCGAATACCAGACCGCTTTCGCTGCGCGAGGCCACCAGCGCGCGCTGCAGCTCGCGGATCTCCGCGTCGCTCCGCCCTGCCGCGCGCAGCCGCCGATACGACTGGATCTGCTTGGCCGCCATCTTGAGCGTCCCGAGCGCGAGCGTGGCGCAGCGCTCGCGGAACCCGACGATGTCCCGGCCCAGCATGTCGATCATCTGCTCGTAGGGAAAGTCCACGACTTCGTCCAGGCTGGGATGGGTCTTGTTGATCCGGTCGGCGAGGATCGAGGCGGCGGCCTGGCTGATGGTGCAGCCCTCCCCCTCGAACCGGACCGCCTCGATCCGGCCCTCGGCATCCGCTTTCACGTGCATCGTGACGAGGTCGCCGCAGCCGGGGTTGCCGCCGGGCAGGGTGGCGTCGGCCGACTCCAGCGTCCCCTTGTGCCGGGGGCGCTGGAAGTGGTCGACCAGGATGGCGATCTGGGTTTCGCGATCAGGCATGCGGGTAAGCTAACAGCCGTGAGCCATCGGCTCGGGTGTCAGGGCTTCTCGATCGGCAACCGCACTCCGTTGCCCCACTCGGTCCAGGACCCGTCGTAGTTCCGCACCCGCTCGAAGCCGAGCAGATACGTGAGCGCGAACCAGGTGTGCGACGACCGCTCGCCGATCCGGCAGTAGACGATCGTGTCGCCGCCGCGGGTCAGGCCGTTCTCCTGCTCGTAGAGGGTGCGCAGCTCGCCGGACGGACGGAACGTGTGCGTCTCCGGATTTACCGCCCGCCCCCACGGGATGCTCCGCGCGCCGGGAATGTGGCCGCCCCGCACCGCGCCCTCGTTGGGATACTCGGGCATGTGCATCCGCTCGCCGCGGAACTCCTCCGGGCTTCTCACGTCGACGAGGGAGCCGCGCTGCCGAACGTGCTCCTGCACCTGGTCGCGGAACGCCCGGATGGGGGTATCGTTCCGGTCGCCGACCGTGATCGTGCCCTCCGAAAACCGGGGCGCCTCGGTCGTGAGCGGCCTCCGCTCCTCCGCCCAGCGTTGGCGCCCTCCGTCCATGATTCTGATGTTGTCGAGACCGAACAGGCGGAGCACCCAGAAGCTGTAGGTCGCCCACCAGTTGTTCTTGTCGCCGTAGAACACGATCGTCGTATCCCGGTTGATGCCCTTCGAGCGGAGCAGCGCCTGGAGCCGGTCCCGTCCGACGTAGTCCCGCTGCAGCGGGTCGTTGAGGTCCGCCACCCAGTCGATCTTCACCGCCCCGGGAATGTGCCCGGTCTCGTACAGCAGCACGTCTTCGTCCGACTCGACCAACCGCACCTTCGGGTCGTTCAGGTGCTCGGCAACCCACTCGGTGGAAACCAGCACTTCCGGATGCGCGTAGCCCCGCTGCTCGATGGGGACGACGACCGGAATCGATTGCTCTTGCGGCATGTCCTGTTCTCCCGGGTACGGGTGTCCGACGGGCGTCGGCGTTGGCTCACGTACAAGTCGGGAAATTGCGAGTCTTTCAGTCGGAATGTCAAGCACCCGGCGCGAGCGCCACGCCCGGTCGAGAGAATCCCGGTGGCCCGCGCGGCGTTCCTCCGCCAGATTACGCCGCGATCGGAGCCTACCTAAAGGAGCCTGCATGCGCCGCGTCGTCCGTCCGGTGCTGGTCCCCCTCCTCGCCACTCTCGTCCTCGCCGCCGGGCCGGGTCGTCCCCTCCTCGGGTTCACCGCCGAATCGACCCGGGCCGAGCGGGACTGGGAGACCAAGTTTCGCGCCTCACCCAACCCCGACAGCCTGCGCGCCTACATGCGGGTGCTGTCGGCCCGGCCGCACCACGTCGGCTCACCCTACGACAAGATCAACGCCGAGTGGCTCCGCGATCGGCTTGCCTCGTGGGGATGGGATGCCCGGCTGGAGCGGTTCGACGTCCTCTATCCCACGCCGAGAACGCGCCTGATCGAGCTGGTGGCGCCGACCCGCTTCCGGGCCCGGCTCGAGGAGCCGGCGGTCCCGGGCGACCCGACCACGTCGCAGCGAGCGGAGCAGCTGCCCACCTACAACGCCTACTCCGCCGATGGCGACGTCACCGCCCCCCTCGTCTACGTGAACTACGGGGTTCCCGCCGACTACGAGCGGCTCGAGCGGCTTGGGGTTTCGGTTCAAGGCGCCATCGTGATCGCGCGCTACGGCGGATCCTGGCGTGGGATCAAGCCGAAGGTGGCGGCGGAGCACGGCGCGGTCGGCTGCCTGATCTACTCCGACCCGAAGGACGACGGCTACTGGGTGGCGGACGTCTTCCCCGACGGCCCGGCCCGGCCGAGAGACGGGGTGCAGCGCGGCAGCGTGGCCGACATGCCGCTCTACGCCGGCGATCCGCAGACACCCGGCTACGGCTCGGTGCCCGGGGCGCATCGCCTGCCGCTCGACTCGGTCAAGACGATCACCCGCATTCCCGTGCTGCCGATCTCCTACGGCGACGCGCAGCCGCTGCTGGCGGCGCTCAAGGGTCCCCTCGCGCCGGCCGCATGGCGCGGCGCGCTCCCGCTCACCTATCACGTCGGCTCGGGTCCCGCGCGGGTCCACCTCGTGGTGAAGTCCAACTGGGACATCAAGCCGATCTACGACGTGATCGCGCGAATCCCGGGCGCGGAGGCGCCCGACGAGTGGGTCGTCCGCGGCAACCACTACGACGCCTGGGTGAACGGCGCCGTGGACCCGCTCTCCGGGCAGATCTCGCTACTCGAGGAAGCCCGCGCGCTGGGCGGGCTGCTCCAGCAAGGATGGAGGCCCAGGCGGACGATCGTCTACGCCGCGTGGGACGGCGAGGAGCCGGGCTTGCTCGGCTCGACCGAGTGGGTCGAGACCCACGCCGAGGAGCTGGACCGGCACGCCGTGGCATACCTCAACAGCGACGTGAGCATCCGCGGGTTCCTCGGCGCGGGAGGCTCGCATTCGCTGGAGGCCTTCATCAACGACGTCGCGCGCGACGTGACCGACCCCGAGACCGGGCTGTCGGTCTGGAAGCGGGCCCAGCTCCACGCGATCGGCCGAGGCACCACCGACGAGCGGCGCGAGGCGCGCGAGCGCGCGGACCTCCGGATCGACGCGCTCGGCTCCGGCTCGGACTACACGCCGTTCCTGCAGCACGGCGGCATCGCCTCGCTCAACCTGGCCTTCCAGGACGACAGCGTCGCCCCGTCGGGCTATGCCGGCGTTTACCACTCGATCTATGACGACTTCAATTGGGCAACCCATTTCGGCGACACGTCGTTCGTGTACGGGCGCGCGCTCTCCCAGTTGATCGGCACCGCGGTGATGCGGCTCGCGAGCGCGGAGGTCGTGCCCTATCAGTTCGGCGGACTGGCGGACAACGTGGGCAAGTACTCGGGCGAGGTGAAAAAGCTGCTGGCGGATCGGCAGGAGCAGGCCGCGGAGCGGAACCGCGAGCTGGCGGAGAGCGTCTTCGTGGCACTCAGGGATCCGCGGGCGCCCGAGTCACCGCCGCCCGTCGTCGCGATCCCGCCCTACCTCAATTTCGCGCCGCTGGACAACGGGGCCATCGCGCTCAAGCTGAGCGCCGAGCGCTACGACAGGCTGCTGTCCGGGTTGACGCGGGCGGCCGACAACGGCAAGGTCGCCGAGGCCGGGGCCCTCGCGGACCTGAACGCGAAGCTGATCCGGACGGAGCGGGCGCTCACCTCGCCCGACGGGCTCCCGGGTCGCCCTTGGTTCCGCCACTTGATCTATGCGCCGGGCTTTTACACCGGTTACGGTGTGAAGACGCTGCCCGGCGTGCGCGAGGCGATCGAGCAGAGCCGGTGGGACGAGGCCAACCAGCAGATCGAGCGGCTGGGCGGCGTGCTCGAGGCCGAGGCAAAGGCGATCGATGCGGCGGCGGCGGCGCTGGCGCCGCTGGCCGGCGGGCACTGATGATCCGCCGCGTCACGCCGCTGGTCGCGGGGGCGCTGCTAGCGGTCGCGTCGGCGCTGTTCGCGCATGACCTCTTCATCAAGCTCGACACCTTCTTTCTCGCGCCCGGTGCGGCGGTCCGGGTGCCGGTGCTCAACGGCACGTTCATCAAGAGCGAGAACGCCATCGAGCGCCGCCGCATCGCCCACCTCTCTCTGGTGACGCCCGGCGGCCGCATGGCACTGGACACGGCCGCGGTGTCCGCCCAGGGCGACACCACGATCCTGGCGCTCCGGCTCGGCGGGCCCGGCACCTACGTGCTCGGCCTCTCCACCAAGCCCAGCGAGATCGCGCTCGCCGGCAAGCAGTTCACCGAGTATCTGCGGGAGGAGGCGATCCGCGATGTGCTCGACGCCCGGGCCCGCGCCGGCATCTCGGCGGACTCGGCGCACGAGCAGTACTCCAAGCACGTGAAGGCGGTGTTCCAGGTCGGTACCGGCCGCACCGACGGGTTCGCGACGCCGCTCGGCTATCCGGCGGAGATCGTCCCGCTGGACAATCCCTACGCGCTCGGCCCGGACCACGTGCTCCGGGTCCGCTGTCTTCTGGCGGGCCGTCCGCTGGCGGGACTGTCGGTGCTGGCCGGCGGGCGGACCCCGGCGGGATCGCGCATCCGGGCGCAGGAGCTTCGCACCGACGCGGACGGGGTCGCCTCGGTCAAGCTCGCGACCCGAGGTCGCTGGTACGTGAAGTTCGTGCGTATGGCCGCGGTGTCCGGCACCCGGCACGACTACGAGTCGCACTGGGCCACGCTCACGTTCGAGGTGCGCTGACCCCCCAAACGGCCGACTCCTCCCTCCCCCGAACGGCCGATAACCGGGAACCCCCGGCGGTTTCATCCTTGGGTGAGTCACCTAACCCTCGGGAGAAACCATGAGCACTACAGCAGGAGCGGCCGGAGTCCTCGCCGCTCTCTCGGACGATCTGGCGGGCGCGGTGGAGTGCGCCGCCCGCTCGACCGTCGCCATCCACGCCCGCCGTCGCATTCCTTCCAGCGGAACCGCCTGGCGCCCCGGAGTGATCGTGGCCGCGAGCCACACGATCGCGCGGGAGGACGAGATCTCGCTCACGCTGCCGGACGGCCGGACCGCTCCCGCCACGCTCGCCGGGCGGGACGAGACGACGGACCTCGCGGTGCTCCGCACCGAGGCGGCGCTCACCCCGGTCCAGCGCGCCGATGCCGGCGCGCTGCGCGTCGGCAACCTCGTGTTGGCCGTCGGCCGCCCGGGCCAGAGCGTCACCGCCAGCCTCGGCGTGCTGAGCGCCGTCGGCGCCGAGTGGCGCACCTGGCAGGGCGGACGCATCGACCGGTTTCTCCGACTCGATCTCTCGATCTACGACGGATTCTCGGGCGGCCCCCTGGTCGAGGCGGGCGGCCGAGCCCTCGGCCTCAATACGTCAGGCCTCGCGCGCGGGATGGCGCTCACCATTCCCGGCAGTACCGTGGATCATGTCGCCGACCAGATCCTCAGCGGTGGCCGGCTCACCCGGGGTTATCTGGGCCTCGCCTCGCAGCCGGTCCGGCTTCCCGAGAGCCTCCGGCAGGTGCTCAACCTTGGGAGCGACTTCGGCCTGGTGATCGTGAACGTCGAGCCCGAGGGGCCGGCCGATCGGGCGGGCGTGCTGCTGAGCGACATTCTCCTGGCGCTCGACGGCGCACCGGTGAGCGAGCCGGCCGACGTGCTCGCGGCGCTGGGACCGGACCGGGTGGGCCGGCCGATCGCGGCGCGATTGCTGCGGGCCGGCCAGCCGACGGAAGTCACGATCATCGTCGGATCGCGTCCGGCGGGACGGCGGAGGTAGCGTGCGCGACGGCGTTTTCGCGGGGTACCCGCGCATGCAGGACGAGCTGGCGGCGGTAGGCGACGCGCTCCGCCGGGTGACGGTGGAGATCAGGACCGGCTCGCGCGCGCACGGCTCCGGCGTGATCTGGAGCGACGACGGCCTCGTCGTCACCAACGCCCACGTGGTGCAGGGCGGCGAGCCGGAGGTGCTGCTCGCGGATGGACGCGCGCTCGCCGGGCGGATCGTGCGGCGGGACCCGCACCGCGACCTCGCCGCCCTCCAGATCGGCGCCGGTGGATTCACGCCCGCCGTCCCGGCGGAGCTGAGTCAGCTCAAGGCCGGCGCCCTGGTCCTGGCCATGGGCCATCCGTTCGGTGTCCGGGGGGCGCTCGCTCTCGGCGTGCTGCATAGCGCGGCGTCCCACGGGGGCACGCGGTCGCGCTGGGTTCGGGCCGATGTGCGATTGGCTCCCGGCAACTCGGGCGGCCCGCTGGCTGATGCCCGCGGCCACGTGATCGGCCTCAACACGATGATCGTGAACGGCCTGGCGTACGCGGTCCCGAGCGACGCGGTGACGCGCTTCCTCGGCGACGACCACGCCCGGGCGGCGCTCGGCGCCCTGCTGCGTCCGGCGCCGCTCCGGAGCGGCAGCCTGGGCTACGTCATGCTGCAAGTCCTTCCGGACGGCGCCGCGGCGGAGGCACGGCTCGCGGTGGGCGACGTGATCACCGCCATCGGCGGGCTCCCGTTCGCCGATCCGGCCGCGTTGCCCGCCATTCTCGACGAGGCCCGTCCCGGCGACCGGCTCCGGCTCCAGTTCGTGCGCGGGTTCGAACGCCTCGAGCGGGAGGTCGTGCTGCGGCCTGCTACCGGGAAGCCTCGGGCGGCGTGAGCGCCCGGCGGGTGCTCGTGGTCGCGAAATCGCCCGTGGTGCGGGCCGGCCTCGAGAGCCTGCTGGCGCGCGCGGGCGAGTACACGGTCCTCGGGGCGTCCGCCCTGCCCCACCTGCACGGCGACCCGCTCGCCGAGCCCGACGTTGTCGTCCTGGCGCTCGGCCCCGGGGGAGAAGACGCGCTCGCCCGGGAGCTTGCCCCCGACGTCTCGACGGGACCGGCCGTCGTGGTCGTGGGACCGGAGCCGGTCGGTGATTGGGGATCCCGCGTGCTCCGCCTGGGCGCGAGGGCGGTGCTGCCGGAGACCACCGGCGCGGCCGAGCTCGCCGGCGCGATCGAGGCGGCGGCGGCCGGACTGGTGGCGCTGCCACCTGAGCTGGTGGGCGCCGGGATCCGGGCTCCGCTCCGGAGCCAGAGCGCGGTCGCGCCTCAGTCACTCACCGGGCGAGAGGTCGAAATCCTGGGCCTTCTGGCCGCGGGGCTCGGCAACAAAGTCATTGCCGGCCGGCTCGCCATCTCGGAGCACACGGTCAAGTCCCACGTGACGTCGGTCTTCGCGAAGCTGGGGGTGTCCACCCGGGCGGAAGCGGTGGCGGCGGGAGTGCGGCAGGGACTGCTGATGCTGTAGCGCGCCGGAGGGTAACGTCGCTACGCGGCGGGCCCGACGACGGGTTCCGACACCGGCTCGCCGCTGATCGGCATTCGCCGCTGCTCCCAGTCGCGGATCATGCGGGTGAAGGCGTCCACCAGATCCGGATCGAATTCCATCGCCGACCGCTCGGCCAGGTAGCCGAGCGCGCGATCCGAGGTCCAGGCGGGTCGGTAGGGACGATCGGTGCAGAGCGCGTCGTACACGTCGCATACGTGCACGACCTTGCTGGCATAGTGGCAGTCCCGGGGGTAGCGGAGCGCCGGATACCCGCCGCCGTTCAGCATGATGTGATGCTCGTAGGCCACGAACGCCGCGACGTCGAGCCGGGTCTCCTGCTCGATGATGATGCGTGCCCCATCCGCCGGATGGAGCTGCATCACCGCCCGCTCCTCCTCCGTCAGCTTGCCGGGCTTCACGAGGATCTCCTTGGGGATGCGCACCTTCCCGAGATCGTGCAGCAGACCGGCGACGCCGAACGAGCGGATCTCGCGCGAGCCGAGGCCGAGGTACTCGGTGAGCGCCATCGCGAGCACCGCGACGTTGCTCGAGTGGGTAGTGGTGTACTGATCGAAGGTCTTGAGCTGGAGGAGCGGCAAGCGGATCCGGCTCTGGCTGTGCATGGCCACCGAGAGCGATCGCACGATCGCCTCCACCTCGAGCAACGGCAGCCGCCCCAGCTCTCCCACTTCGCGGTGCAGCCACTGAATCGTCTCTACCTCGGCGTCGAGATCGGAAACGACGATCTCCCCCGCCGCCGCGCCGGACGCTCCGCCCGACTGGCTCCCGCGAACCTCCACCGTGCCGTACCGGATCCGCCGAGCCACGAGCTGCCGCGACTCCGCAGTATCCGGGGTCTCGCCCGCCAGCAGCCGCTGGATCTCCTCGAGCCAGCCGGCGTACTCGTCCCGGGTGGCTCCCTCGAGGAACTCGATCCGCTCGACCCCCACGGCGGCCAGGCGGGCGCCCCACTCCCAACCGGTCATCTCCCGCAGAATCTGGCGCCGGTAGATCACCTCGCCGTCGAGAAAGGAGAACTGGGGTTGCGCGTCCGCCGCCGCCAGCTCGTCCAGCAGCTCGAACGACGCGTCCACCGCGCGCTCGCGCGCGGGGTGCCCCGCCGGGTAGAGCCCCATCACGGCCACCGCCTGGCCGAGGGAGGTGAGGTAGCGGAGCGGGTCGCTCATCCCGGCACACCCGCGGCCGCGCGCACCTCGGCATCGCCGCTGCTCCCCGCGAGCCGCAGCACGTCCGCGGCCCCGGGGTCGTCTTTCCACTGGCCGGCGAGTCCGGCGATCGCCGCCACGGTCTCCGGCGACTTGGGAGCGAGCCTTTTCCAGGGAAGCCACCGCCGCCGGATGAGCGCTCGGCGGATCAGGCAGTCGCGGGCGGCGGGGGCGCGGATCGATGCCAGTACCCGGACGAGCTGCAGCCGCAGGTCGGCCGGCTGGGTGCGTGACTCGAGCTGGTCCACCAGGACCGGCGCCGCCTCCGGCGGGCAGCCGTCGAGTGCTGCCGCGAGCGCGGTCCGCAGGATCAGGTCGTCTCCGTCGGTGAGCCCGGTACAGATCGCCTGGTCGCGCAGGTCGGGTGCCTTGAGTGCCAACTTGAGCGCCTCCCGGCGGACGCGAGCGTCCGGGTGGGTGAGGTGGGCCGCGGGCGAGAACCCGGCCGGCCACGGGTCCACCCCACCGAGCAGCACCAGCATGTTCCGGATCACGTACCAGTCGGGTGACTCCAGCCGCGCCATAACCATCGGCCCGATGCCCGGCCCGAGCTGCGCCAGCCAGGTGAGGAGCTTACGCCGGATGGTCCGGGAGTCGGACGCCGCCAGCGTGTCGAGGAGGGGCTCGCCGGCCTCGAGCCCGAGGCGCGGCAGCAGCCGCTCCACCAGGGTGGCGTCGGGCTCCGCGCCGGCGAGCGCCCGGCGTAGCTCGTCCCGCGTCGGCAGCCGCGCCCAGACGGCTTCGGTGGCCGGATCGCCTGCCGGGGCGTGCGCCAGAAGGTCGAGCAGCGCGGGGACCTCGCGCTGCTCGATCAGCGCGTCCACCGCGGTCTCCACCATGCTCCCCCAGCTGGCGAGCTCGAGCGCGGTCTGCACCAGTCGAAGTGGCTCCGTCCCCTCGTTGACCTTCGGCGCCGGCCGGCTGGCCGGCGGCCGCGCACCGCCGGGCCGCGCGAAGCCCTCGAGCATGTCGCTGTACGCCGCCGGATTCGGATCCTTGAGGGCCCAGTCCTCCACCAGCTCCCGGACCATCTCGCGCAGCGCGTCGTCCGCCACCGCCTGCGCCTCCGCTTCGCCAGACTGGGAGTGGGCCGCGAGCTTGGCAAGAATGCGCAGGAGCCCGTGCGAGATCGTTTGCTCACTCGTCTCCGACGATGCCCGCACGAGGTCGATCACCGCCGTGATCGGCATCGCCCGGGAGATCTCCACCAGCAGCTGATTCCGGTGCTCCGGGTCGGGGCCGAGCTGAAGCAGGCGGTGGATCGTTTCCGGCTTGAGGCTCGCGAGCAAGTCGGCCAGCTGCTGGTTCACCGACACCTGCTCGGCCCCGTCCGCCTCGCGCGCCTGGCGGCCGAGCGCGAGCAGCTGACGCGTGACCGCCTGGGCGTAGGCCGGCTCGCGCGCCCGGGCGTTGATCGCGGCGGCGAGCGCCCGCGGATCAGCCGGCGGCCCTTCAGCGCCCTCGCCCGCGAGCCCCAGCGCCGAGCCGGCGAGGTCCGTCCAGAGCCGTGAGAGCTTGCCGCCCTCGCGCGGCTCGCCCCGGTCGGAGTCGTCCGCCAACTGGAGCTGATCGAACGCAAGCGCGTGGAGCCGGACATGCGGCCAGGTCCCGGGGTCGGCCGCCGCCAGCGCGCTCGGCTCGCCGTTGATCGCGCGGAGGATGCCGGTCAGCTCGTCGGCGTCCACGCCGAGCGAGAACGTGATTCCTCCGAGCTGGCACCGGTACAGGCGCTGGGCCAGCTCGCGCAGGACCGGATGGTCGGCCTCGGTGCCCTCCCCGTCGATGATGATCTGGGTGCGGGCCACCCCCATCGAGAGAATGGTCCGCTGCCGGAGGACCTCGGTGAGGCTCTTGAAGGCGACATCGACCGCCGCCGCCGCGAGAGGATGGCGGGGAGGATACGTGGCGCTCTTGTGGATGGCGATGGAGAGCTGAACGAGAAAAGCGGACAGGTCGCGGTCCACGTCGATTTCAGCCCCTGACCTCGGAGTGCGCGGGGGAATGGTTGCTACTATCCTGCCTGGAAGCCCCCCCGCGGGTCAAGCGGATGGGAGCGGACACGGCGCAACCGCCACGCCGGCTCTGGCTCGCTCCCGGCCCAGCGTCTAACTTCCCACGCCGAATGCTCCGCATCTCCGCTCTCGCCGTCGTGCTCGGCCTCGCGTCCGTCGCTCAGGCGCAGGTGCCCGGTCCCGCGCGACCGCCCAACCCGCTCGGCCGCATCCCGATCCTCGAGTACCATCTCATCGCCGACCAGGACAGCCGCTGGGGCCGCTCGCGCGACGGCTTTCGCCGCGATCTCGAGCTGCTCTATTCCCGCGGCTATCGCCCCATCACCGTGGCGCAGCTGATCGACGGCGACATTGCCGTGCCGGCCGGCATGTCGCCGGTCGTCTTCAGCTTCGACGACGCGTCCCCGGGACAGTTTCGCTACCTCGAGCGCGACGGCACGCTGGCGATCGACCCGGGGAGCGGCGTCGGCATATGGCTCGACTTCACGAAGCATCACCCGGACTGGCCCCTCCGCGCCACCTTCTGCCTGCTCCCCGCCGCGAGCGCCGGCCACGCGTTCTTCGGCGATCGCGGCATCGACGGCCAGCGGACCGAATGGCGTTTTCGAAAGCTCAAGTTCCTGGCCGACCAGGGATTCGAGCTGTGTGCTCACACGCTCTGGCACGCCAATCTCGCCACGCTCTCGGATGCGGGCGTGCAGGACCAGATCGCGCGCAGCATCGTCGCCATCGACTCCGCCGTGCCCGGCTATCACGTCCGGACGTTCGCGCTGCCGCTCGGGATCTGGCCCAAGAACCGGGAGCTCGCCCACCAGGGCAGCTGGACCGATCCCAAGACCGGGAAGACCCTGACCTACCGCTTCGACGCGATCCTCGAAGTGGCCGGCGGGCCGGCGAAGAGCCCCGGAGCCCCGGACTTCGATCCACTGCGCCTGCCCCGGGTGCAGATCATCGGCGACAACCTGGGCCGCGAGCTCGATCGCCTGGAGAAGGACCGCTACGTCTCCGACGGCACCGGACCAAAGCGCTAGCGGGCGGCTCGTGTCGCTCGATGTCTTCCGCGGCGCCACCGTGGCGGCGATGCTGCTCGTCAACAACCCCGGCAGCTGGGGCCACATCTACGCACCGCTGCGCCACGCCGAGTGGCACGGGTGGACGCCCACCGACCTGATTTTCCCGTTCTTCCTGTTCATCGTCGGGGTCACGACTCACCTCTCGCTCTCCGCCCGGAGGGCCCGGGGTGCTTCGACCGCCGAGCTCGCCCGCCAGGTGCTCCGCCGCGGCGTCATCATCATTCTGCTGGGCCTGGCGCTCGCCGCGTTCCCCTTCTTCCCCGCGGAGCGTTTCGCCGAGATCCGGGTGCCCGGCATTCTTCAGCGGATCGGCGCGGTCTATCTGGTCACCGGCCTTCTGGTCCTCCGCGCTTCCGTCCGGGTGCAGGTCGCCGTCGTCGCGGTGCTGCTGCTGGGCTACTGGCTCCTCCTCACGCTGGTGCCGGTGCCCGGAGTCGGCCCGGCCACACTCGCCCCGCCCGCCGCCACACTGGCGGCCTGGGTTGACCGACTCCTGCTCAATGGCCACCTGTGGGTCGAGACGAAGACCTGGGACCCCGAAGGACTGCTCCCGACCCTCCCCGCCATCGCGACCTGTCTCCTCGGCGTGTTCGCCGGGGGCTGGATCACCCGGCCGCTGCCCCTGGCAGAGCGCCTCAACGGACTCTTCGTGGCCGGAGCGTTCGCCCTGGTCGCGGGCTCGGTCTGGGGCTGGGTGTTTCCGATCAACAAGAGCCTGTGGACCAGCTCCTACGTCGTCTTCACGGCGGGAATGGCGTGCGTGACTCTGGCCACCTGCATGTGGCTGATCGAGGTGCGCCGGAGCACCTGGTGGACCCGGCCGTTCGTGGTGTTCGGGGTGAACCCGATCGTCGCGTTCGCGGGATCGGAGGCGATGGCCCGTCTGATGTATTCGGTGATCGAGGTGCCGTATCAGGGCGACGTGGTCACGCTCCAGGCGGCAGCCTACCACGCCCTCTTCGAGTCGTGGCTGCCCCCCGACGCCGCTTCGCTCGCGTTCGCGCTGCTGGTCGTGCTCTTCTGGTACGTCGTCCTCAACGTCCTCTACCGCCGGGGAATCATCCTCAAGGTCTGAGCCGCTCCAGCACCGCCGCCGCACGGCCGGGCACGGTCGGTATGGCACCCCTCTAGCTGTATTTGGGGGAAGTCTTGCGGCTCCGACGATGCCAGCGCTCCAGCGCACTGCCGAACTCGGCCAGGAGATAGCGGTAAGCCTCGAGGATCTCCTCCAGCCTGCGCCGGACGACGGGGCTCCCCTCTGCGACGTCGCCGGGCGCTTCCGCCAGCAGCCGGCTGAACCGGCGCATCCGGTCCAGCCGTAGCTCCATGGTTGGCACCGGCAGATCCGGAACGACCTGGTAGTACACCCGCCGGTCCCCCGGCTTCCCCGCCCGCTCCAGGATCCCCCGCCGCTCCAGCGACCGGGTCTCGGTGCTGATGCTCGCCTTGCTGGCCCCGAGGTCCGCGGCCAACCCATCGAGGGACATGGCCGTAGAACTCAGGAGCAGCCGGCCGAAAATCCGCCCGCCGATCCGGCTGAAGCCCTCGGTCTCGAAGAAGAGGGCGATCCGCTCGACCAGTTGAGCGGTGCTAGGTTGCAGGGTGGCTTCGCGGCGCGGCACGGCGCTATGTTAACGAGATTCAGTATGTTCAAGCAACACTGAATCTTATTCGGCCAGGCTCGCGTAAGAACCGTCGGCCCCGAGTCCTTCAGGAGATCCACCGCCATGGCTCGCCCCCGCGGCCCCGACCTTCGCTTCGGGGCTGCTCTGCTCCTCTGTCTGGCCGGGTGCGCTCCCAGCCTGCCCGGCCCCGGCGGCGGCGCCCCGGCGGCGTCTCCCGCGCCGCACATTCCCTGGACGCCGCCGTCCCCGAGCGCTGCGCCGACGGCGCCGCAGCCCGGCCTGGAGCAGATCCCGCCCGATCTTGCCCAGCGCCTCCGGCAACTCACCGCGGCCGACGTCGTGGATTTGGCCCTCCGGAACAACCCGACAACCCTGCAGGCGTGGGCCAACGCCCGAGCCGCCGCGGCGGCGTACGGCGCGTCCCGCGGGGCCTACTTCCCCGAGGTTGACGCGAGCGCCTCCATTACGCACGTGAAGACGGCGGCCACCGGCGGCCGGGTGGCGGTCACGCAGACGACCTACGGGCCGAGCGCCACGCTCACGTGGCTGCTGCTGGACTTTGGCGGCCGAGGCGGGGCGATCGAGGGGGCGCGCCAGGCGCTCATCTCCGCCGACTGGACCCACAACGCCGCCATCAACGACGTCGTGCTCCAGAGCCAGGTGGCGTTCTACAACTACGTGGCGACGGGGGCCTTGCTCGCCGCGCAGCAGGCCTCGCTCAGGGACGCGCAGGCGAATCTCGATGCAGCCGAGGCCCGCCGCCAGGTCGGGACCGCGACCATCGCCGACGTCCTCCAGGCCCGCACCGCGCTCTCCCAGGCTCAGCTCTCGCTCGAGACGACGGAAGGCACTCGCCAGACCGCCCGCGGGGCCCTGGCCTTGGCCCTCGGCGTGCCGGCCAATCTGCCCTACGACGTCGACAGCGTGACGGCTCCCGTGCCCGTCGGTGCGCTGGCGGACAGCGTCGACACCCTCATCTCCCGCGCGGTGCGTGACCGGCCCGATCTCGCCGCCTCCCGGGCCGACGCCGCGGCGGCGGCGGCCCGGATCCGCCAGCTCCGGGGCGCGCGGCTGCCGTCGCTCACGGCCACCGGCGACGGCGGATTCACCTACCTCGTCAACCGGTCCGGCGGCGGCAGCAATTACACGATCGGACTCGGGCTCGCGATTCCGCTGTTCAACGGCTTCGGCCGGGAGTACGCCCAGAAGCAAGCCGAGTTCCTCGCGGATGCCGCCCAGGCCCGCGAACGCGGCCTGGAGCAGCAAGTCACCTATCAGGTGTTCAGCTCGTACTATGCGCTTCAGACCGCGACCCGCTCGGTGCTGACCGCCAACGATCTGCTGGCGAGCGCGACGCAGTCGGATGAGGTCGCCCTCGCCCGCTACAAGGCCGGGGTCGGGACCGTGCTCGACCTGTTGTCGGCGCAGAGCGCCCTTGCCAGCGCGCGGGCGCAGGTGATCCAGAGCCGCCTCAACTGGCAGACCTCGCTGGCCCAGCTGGCGCACGACGCGGGCGCACTCGATCCCAAGGGCCGGGCCGACATCCGGCTCTCTCCGGACACCCTGAACGAGAATCCTCCCCGATGAACGGCCGTCGCGCCGCCTTGACCGTCGCCGCGCTCACCGGGCTGGCCGCCTGTGGCAAGCCGGCCCGGCGCGAGCCCCCACCCGTGCCGGTGCTCGCCGCAGTGGCCGAGCGCCGGGCGGTGCCCTTCACCATCGAGGCCAACGGCACGGTCGAGCCGATTGAAACCGTCGCGATCGAGTCCCAGGTAGGCGGCGTGCTCCTGCGTGTCGGCTTCAAGGAGGGCGACGAAGTCCGTACCGGGCAGGTCCTCTTCGAGATCGACCCGGCGCCGTACCAGGCGGCGCTGGACCAGGCGGCGGGGATGCTGGCGCGGGACGAGGCGCAGCTGGTCGCGGCCAAGCAGGACGTCCAGCGGTTCGACGCCCTGGCGCAAAAGGAGTACGTAACAACCCAGCAGGCCGATCAGGCCCGCGCCACGGCGGCGGCGCTCGAGGCCACCGTCCAGTCCGACCGGGCCGCGGTCGAGAGCGCGCGGATCAACCTGCGCAATGCCGCGATCCGCTCCCCCATCACGGGGAAGGCGGGCAACCTCATGCTCCGCCCCGGCAATCTGGTGCGCATCAACACGGGTACGCCGCTGGTCACGGTCAACCGGATCCATCCGATCCTGGTCCGCTTCGCGGTGCCGGCGACCCAGCTGGATCAGATCCGGCGATATCGCGGCAAGCCGCTGGTGGTCCACGCCACCCCGGTAGGCAGCTCGGCCACGAGCACCGGCGCGCTGACCTTTCTGGACAACGCCGTGGACTCGGCCACAGGCACGCTGCTGCTCAAGGGCAACTTCGCGAACCAGGACGGGGTGCTCTGGCCCGGCCAGTTCGTGAAGGTGGCGCTCGAGTTATACGTCCAGCCGGACGCGTTGGTCGTCCCGTCCACAGCGGTCGTGGCGGGGCAGCAGGGGTCCT
>JBGQIW010000037.1:0-24461 GCA_041498715.1 Gemmatimonadota bacterium | reverse complement strand
GCTGCGCCTCGCGGGTGTTGATCGAGCTGGCATCGATGCTCGCCTCGACCGAGGTGCGGCTGGGGTCGGACGGGTCGAGCTTGACCGAACCGGAGATCTTCCCGAACTCCCCGCGGACGGTCGAGACCATCATGTGCCGCACGGAGAAATGCGCCGCGCTGTGAGCAGGATCGAAGTCCCAGGTGGTGACCCTCGACGGTGCGGCGGTGGACGTAGCCATGGGCGGCTCCTTGGGCTATGAGGGACGCGCGGGGCGTCCCGACGTTGGCGATTGCGCATGGCGTCCGCTCGGCGGACGCATGGACCCGCCTAACGCGCCAGTCCGGCGAAGTGTTCCCCGCCCCGCGGACGCCGGCCGCACGACGCCGAATCACAACGTATGTTGCGGAGCGGAAATCCGCCGACGATCTGGATCACAGGAGGACCCCGATGCCCGCCACAGCGACCCCCGACCCGCTCCGCGCCCACGTCCTCGAGCTGCTGCACGGCGGCCACGCCCACCTCACCTTCGAGGACGCGGTGCGCGATCTGCCGCCCGACGTCCGGGGCAAGGCCCCGCGCGGCGCGCCCTACACCGCCTGGCAGCTGGTGGAGCACATCCGCATCACCCAGCATGACATCCTTCGTTTCAGCGTCAACGCGGAGGGTACGTACCAGCCGCTCGAGTGGCCCGACGACTACTGGCCCAAGGCCAAAGGTCCGCGGGACGACGCCCAATGGGACGCGGCGCTGGCAGGAGTCGAGACGGATCGGAAGGCGATGGAGGCGCTGGTCGGCGACCCGGCGCGGGACCTGTTCGCGCCGTTCCCCTGGGGCGACGGACAGACCCTGCTGCGCGAGGCGCTGCTGGTGGCCGACCACACGGCCTACCACCTCGGCCAGCTGGTGCTGCTCCGCCGCCTGCTGGGAGCCTGGCGGGGGTGACGCATCCGTTCTCCCCCGCGCAGGGCGCGCGGGAGGTCGGCCTCGCCGAGACGCGCATCCGCCGGTACATCCGGGAAACGCCGCTCGAGCCGTCTCTCTTCCTGGGCCGGGAGACGGGTGCCGAGGTCTACCTCAAGCTCGAGTGCGTACAGGTGACCGGCTCGTTCAAGGCGCGAGGCGCGTTCAACAAGCTGCTGTCGCTCGGCGAGTCGGATCGGGCCCGCGGCGTGGTCGCCGCGTCCACCGGCAACCACGGCCTCGCGACGGCGTACGCACTCGCGGTCCTCGGCATCGCGGGCGAGATCTTCCTGCCGAGCAGCGTGTCGCCGGCCAAGCTGGACGGACTCCGCGCCCGCGGCGCGCGCGTCCGACTGGTGGACGAGGATCCGGGCGTGGTCGAGACCGTGGCGCGGCAGGACGCCGAGCGGACCGGGCGGGTTTACGTCTCGCCCTACAACGACCCCGAGGTCATCGGCGGCCAGGGGACCGTAGGGCTGGAGATACTCCACCAGCTGGAGCGTCTGGATGCGATCCTGGTCCCGGTCGGCGGCGGGGGACTGATCGCGGGGATCGCCGCGCACGTGAAGGCAGTCGCGCCGAGCGTGCGGATCGTGGGCTGCCAGCCGGCCGCGTGTCCAATTCTGGTGGAGAGCATCAAGGCGGGCCGCCTGCTGGAGCTGCCCAGCGCGCCGTCGCTCTCCGACGCGACCGTAGGGTTGGTCGAGGCGGGGGCGATCACGTTTCCGCTCTGCCAGGCCCTGGTGGATGACTGGATCGTCGTGGACGAGCCTGCGCTCCGCTCGGCGATCCGGCTCGTGCTCGAGCGCCAATCGGTTCTGATCGAGGGCGCGGCCGCGCTGCCGGTGGCGGGGCTGCTCGCGGCCCGGGCGCGGCTTCGCGGCGGGCGGATGGCGCTGGTGCTGAGCGGGTCGCACATCGGACTGCCGGCCCTGGCCGAGGTGCTGCGGGACCCGTAGCCGCTCAGACTTCCAGCCGGTCGCCGGGGCGGGCAACCAGCGCATAGAGCACCGGCATCAGGAACACGCTGATCAGCAGCCGCGAGAACATCCCGCCCACGATCACCATCGCGAACGGCCGCTGCGAGTCGGATCCCACCCCGGTCGAGAGCGCGGCCGGCAGCAGACCCAGCGCCGCGACCAGCGCGGTCATCATGATCGGCCGGAGCCGCAGCAGCGCCGCCTCGCGGGTGGCGCGAGTGATGTCCATGCCGTCCCCGCGGAGCTCGTTTACGTACGAGATGTAGACCACCGCCGTCTGCACCGACACGCCGAAAAGCGCCAGGAACCCGATGCCGGAGGAGACCGAAAACGGCGTGCCGGTTACGGCCAGGGCCAGGATTCCGCCGACGGGAGCGGAGAGGAGGACGCCCGCGACCGTGATGATCGGAAACTTGAAATTGCTGTAGAGCGCAAAGAGGATGAGAAAGATGAGGACGAGCGTGAGCGGCAGAACCACCTGGAGCTGGTTGCGCGACGCAGTGTACTCGCGGTACTCCCCGCCCCAGGCCACCCGGTAGCCGGACGGCAGCGTGATCTTCGCGGCGACCTGCCGCCGCGCGTCCTCCACGGCGCCGGCGAGATCGCGGCCCTCCACCGAGTACTGGATGCCGATGAAGCGGGAGCTGTTCTCCCGATAGATGAACGACGCCCCGCTCGCCACCTGGATCTCGGCCAGCTCGCCGAGGGGCACCTGCTGGCCCGACGGGGTCGGGACCAGGATGCTCCGGATCGCTTCGGGCGACTCGCGGAACCGGGGCTCCAGCCGCACGACCAGATCGAACAGCCGCTCCCCCTGCACCACCTGCGTGGCGGCAGCGCCGCCCACCGCCGCTTCGAGCAGGTGGTTCACGTCGTCCACGTTCACCCCGTACCGGGCGATCTTCGCCCGGTCGACGGCAACGGTCAGGCTGGGCTGTCCCAGCTCCTGCACCAGGGTGACGTGGCTGATGCCCCGCACGCTCTCCAACACATGCTTGATCTCTTTGCCCTTGCGCTCCAGCGTCTCGAGATCGGACCCGAATACCTTCACGTCCAGCGCGCTCTTGAGCCCGGTCTCGGCCTCGTCCACCGCGTCTTCCGCCGGCTGGGTGAAGTTGAAGATGACGCCGGGGAAGGCCTCGAGCCGGGCGTCGATCGCATCGACGAGGTCCTGCTTGCGATGGTACTGGCCGTGCCACTCGCGATAGGGCTTGAGCCCCACGTAGAACTCCGCATTGAAGAACCCGGTGGGGTCGGTCCCGTCGTCGTCGCGCCCGTGCTCGTCGGCGACGACCGTGACCTCGGGAAACGATCGCAAGACCGACCGGATCTGGGGAACGAGCCTGGCCGACTCGTCGAACGAGATCGTGTACGGCATCGTCGCACGCACCCAGATGGCACCCTCGTCCAGGTGGGGCATGAACTCGGCGCCCACCCGGGCCGCCAGGAGCAGCGAGAGCGCGAACGCCGCGACCGAGCCGCCGACGGTCGCGCGCGGGTGGCCGAGGCACCAGTCCAGCCCCCGCTCGTACGCGCTTCGGGCGGCCTCGAACACCGGGTTCCGGCGCTCCCGGACACCCCGCCGCAGCACCCAGGCGCACAGGACGGGCACCAGCGCGAGCGTGAGCACCAGCGACCCGGCGAGGGCAAAGATCATCGTGTCGGCCATGGGCGAGAACAGCTTGCCCGAGGGCCCCGAAAGGACGTAGATCGGCAGGAACCCCGCCACGATCACCGCCACCGCGTAGAAGATCGGCCGGTCCACCTCGGCCGCCGCCGCGGCGATCACCTCCGTGACGCTGTAGGAGGTGCCGTTCCGGAGCGCGAGTTGCCGGTGGATGTTCTCCACCATCACCACCGCGCCGTCCACCAGGATGCCGAAGTCGATGGCGCCGATGGACAGCAGGTTGGCCGGAATCCCCTTCAGGTCGAGACAGATGAACGCGAAGAGGAGCGACAGCGGGATGGTGGCCGCCACGATCAGGCCGGAGCGAACATCGTAGAGAAAGAAGATCAGCACCACGACCACGAGCACGATGCCGCGGAGCAGGTTGTCCTCGACCGTGCGGGTGGTGAGCTCGACCAGCTCGCTCCGGTCGTAGAACGGCCGGACCTTCACGTCCCGGGAGAGCACGCTGTCGTTGAGCTCGCGGGTCTTGGCCTCGACCCCCTTGAGGACCGTCTGCGCCTGCTCGCCTTTGCGGAGGAGAATGATGCCCTCGACGGCGTCGTCCCGATCGTTGAACCCGAACTGGCCGAGCCGGGGCGCGTGCCCGATGACCACGCGACCGACGTCCTTTACCAGCACCGGCGTCCCGCTCTTGTTGGCAAGCACGATGTTGCCGATGTCCTCGGTGGTCACGATCCGGCCGAGCCCGCGCACGTAGTAGAACTGGCCGCCCTCCGAGTAGAAGCCGCCGCCGGCGTTGCCGTTGTTGGCCGCGAGCGCGGTCGCGACGTCGGCGACTGCGAGCCCGGCCCCTGCCAGACGCGCCGGGTCGAGCAGCACCTGGTACTGCATCGTCTCGCCGCCGAGCCGCGCGACGTCAGCGACGCCGGGCACCGCCCGGTACTGCCGGGCGATCACCCAGTCGTCGATGATCTTGAGCTCCATCGCGCTCCGCGCGGGGCTCTCGACGACGTAGCGATAGACCAGTCCGGACGGCGAGAACAGCGGGGATACCGACGGGCTCACCCCGTCGGGCAGGGTTGCGTCGGGCAGCCGCTCGAAGACCTGCTGCCGGGCGAAGTAGTTGTCGGTGCCCTCCTCGAAGGTCATCCGCACGTCGGACAGCCCGTAGAGCGAGATCGAGCGGATGAACCGCATCCGGGGGAGACCGTTCATCTCCACCTCGAGCGGCACCGTGATCAGTCGTTCTACTTCTTCGGCCGCGTGTCCGGGCCACTGGGTGATCACCTCGACCATCGGCGGCGAAAGGTCGGGGTAGGCGTCCACCGGCAGCCGGGAAAACGACCAAACGCCGACGCCCGCGATGAGCGCCGTGAGCATCCCAACCAGGAACCGCTGGCGCAGCGAGGCCGCGACCAGCCGGTGAATGAGCGAGTCGGGAGCGCCGCCCGGCGGCGCTGCGGCGGGCTCGCTCACTGGTTCTCCGCGAACTGCAGGAAGAGACCACCCTGCGTGATCACGGTGTCCCCGGCGGCCAGACCCCCCGTGATCTCCAGCTCGGACCCCACGTGGCCGCCCAACTGGACCGGCCGGCGCATGAACGCGCCGCCCGTCCCGGCGACGAACACGAACGGAAGGTTCTGCGCATCCCGGAGAACCGCGGATACCGGGACGAGCAGACCGGTCCGGTCGCGACCGGCGCGGATGTCCACTCGCACGAACATGTCGCGCTTGAGCCCCTCCCGGGGGTTCGGCGTCAGGATCCGCGCATCCGTGGCCCGGGTGTCGGGATTGACGAGCGCGCCGACGTACGTCACCCGCCCCCGGTACACCCGGCTGGTGTCGTCGGTGAGGCGCGCCTCCGCCGAGTCGCCGATGGCGACGTCCGGCAGCTGGGCCTCGAACACGTGCGCCATCACCCAGACGCTGGAGAGGTCCGCGATCGTGAAGCACGGTGTCGCGCCCGCCTGCAGCAGCTGGCCGGGCGTGAGGAGCCTCTCCACCACCGTTCCCGCGATGGGCGCGCGCACGACGCCCTGGGGCCCGACGACGGGCCGGTGCTCCTTGATCGCCTCGATCCCGGCCGAGTCCACGCCGAGCGCACGCAACTGCTCCAGCGCTGCCTCCCGGTCGGCGGCCGCGGTGGCGGCGTCGGTCTGCGCCTGCTCCAGCTCCCGGCGGGCGAGGGCGTCGTTCTTGAAGAGCTGTGCGTCCAGGTCGGCGATGCGTTGCAGATTGCCCGCGGTCGCCTCGTCCTTTCGGTACGCTGCGACGTCGGCCGCGTAGTCGGGGGAGGCGACGACCGCGAGCGCCTGGCCACGGGTCACCCGCGCACCCGGCTCCACCAGGATGCGGGCCACGGGTCCGGAAATGGGCGCCAGCACCTGGGTGCTGATGTCGCCGTTGAAGGCGACCGTGCCGGTGACCTGGGTGGTCGGGCGGAAGCGCGTCGGCGCAACCGCCGCCAGCTGCAGCCGGGCACGCTGCTCCGGGGTCAGGGCCCCCGGCGGCGCCTGGCCTTCGGGATGGCCCTTGCCGGTCGTGGCGCAGGCCGCGACCGTCACGACGCCCACCAGCAGGGCGGTCCGCGCCAACGTGCTAGCGATCATGCGTGTCTCCGGATGAGGCGGTCTCCAGCGGCGCGCCGACCGCGCGCTCCAGGTCGGCCCGCGCGTCGTTAGCAGCGCCGAGCGCGTCGGTGTACTGCCTTTCCGCGTCGAGCAGGGTGCGGCGAGCGTCGAGGACCTCGAGGGCCGACGAGCCGCCCAGACCGTAGCTGATCCGGGCGACGTCGTAGGCCCGATGCGCCTCGGGCAACAGCTCGTCGCGCAGAAACCACGCCTGGCGGAAGGCTGCGCTCGTGTTGGCATAGGAGACGCGGACGTCCTGGTCCACCTGGGCCGAGAGGTCGCGGTAGGCCGCGTCCAGCTCCCGCTGGTGATGACGCGCCTCGGCCACTTCGCCGTGCTCGTGGTTCCAGAAGAAGATCGGCACGGAGAAGCCGATGCTGCCGCTGTAGGAGTTGGGGGTGTCGGGGAAAATGTTCTTGGCGAGGCCGAGGGATAGATCGGGCATCCAGTATTGCGAAGCCAGCGTCGTTGCTGCGCGGGCGCCGGCCTGCTGGCTCCGGAGCCCGTCCAGCTCGGGCCGGGCCGTCTGGGCCCGGGTGAGCAGGCGATCGAGCTCGGGGAGCTCGGCCGGCACATCGAGCGAGTCGGACGCGATCACCGCCGAGCCGAGCGGGCGGCCGAGCAGGCGATTCAGACTGGCCGCCGCGTTGCCGATGTCGCGCTGATTGGCGATCAGCGTGTTCTCCGCCCCGGCCAGGTCCACCTTGGCCTTGAGCACGTCGAGCTTGGCCGCGGTCCCCGCCTCGAACCGGGCCTCGGTCTTCTCCAGGAAGTCCGCCGCCAGCCGGCGGCCCTCGGTGAGGTCGGACCGGTGCGCCAGCGCCACGAGCAGGGCGTCGTAGGCCTGCGCCGTCTGGGACGCGGTCTGCTGCCTGAGCTGGAGGTAGGCGAACTCGGCGGCCTTGAGGTCGGCGCCGCTTACTTCTCCTTGCAGATGGAATTTCTGGGGGAACGGCAGTGTCAGGCCCAGTCCGAGCGTGGTGCCCACGCTGGAGGCCGGGCCGCTCAACGTGGTCGCCGCCGAGACCGAGGGATCCGGAAAGGCCTTGGCCTGGACGACTCGGGCCCGGGCCTGCTCGATCTGCTCCCGGGCCACAACCAGGGTTGGATTCCGGGCCAGAGCAGTGTCCACCGCCGCCCGCCGACTCACGAGCAACGTGTCGGAGCGGGTCTGGGCGAGCGTCAGCGGCGGGTCGACGACCAGCGCCGACCACGCACCCGCGAGGCTCACGAGCAGCAACCGCCACCAAGTCCGCAAAGCGACCTCCCCTACAATCGGCGCCTCCTCTCGATCCCGCGGGGTCGCGGGTTCGGGGAGGCGGACGTCATGTTCGCAGCGCCGGAGCCGAGCTCAGGCTGGGGGAACCGGGGGCGCGCGGGGCTGGGGGAGGGGGTGCCGGGCCGGGCCCGGCAGGCTCGAAGCGGAGGGGAGGTAGGCGCGGACCACCCGAATAAGGGCCGGCTGCCGGAACTCGCTGAGGGGAGTCGCCGCCCGGGGACCCGGCATGGTGACGCCGAGAACGCAGCGGTCCGCGTGCCCACAACTGCTGCCGGCCGGCTCGTAGTGCGGCTGCGTGAGCCCGCGATCTACTCCGGCCCGATGGTAAGCCAGGGCGTCCGCCGTCGAGAAGCCGAGAGTCCCGATCACGAACACTGCGGCCAGTACCGCAGCCGAGGCACGGCTCCGCCAGCGTTCGTTCATGGCACGAAGGATACCCGGGCACGGCCAGGACTCAACGGCAGCCTACCATGCGTGGTAGAACCCGTCCCGTCGCGGAAGCGCCTTGCCGGCCCACGTCTTCATCTCGTCGGTCATGGCCGCTGCCTGCTCCGAGAGGGTCGCACTGGGCGAGGAAGCCCGAAAGTACTACGTCCCGTCCGGTGACCCTGTTGGTCAGAGGCGACGGGTCATGCGCTCCGGATGTGGTGATATTAGCCCCTGCGAAAGCCAGCGGCGGCCGGCGCGGGGGGGGCGAGCCGGCCGCCGGGTTCCTACGTGCGGCCAGTACCGGGGTTCCGGCTTACCGACCGAGCTTCACGACGTTCTGCGCCGCCGGGCCCTTGGCCCCCTGCACGACGTCGAACTCCACGCGCTCGCCCTCGGCGAGGCTCTTGAAGCCCTGGGCCTGAATCGCGGAATGATGGACGAAGCAGTCCTTCTGACCATCCTCGGGCGTGATGAAGCCGAAGCCCTTGGCGTCGTTGAACCACTTGACCGTGCCGGTAGTACGCATTGTCCTGCTCCTTACGAGTGTGGTAATCGGAGTCCGGACATGCGCCGTACCGACCGACTACGCTATGCGTGAATCCAGCCCTCACGCGGGGCCTGGCGCCGGGGCGCGAAAGCGCGCCTCAGGAAACGGCAGCCAGAAAATCAAAAAGGGGCCGGCACCAACGCCAGCCCCCTCTCATAACGTCGGATGTCGAAGCGCGGTTGCGCCCCGAAGCACGGGCCACAAGATACCCAGCGGACCCCCGGGTGGCAAGGCCGCCGCCCTACCTACCCGGGCGACCCGGAGGTATCCTACTGGCCGGATGTGGCTCCCCCCTCTACCCCGCGGTTTCCCGTGACCAACCTGCGTGAGCGGCTTCAGGACGGGCTGGCCGGGCGGTACGCGCTCGAGCGTGAGCTGGGCCGTGGCGGGATGGCGACCGTCTTCCTGGCGCAGGACCTGAAGCACGACCGCCCCGTCGCCCTCAAGGTGCTCCATCCCGAGCTCGCCGCCACGCTCGGGCCGGAGCGGTTCCAGCGCGAAATCCGCCTCGCCGCGCGGCTCCAGCACCCCCACATCCTCACCGTGCTGGACTCGGGCGAGGCCGCCGGGCAGCTCTGGTTCACCATGCCGTACGTGGAGGGCGAGTCGCTCCGCGATCGGCTGCGGCGCGAGCGGCAGCTCCCGCTGGACGACGCGCTCCGGATCGCGGTCGAGGCTGCCCGGGCGCTGGACTACGCCCACACGCACGGGGTCGTGCACCGGGACATCAAACCCGAGAACATCCTGCTCACCCGCGACGGCAGCACCCTCGTGGCCGACTTCGGCATCGCGCGGGCGCTGGGCTCGGGTGACGGTCCGCAGCTCACCGAAACCGGCATGGCGGTCGGTACCCCCGCCTACATGAGCCCGGAGCAGGCCGCCGGCGACCGGCAGGTCGATGCAAGATCGGACGTCTACAGCCTCGGTTGCGTGCTGTACGAGATGCTCGCGGCCGAGCCCCCGTTCACCGGCCCGACGCCGCAGGCGATCCTCACCCGGCGGTTCACCGAGACGCCCCGTCCGCTCCACTCCGTGCGGGAGACGGTCCCCCCCGCCGTGGAGCTGGCCGTGTCCCGGGCGCTGGCCCGCGCGCCGGCGGACCGCTTCGCCACCGCGGGCCAATTCGGTCAGGCCTTGCAGGCCGCGGTGACCGGAGCCGTGACCCTGTCGGGCGCGTCCACCGTCCCCACGCCGACGTCCACACCCACGGCGACGGGCGCCGCCACCCGGCCCCTCGCCCCGCGCCGCTCCATTCCCGTCGCCGCGGTATCGCTCGGCCTGGGTTTTCTGATCGGGCTGGGAGTGCTCTTCGCCTGGCGGCACTCGCGCCAGGACGCCGACACCGGCAGCACGGGCCCGAAGCGGGTCGCGGTGCTCCCGTTCGAGAACGTCGGCGCCGCCGACGACGAATACTTCGCGGACGGCGTGAGCGACGCCGTGCGCGGCAAGCTGGCCGCGCTCAGCGGGCTCGAGGTCACGGCCCGGAGCAGCGCCGTCCAGTACAAGAAGAGCGGCAAGCCGGTGCAGATCGTCGGCCGGGAGCTGGGCGTGGACTACGTGCTGACCGGCACGGTACGCTGGGCCAAGGCCAAGGACGGCACCAGCCGGGTCGAGGTGAGCCCGGAGCTGGTCGAGGTCGTCCCGGGACATACCCCCCGCACCCGTTGGCAGCAGCCGTTCGTGGCGTCGATCACGGACGTCTTCCAGGTCCAGGCCGACATCGCGACGCGGGTGGCGGGTGCGCTCGACGTCGCCATGGGCGACAGCACCCGCCAGCAGCTGGCCGAGCGCCCGACCGCGAGCGTCCCTGCCTACGACGCGTATCTCCGGGGCCGGAGCTACGAGCAGCGGGCCCGGCTCAACGTCGAGCCGCAGTCCATGGTCATCGCCCGCCAGATGTACGAGCAGGCGATCGCGCACGACTCCGGCTTCGGCCTCGCCTGGGCCGGACTCGCGGAAGTGCACCTGTACCTGAGCCGCCGCGAGCCGACCAACCCGTCGCACCTCACCGACGCCAAGGCGGCAGCCGAGCGGGCGCTGGTTCTGGCGCCGGGCGCGGCCGAGGCCCACGTCGCCATGGGCGACTACGTCGGGCAGGTGGACGACGATCAGACGGGCGCGATGGCGCAGTACGCGGCGGCGCTCAAGACCGAGCCGAACAACGCCGAGCTGCTCGCGTCCATCGCCACCAACCAGTTCTGGCGCGGCCGCACGGACTCGGCCCTGGCCAGCATGGAGCGGGCAAACGCGCTCGACCCGCGCTCGCCGCAGCGGGCGCTCGGTCTGGGCCGGGCCTACGAGTTCGCCAAGCGGTATCCGGCCGCCGTGGCGGCCTACGACCGGGCGATCGCCCTGGCGCCGGACCAGTATCACGCCTACTACGACAAGGCGCGGACGCTGATCTCGTGGCAGGGGGATGTGGCGGGGGCGCGGGCGGCGATGCAGCAGGCCGAGGCGCGGATCGGCCGGCTGGAATTCGTGAAGAAGATGTGCGTCGCCTGCTTCGACTGGACCGGTCCGTTGGCCGCCGACTACGAGCACGTCCTCGACCAGCTCGCGCTCGACGGTTTCTCCACCGGCGACTCCGTCAATTACTACTCGGCGCGGGCCGCGCGCGCGTTCATGCACGGCGACGCGGCCCGCAACCGGGTGTACTCGGACTCGGCGCGGGTCGTGATCGAGCGGCTGGTACGCGCCCGGCCGGACGAGGCGGACTTCCACTACGACCTGGGGTTCATCGACGCCGGGCTGGGACGGTTGCAGGATGCGACGCGGGAGCACGCACGATATGCGGAGCTGCGTCGCGCCCACGCCGACACGCTGTGGCTCCGGTCCGACGGCGCCAACGACTGGGCGGGGATGTGGCTGCTGCTGGGCCGATCCGACGCGGCGCTCGACTCGCTCGCGGTGGCGCTGGCCGACACCACCTATCCGTTCACCACCCGGGCCGCACTGCGGGTGAGCCCCCTCTGGGCGCGGCTCAAGGGCAACCCGAAGTTCGACAGCCTGATCGCAGGGAGCTAGTCGCTGGATTCGCTATTGGAAGGGACACTGGATAGACTTCGCCGCCGAGGGGCCGACCTGCCGCCGGCCCCTCTCGACTGCCCGGGATGGCCGGTCTCAGCGTTGGCGCCGGGGCGGCACCCACTTCAGCAGTTGCCCCGGCTGCACTTTAAAGAAGGCGCAGAGGCGTTCGAGCGTGTCGGCATGGAGCCGGCCGAACCGCCCGCCCGGACGCGAGAGCCGGTAGGCGCTCGGGTAACTCAATTTCGCGCCCCGGCTGAGCGCGTAGGCCGAGATGCCGCGCCGCGCCATGAGCTGGTGCACCATGAGTTGGACCATGAGGCCTTTCGGGTCGGGTTGGAACCGCATGGGCCATGCGATATAGCCTTGCGGTATGCAGCACTGCAGTATAGCGTTTGTAGGCGCGGCCAGCCATAGCCGGCGCCCCCACTCCAATTACTCCGCCCCACTTCCGGGGACCCAGCGATTCGAGTGCGCACCTCTTCGGGAAGGTGCCTCGTGGTCTTGTCGTCTAGCCAGCACGTCACGACCACGAAGCGCCGCCTGAATGTCGGCGTGCTCGATCTGGTCGCGAAATCCCCCAAGAACAGCCTCTACGGCCGGGTGATGAACGCCAACCTGGCCAGCATCATGCCGCAGGTCATCAGCGTCTGGTGCGAGGAGGCCGGTCATCGTGTCCACTACGTCTGCTACACCGGCCGGGAGAACCTGCTCGACGAGCTTCCCGCCGATCTCGATATCCTCTTCATCGGCGCATTCACCGAAGCCGCCCACCTCGCCTACGCGATCAGCCACCGCTTCCGCCAGCGCGGCGCCATCACCGTCCTCGGCGGACCCCACGCCCGGTGCTATCCCGAGGACTCGCAGCGGTTCTTCGACTACGTCCTCGGCTTTACCGACCGCAAGGTCGTGGATGAGGTACTCCGGGAGCACGCGCAGCACCGGCCGCTCGGCCGCGCGATCGCGGCCAAGCAGCAACCCGCCGATCTGCCGACCGTCGAGGCGCGCTGGAAGTTCATCGCCGCCACGCTGGCCAAGGCGCCCACCATCAAGATCGTGCCGCTGATCGGAAGCCTGGGGTGCCCCTACACCTGCAGCTTCTGCATCGACTCGACCGTCGATTATCAGCCGCTCGGCTTCGAGGCCCTGGGGCACGACCTGACGTTCCTGCTCACCAAGATCAAGAACCCGATCGTCGCCTGGCACGACCCGAACTTCGGAGTCCGGTTCGACGATTACATGAACGCCATCGAAGGCGCCGTGCCGCCCGGCCGCATGCGCCACATCGCGGAGAGCAGTCTGTCGCTCCTCTCCGAGGCCCACCTGCAGCGGCTTCAGCGGAACGGGTTCCAGGCGCTCCTGCCGGGCATCGAGTCCTGGTACAGCCTGGGGAACAAGTCGAAGACCCGGCGCACGGGGATGGACAAGGTGCAGCAGGTGTCGGAGCACGTGAACATGATTCTGCGCTACGTCCCCTACGTCCAGACCAATTTCGTGGTTGGCCTCGATTGCGACGAAGGCCCCGAGCCGTTCGAGCTCACCAAGCGCTTCCTCGATCTCACTCCGGGCGCGTTCCCGGCGTACTCCCTGCTCTCGGCGTTCGGCCGGGCGGCGCCGCTCAACCTCGAGTACCAGCGCGCCGGACGCATCCTGCCGTTCCCGTTCAACTTCCTGAACAACAACCACGCGATGAACGTCCGCCCGGCCAACTACGGCTGGGTCGAGTTCTACGATCGCCTGGTGGACCTGAGCCGCTACTCGTTTTCGGGCCGGGCCATCGGGCGCCGGTTCATGGCCACCAGCGGGGCAATCCCGAAGTGGATGAACGTGGTCCGCGCCATCTCGTCGGAGGGCTGGGGACGGATCGAGTACCACACGACCATCCGCCGGCTGCTCGACAGCGATCGCGACGTGGTGGCGTACCTGCACGGAGAGACCGATCGGCTGCCGGCCTTTTACGCCGACCGGCTGCGCAACGACCTCGGCGACATGTACCAATTCCTGCCCCCGGGCGGCGACGCGCACGACCCCCTCGCCTACCTGCGGACCGTCGAGGAGGAGATGCCGCTCACGCAGCTCAGCGTCGGGGCCGCCGCGGCTACCTGACAGCGGGGGGCCGGGGGAGCAGATTGTAGGTCGTTCCCACCTCTGGACCGCCGATGGCCGACCCGGCCGCAACCCTGGCCGATGCTCTCCGGGACCGCTACCTGCTGGAGCGCGAGCTCGGGCGGGGCGGCATGGCCACGGTCTGGCTCGCGCGGGACCTCAAGCACGAGCGGCCGGTAGCGCTCAAGGTCCTCCACCCCGACCTCGCCAGCTCGCTCGGCCCCGAGCGCTTCCAGCGCGAGATCAAGCTCGCCGCCCGCCTGCAGCACCCTCACATCCTTTCAGTGTACGACTCGGGCGCGAACGCCGGGCAGCTCTGGTTCACCATGCCCTACGTCGAGGGGGAGTCCCTCCGTGACCGGCTGCGTCGCGGGCCGCTCCCGATGGACCAGGCCCTCCGGATCGCACGGGAGGCCGCCGAGGCGCTGGAGTATGCCCACGCCCACGGCGTGGTCCACCGCGACGTCAAGCCGGAGAACATCCTCCTCACCGAAGACGGGAACACACTCGTCGCCGACTTCGGCATCGCCCGGCCGTTTGGCGACAACGCCGCCACTCAGCTCACCTCGGCCGGCTTCGTCGTCGGCACACCGGGCTACATGAGCCCGGAGCAGGCCACCGGCGACCGCGCGCTCGACGGACGAAGCGACGTCTACTCCCTCGGCTGCGTCCTCTTCGAGATGCTCACCGGCAAGCCGCCGTTCACCGGCCCGACGGGCGGCGCGATCGTGGCGCAGCATCTCACCACCCCGCCGCCGACAGTCACCCGCGCCGACGGCACCGTGCCTCCGGCCGTGGCCCGGGCCATCACCCGGGCGCTGGCCAAGGCGCCGGGCGACCGGTTCGCGAGCGCCGTGAGCTTCGCCGAGGCGCTTGAGCCCGCCGGGACGCCGGCGAGAGCGCGGGGCGGATGGCGGACGATCGGCGCGGTCGGCGTCGCCCTGCTCGGGCTGCTCGCCCTCACCTACTACTCGGGCCGCCGGTCGTCGGTCCCGTCGTCGGGCGGGGCCCGCGGAAGCACGCTCGCGTCGGGCTTCAACCGCAAGCTCACGCAGATCTCCTTCGGGCCGGGGCTCGAGGAGTGGCCCGCGTGGGCCCGCGATGGCAAGCGCCTCGCCTACACCGGCGAGATGGACGGCTATCGTCAGCTCGTCCTCCGCGAGATGCCGGGTGGGCAGGAGCGTCGTCTCACCCTGGACCCGAGAGATCACATTCAGCCCGCCTGGTCCCCGGACGGGACGCGCCTCGTGTTCGTGCGGGCCAAGGCCGAGCGCGGCAAGCTCGAGCCCAGTGATCTCCGAGGCTGGTATTTCGAGGGCGGGGACGTTTGGTCGCGAGAGGTTGCGTCGGGCGCCGAAGCCAAGCTGGTGGACGACGCGTTCGACCCGGCGTATTCGCCGGACGGGACCCGGCTGGTGTTCGACGCCGAGCGCGCCGGGCCACGCCGGATCTGGCTCACGGACGCGACCGGACACAATCCGCGCCAGGTGACGTCGGATTCGAGCGAAGCGGTCGCCCATACCGAGCCGCGCTGGTCCCCGGACGGATCGCGGCTGGCGTTCCGCCGGATCGAGAAGACCCGGTCGCAGATCGTGGTCGTGGATCTCGCGTCGCAGGCCATGACTCGCGTGACCAACGGCAACAGCGCCGACCTGGATCCGGTCTGGTCAGCCGACGGCCGCTACCTCTACTTCGCGTCCGACCGCGGGGGCGGCCTGAATCTCTGGCGCGTGCCGGTGAGCGGAGGACGGGCGTCGGGGCCGCCAGAGCAGCTCACGACCGGCGCGGGAGACGACGTCGAGCCGGCGCTGGCGCCGGCGGGCGGGGGAATCGCGTTCACGGTGCGGGGGATCAACTCCGACATCTGGCGCCTGCCCCTCTCGCCGGAGACGGGCAAGCCGACCGGAGAGCCTGAGCCGGTCGTCGCCACGACGCGCGAGGAAAGCCGGGGTGCCTGGTCTCCCGACGGGCGGCGGATCGCCTTCAACTCGGACCGGCTGGGCGAGATGAACCTCTGGGTCCGGGAGCTCGGGGACGGCACCGAGCACCAGCTCACCACCGGTCCCGGCGGCGACTACCAGCCCAACTGGGCGCCGGACGGCCAAACCCTCGCCTTCTTCTCCGCCCGAGCCGGCAACGCCGACATCTGGACCGTGCGGCTGGCGGATGGTCAGCTCACCCGTCTCACCAGCGACCCGGGAACGGACATCAATCCGTTCTACTCGCCGGACGGGCGGCGCATCGCTTTCATCTCGGATCGGAGCGGGCGGGGAGAGGTGTGGGTGATGAACCGGGATGGATCGGGCCAGCGCCAGCTCACGAGTTCAGGCGCGAGTGGTCACTTTCTGCGCTGGACCGGCGACGGCCGCGAGGTAGTCTTCCGCACCGATGTGGGCGGGCAGCTCCAGATCTTTCGCGTTGCCGTCGACGACGGCCGCGCCAGCCGCCAGCCGGACGTGGCCAGCGGGGCGCACATGTCGTTCTCGCCCGACCAATCGCTCATTCTGGACGTACGGGGCCACAAGACGCTGTGGGTGTACCCGATGAACGGACAGCCATCGTACCAGGTCTTCGCGTTTCCCGACCCCGACATCCGCATCGACTATCCGGTCTGGTCGCCGGACGGGAAATGGGTCCTGTTCGACCGCGCCGCCCCGAAGGGCGGCGACCTCTGGCTGCTGGAGGGCGTCCCCTAGGCCGTCAGGCCGTCGCGTCGCCCTCGATCTCGTCGTCTTCCTCCTGCACCGACGCCACCGCCGCTTTGACGTCCGCTGCGAGCGTGCGCTCCCGGCGCAGCGCGTCGATGAGCGCCTCAGCCTGCTTCATCTGGAACCCGAGGGCGCCGGCCCGTTCGATCACGTGGTCCACCACCGCGCGCTGGGCTTGGAGCGTCTCGACCGTCGCGCGGACGTCGATGGCAAGCGCCTCCGCCCGGGCCAGCCGCTGCTCGGTCCGCTCCAGCTGCCGTCGCCGCGCCTCGAAGCCCTCGAGCGCGCCCTCGGCCGCGCGGAACTGGGTCTGGGTCTCCTCCAGCAGCGCCCGGGTGTCTTCGACCTCCCGGCGCGCGGCGCCGATGGCCTGCATGTCCTGCACGGCGCGCTCGACCAGGGAGAAGATGTGCTTGACCTGGGCCTCGAGCGCCTCAACGGCGCCCTGGCGGGTCAGTGTCTGCTCCAGTGCGCGAGCCGCCTCCGCCTGCGCGGCCTCCCAGCTGCCGAGCAGCTCCTCGAACCGGGTGAGCTGGCGGTCGATCGGCTTGAGCGCGGTGGCGCGGGACTCCAGCTCCCCCGCCAACCGATCGAGACCACCGCTCCGCTGCTCGGCCGTGTCGAGCCCGGCCGAGATGCTCCGCGACACCTCCTCCAGCCGGTGGGCGGCTTCGGCCGCCTCCTGGCGCAGGGCGGACGCGCGGGCCAGGTGCTCCGTTGCCCGGTCGAGGGCGCCCTGCCGCTGCTCCAGCTCCTGGCCCAGCAGGCGGATCCGCTCTTCCATCTCGTCCAGCTGGCCGGTGCGGGCCTCGAGCGCCTGCGCCGAATCGCCCACCAGCCCGATCCGCGACTCCGCATCGCTCACCGCGCTCACGACGCCGGCCATGGTCTCGGCGACCTTCTGTGCATCGTCCGCCTGCCGCGCGAGCTTGGCGAAGCGGTTTTCCGCGTTGTCCATGCGGGCCTGAAGGACTTCGGTGCGCTCCATCAGCACTTCGCCCGCGTTGCCGAGCCCGTCCAGCCGCTGATGGACTTCGTCGACCAGCGCCCGCCGGGCCTCGATCCCGACCATGGCGCCCTTCACTTGCTCCAGATCTCCGCGGATGCGCTCCACCACCGGCTCCAAAGCGCTCAGATCCTTCACTTGCCCCTGCACCTTTCGGGTCCACACGTCTGCGTTCGCGAGCCAGGCCTGGACTTCTCCGTGACTCTCGCGCAACCGGGACATCTCGCCCGACGCGAGCTGCATCTGTTCCAGCCCGTCCGCCAGCAGCTCACGGGTGCCTCGCAATGCGGTCAGCTGCCGCGTCACCTCGCCCACCTCGGGCTCCAGCTCGCGGATCCGCAGCATCCCGGTCGCCACGCTCTGGGCGGTCGCGTCGAGGCGGTCCGCCTCCTCCCGGATCGACCCGATCCGCCGGGCCTCCTCCGAAAGCCGGGTCAGCTCGCCGGAGAGGTCGGTGGCCTGCTCCGAAAGGGCCCGCACCTGGGCCTGGACCGCGGAGGCGCCCTGGCTGGCCCCGTCCAGCACCGCGAACCTCGCCTCACAGTCCTTGACGGCGGTGCGGAGATCCGCCACCCGCTCGCTCACCGCGTGCAGGCCCCGGTTCTCCAGCTCGAAGCTCTCGCTGCTGTTCCGCATCTGCTCCCGGAGATCGACCAGCGCCTGCCGGGCCGCCTGCTGGCCCTCGTCCACCGTCTTCTGCGACGCCTGCAGCTCTTCCGTCCGCGCGAGCACTTTGGTCTGGAGCGCCTGCACATCCGCCACCTTGGCTTCCACGGCCGCGAAGCGGCGGATCTGCTCCTCCTGGCGCCGGACCCACACGTCGAGCTCGCGGTCGAGCCGCGTGAGCTGGGAGATCTGAGTGGCGGCCCGGTCCACGGCCTCCCGCTGCTGCTCCAGCGCCGAGGTCTTGTGGGCGACCTGTTCGGCGAGCGTCTTGAGCACGGCGAGCTGATGCTGCAGTCCCGGGATCGATTCCGCCGCCTGACCCACCGGCTCGAGCGAGCGCTCGGCGCCCTGCACTCGGCGCTCGAGCTCCTCCAGCTTGCCGGACGCCGCCTGGTGCTCCTCCTCGAAGCCTTCCAGCCGGGTGAGCGTATGGCGGTGAGCGCGGAGCGCGTCGTCGTGCTGGCCCCGCATGCGGGCGACGTTGTCGGCCAGGTCCACGAGCTGGGTCCGGAGGGTGTCGGCCTCGATCCGGAGCGCGGCCATCGGCCCTTCGAGGCTCAGGAACTGTTCCAGCTCGCTCCGGAGGAGCAGCGCGGTATCCACTTTGTCCCCCACGGCGCCGAGCTGGCTCTGGAGCCGCTCGACCCCCTCGGCGGCATGGGCCAGCTGCACGTCGGTCCGGGCCTGCACCTTGGTGGCGCGGTCGGCCTGCTCCTCCACGCCTGCGAACCGGTCACCCACTTGCTCCAGCCCGGAGAGGCGGCTCTCGACCGCGGCGAACCGCTCCTGCATTGCCTCGAGCGCCGCGGCGGTCTCGGAGATCGCTTCCACCGCGCGGAGCTGCTCGGCGGCCTTCTCGGCGCGAACGACGAGCGCTTCGAGGGCGGCGTACTCGCGAGCGACCGAGCGCTCGCGCTGGCCCGCAGCGGTCGCCGATTCGGCCTCGGGGCGGCGGAGACTCTTGAGAAAAGTGACCATGGTTGTGACTCCGACGGGAAGCGCGCGCGGCCGGCTCGGGGAGATGCGAGCCAGGCCCCTGGGACCTGATGGTGCCTCGACGACGCCTTAGATCACGCGCGGGGTGACGATGGTGGACCAGGATGGACTGGCGCTCTGCCTGCAACGCGTATGCCGGGCCGGGGCCGGTCAAGCGGCCCTGCTGGCCTGCTCCAAAGCCCTGGGGGCGCGGAACATGGCGGACGCGTACGAAGGATAGTCCGGCCGGAGTCGCTCGCTACCCCGGCGGCGCGAGCCGCGCCGTGCGAAGTTACAGGCAGGTCGCGGGACCGGGAGTGAGCCGGCTCACAGAGCCCGCCCGTTCCCGCCCTTCTCGCGCAAGACTCGGAGGCCAGTGCTATGCCCAGAATCGCCAGCTCGCGGATGAACAGTAGACGCCGCGCGCTGAGTGCAGCAACGGTCGCCTGCCTGGCGGCGCTGGGCGCCTGTCGGGCTCGCAAGCCGAACGAGATCGACCGGGCGCCGCGGGCCGATCCGACCACCCCGGTGAACAAGCCACCGCTCAAACCGGACTCGACCGTACCGGCGCCCGGCCAAACACCCCCGAAGCCCTAGGCTGCGTCACTCATTGGTTGACAAGTCGGGGAACGGGCGTGACGTTCACCTTCCGAATCACCATACCCGGGAGGGGAGCATGCGCAATCGCCGCTCCGTCGGGACCGACGGTCTCGTCCACGCCGTCCGCGGCATGTTGGAGGCCGCCGTGGCCCAGGCCCGCGCCGCTACCCTGCCCTGGAACTATGCGGCCCTCCTCCACGCTCGCCGGCGGCTCGGCGAGCGGGGGTTCGGCGTGATCACCCTGCGGGGGGAAAGCCTTCCGCTCACGCCCGCGCTGCTGTCGGGGTTGTCGGCAGGCCCGATCTGGGTACCGGCAGTCGGCTTTGTGCTGGTGGAGGCGGCCACGACGACGGACTCGACGGACGAGGGGGACGAGTCTCCCGTGGAGCAGCTGGTACTCAGGGCGGCTGAGGACGGCGTGGCGATTCCGCCCGGTCTGGCACAGGCGCTCGCGGCGTCCGAGGCCGCTACCCGGGAGAACGGCGCTCCACCGGACGAGCCGCCCCGGCTCGAGCTCCCGGCAACGCTGGACGCGGCGACCGCTACCCGCACCCTGATCCTGTTGGCCGAGGCCCGCCCCCGCGGATGGCCGGGGTAGTGCGCCCTCTCCCGGCCTAAGCCGGACGGCGCCGGGAGCGTCCGTTCCAGTACCGGTAGACCGGTACCCCAAGTCCCAGGAGCAACCCACCCACCGCTGCATTCCTCAGGTTGGCCAGCACCGAGCTCAGGACCACATAGAACGCGGCCGCGACGAACAGCGCCGGCGTCCAGGGATACCCCGGAACCCGGAACCCGGCGCCCCCCGGGCCGCCTGCGGGGTCACGGGAGCGATAGATGAAAAGGCCTGCCGCGGTGAGCCCGAAGAAGATCCAATCCGCGAACGTGACGTAGTCCACGAGCTGCCCGAACGTCCCCGAGAGCGTGAGAGCGACGGCCCATGCGGCCAGGAACGCGATCGCAGCGGTGGGCGTGCGATGCACCGGGTGCAACCTGGCCAGGCGGGGAAAGAAGAGGCCGTCGGCCGCCATCGCCTGCAGCACCCGCGGGGTCACCAGGATCACCAGATTCAGGAATCCAAGCGCCGAGAGCGCGATCCCGCCGGCAATGAGCGTGCGGCCCGCGGGGCCGACGAGCCTCTCCATCGTGTCGGCGGCCGGCGCCGTGCTGGCGGCAAGCCCTCCGGCACCCAGCACCCGCAGGTAGGCCAGATTCACCAGCAAGTAGACCGCCACCACCACCGCGACCCCGAAGACCAGCGCCCGCGGAAGGTTCTTCTCCGGCTCGATGATCTCCTCGGCCAGGAAGTTCGTCTGCTGCCAGCCGCCGTAGGTGAAGACGACCGGGACCAGCGCGGCGCCGAAGCTCCCGACGCCCCACGCACCCGCGGCGGCCGGAGGTGGCACCGGTGGGGCCACGCCAGCCGGCACGGCCGCCGCGAGCCCGACCACGATCAGGGCCGCCAGCGCGCCGAGCTTGAGTAGCGTGAGGACGTTCTGGGTGAGCGCCCCCGGCCGCACGCCGAGCCAGTTGATGCCGCTCAGGGCGACGATGGCGGCGATCGCGAGCGGCACGGTGAGCCGCCCGGGAAGCCCGGCCAGCGCGAGCGCGTAGCCGGCGAACGTCACGGCCACCGCGGCCATCGCCCCGGTGGCGATCACGAGGAGCAGGGCCCAGCCGTACAGAAAGGCCGTGAGCGGCCCCCAGGTCTCCCGCAGGTAGACGTACCCGCCGCCCGCCCGCGGACGCCGCTGCCCCAGCTCGGCGAAACAGAGCGCGCCGATCAGCGCTATCACCCCGCCCACCCCCCAGGCGGCAAGGGTGAGCGCCGGGGTGCCTACCCGCTCTGCGACCGTTGCGGGAGTCCGGAAGATCCCGCCGCCAATGATCCCCCCGATGACGGCCATGGTGCCGGAAAACAGCCCCAGGCGCCGGGCATAGGTTGGGGCTACGCCCCCTTCCTCCGTGGCACCTTGGCCCCCGCCTTGCGAGCCTCCGACAGCGCGATCGCGATTGCCTGTTTGCGGCTCTTCACCTTCCCGCCCCGCCCCTTCTTTCCACTCCTGAGAGTACCCCGCTTCTGCCGGGCGAGTTCCTCCTTGACGAGGCGCGTCGCGGCCGGCCCGTACTTGGGCTTCTTTGCAGCTTTGGCGGATCGCCGTTTGACCGTCACGTGGCCTCCTCGGTGTCGGGTCTCCCTCAAAACCTGCCGCGCGACGCGGCAGGCATCGGTGACCGCGGGCACGGCAAGTGGACCGGCTCGGGATCATGCGCGGAGGCCCTCTCGCTGGGAGGGTATATTTCGAGCCATGTCACTCCGTGGTTTTCATCCGGTCATCGAGCGCTGGTTCGCCGAGCGGCTGGGCCGGCCGACCCCGGCCCAGCAGCGCGGCTGGGAGGCGATCCGCGCGGGCCGCGACACGCTGATCGCCGCTCCCACCGGCTCGGGCAAGACGCTCGCAGCGTTTCTTATTGCCCTGGACGACCTGCTGGGCGAGAGCCTGGCCGGCACGCTGTCCGAGGAGACGCGGGTCGTCTACGTCTCCCCGCTTAAGGCGCTGAGCACCGACGTGCACCGGAACCTAGCCGAGCCGCGGCGCGAGATCCGCCGCCTCGCCGAGGAGATGGGGTTCGGGGCTCCCCGACTCACCGCCGCCGTCCGCTCTGGCGACACTCCCGCCGCCGAGCGCGCGGCCATGCTCAAGTCCCCGCCCCACATCCTCGTCACCACGCCCGAGTCGCTCTATCTGCTGCTCACGGCCGAGCGCAGCCGGGAGATGCTGCGCAGCGTGCGTACGGTGATCGTGGACGAGATCCACGCCGTGATCGAAAGCCGGCGCGGCGCCCATCTCGCGCTCAGCCTCGAACGGTTGGCCCATGTAGCGCGGCAGCCGGTCCAGCGCATCGGCCTGTCGGCGACTGTGGAGCCGATCGAGCAGGCCGCGAGCTGGCTGGTGGGGACGGCCCACCGTTCACCTCCCGCCATCATCGACGAAGGACACCGAAGACACCTCGACCTCGCGCTCGAGCTGCCGAAGTCTCCGCTGGAGGCAGTCATGGCGGGCGAGGTCTGGACCGAGATCTACGATCGGCTGGCGGAGCTGATCCGGGCCCACCGGACCACGCTGGTGTTCGTGAACACCCGCCGGCTGGCCGAGCGTGTGGCCCGGCATCTGGCGGAGCGGGTGGGGGAAGACGTGGTGACCGCGCATCACGGCAGCCTGGCCAAGGAGACCCGGCTCGATGCGGAGGAGCGACTCAAGGGCGGGAAGCTCCGGGCCCTCGTCGCGACCGCCTCGCTGGAACTGGGGATCGACATCGGCCACGTGGATCTGGTCTGCCAGCTCGGCTCGCCCCGGAGAATCTCGACCTTCCTGCAGCGGGTCGGGCGAGCGGGGCACACGGTCGCAGGCACGCCCAAAGGACGTCTCTTCCCGCTCTCCCGGGATGAGCTGGTCGAGTCCACCGCCCTGCTCCGTGCGGTAGAGCAAGGAACGCTGGACCGGCTGATCGTGCGAGAGCAGCCCCTGGACGTCGTGGCGCAGCAGATCGTCGCCGAGACCGCGTGTGAGGATTGGCCGGTGGAGGGCCTGTTCGAGCTGGTTCGGCGTGCGTACCCCTACCGCCATCTCGGCCGTGCGGAATTCGACGGCGTGGTGCAGATGCTCGCCTCGGGCTTTGCCACGCGGCGCGGGCGCCGGGCCGCGCTGATCCATCATGACGCGGTGAACGGAAGGCTGCGTGGGCGCCGGGGCGCGCGGCTCCTGGCCATCACGTCGGGCGGTGCCATACCCGACACGGCCGACTATCGGGTCGTCCTCGAGCCCGACGGCACCTTCCTCGGCACCGTGAACGAGGACTTCGCGGTGGAGAGCACCGCCGGCGACATCTTCCAGCTCGGCAACCTTTCGTGGCGCATCCTCCGGGTCCAACAGGGCGTGGTGCGCGTGGAAGACGCCCGCGGTCAACCGCCCGGGCTTCCCTTCTGGCTGGGTGAGGCTCCCGCGCGGAGCGCCGAGCTCTCGGGGGCCGTCTCGGACCTGCGCGCGGAGCTCGACACCCGGCTCACCGACCGGAGCGGCGCCGTTCGCTGGGTCGCGGGTCTCCTCGGTGAATCCGCTGCCGCGTCCGTGGCCGCGAGCCAGTTGGTGGACTACCTCGCCGAGGCACGCCGGCTCCTCGGCACGCTCCCGACGCAGGAAACGCTGGTGGCCGAGCGGTTTTTCGACGAGTCGGGCGGCATGCAGCTCGTGATCCACTCGCCCTTCGGCAGCCGGGTGAACCGGGCGTGGGGCCTCGCGCTCCGCAAGCGCTTCTGCCGCGAGTTCAACTTCGAGCTCCAGGCCGCCGCCACCGAGGACGCGCTCCTGCTCTCGCTGGGGCCGCAGCATTCCTTCCCGCTCGAGACTGTCTTCAGGTTCCTTCACCCCCAGAGGGTGCGGGACATCCTCATCCAGGCGCTCCTGGACGCGCCCATGTTCGGCACCCGCTGGCGCTGGAACGCGACCATCGCCCTCGCCATCCCCCGCAACCGCGGCGGCCGCAAGGTGCCGCCTCCGCTCCAGCGGATGGAGGCGGACGATCTCCTCGCGGCCGCGTTTCCCGATGCGGCGGCCTGCCTGGAGAACATCGCCGGCGATCGTGAGATCCCCGAGCACCCGCTCGTCCGCCAAACCATCGACGACTGCCTGCGCGAGGTCATGGACCTGGACGGCCTCTTGGCGGTGCTGCGCCGGATCGACGCCGGCGAGATCCGATGCGTCGCCCGGGACTTGCCCGAGCCCTCGCCGCTCGCGCACGAGATCCTGAACGCGCGCCCCTACGCCTTCCTGGACGACGCCCCCCTGGAGGAGCGCCGGACCCAGGCGGTCTACGCCCGTCGCAGCCTCGAGCCCTCCTCCGCCGATGATCTGGGCGCGCTCGACCCGGCCGCGATCGAGCG
>JBGQIW010000036.1:0-24856 GCA_041498715.1 Gemmatimonadota bacterium | reverse complement strand
GCATCGAAGGTGAGCGCCGGATCGTTGCAGTACTTGCGAAGATCGTCCGGCGTGGCTGACGCCGCATCCCGGAACGGCGGGGCTGGCGTGTGGTACTCCTGGCACGCCGCCACCAAGGTGCCGATCAGCGCGCCGGCGACGCACACGCCTGTCCGCCGCAGCGCGACTCCCGCTCGACTCGCCATAGGCCTCCCCCTCTTTTCGCCTGAAAGAAATTTCAGCTAGCCGCGGGTTGCGGCAAGCGCGCGCATTCGCGAAACGGTGGATTGGAGTACGGGGTCGGCCGACGACCACAAGGCGACGACGGCTTCGGCCCAGTGACGTGCGGTGACCTGGTCGCCCAGACGTTGGGCGAGATCGGCACGCAGGGTCATCGCCCGCACCAGCCCGGCTGCCTGCGGCACCTGGTCGAGCAGCTCGGTTCGCAGGGTCGGCAGCGCGTTGAGGGAGAGATCGAGAAACGCTGCGGCACCCGCGGCATCCCCGAGGTCTGTCTGGAGCCAGGCCTCAAGGAACGAGCCCTCGATGGAATAGTCTCCGGGTCGGTTGCCTCGCCGGAAGGCCCGGAGGGTATCCAGACCGCGGCGAGCGGCGGCTGTGTCACCGCGCCCGGCGGCGGCGAACAGGGGCAGCAGCGGATGGTGACCGTCCGCCGGGTAGGCAGGCGCCCGCACGCCAGGACGGGCCAGGGAGAGGGCGAGCGCAGGTTCGACCAGCACAGCCCGGACGTCGTTGGCCCGGCTGACGTCGATGTAGCTCGAGATCAACCGGTTGGTGCGCCGCTCTGCTCCTGCCAGGCTTTCGGCCGGCGCCCCGACGGCCGCGAACGCCAGGTAGGCCAGCGCGGCTTCGGCCAACGGCGCGGGCACCCGCGTGAGTCTGCCGCCCGCCGGGACCGAATCCCAGCTCCCTGCGGTCTGGCTGAGCAGGCGCGCGGTGCGGTTCGTTCGGCCGGTGAGCGCGGCGAGGCCGGCAAGCCATTGGGCATCATCCGCCGTGGGTTGCTGGACGGCGTCGAGCAGCGAGTCGGCCAGATGCCGGGCGGCGGCGAACTGGCCCAGCTTGAGCCGCACCCGTGTTTCGAAGCGCGCCAGCCGCCGCGCTTGCGCCGGATCGGCTGTTGCCGCGCGGGCCGCGAGCGCGCTGCGAAGCGCGGAGTGCTCGACTCCGCCGGAGTCGTCGAGCTCGCCCGCCAGCTCGAGGGCGTTGGCGTAGGGCTCGAGGGCATCCGGACTCTTCGGGAACGCTCGAAGCCAGGCGGCGGTCACGCGGCGAAGCATCTCCCGGGCGTAAGCGACCGCGGCTGGGGTCGTGGCCGGATTGGCCTCTCGCCGCCCGCCGAGCAGCTCCTGAAGCGGCCAGGGGATGGTCGCCAAAGTGTCGCGATCGAGAGAAGCAAACGCGCCCATCCAGACCGTGTCCGGGTCGAGCCGGTAGCCCAGGCGGTACCGGTTCGTCTCAGTGATGAGCACGTGGCCGATCCGGTCTAACGCGAACCCGTCGAAGGCCCGATGGACCGATGGGTACGTCTCGAGCGCGCGGCGATAGGCGAGCGCAGCAGAGTGGTATCCGGTGCGGAAGCTCCAGCCGGAGGGGCTTTGCCCATCGCGGACGACGACCGGATCCCGGGCGAGGCATTCCCCGAGGCCGAACCAGGCGCCGAAATCGAGCGAATCCCGCTGCGTCAGCTGGTGGTACTGCTCGCAGGCTTCGACGAAGCGGTCGTCGGCCAGGTTGAGCAGGGCGCGCGCTCGACTCCGATCCACCGGCTCGAGCTGGGCTTCCGACGCGACCGCGGCGGCGGCGGGGCGGCGCTAGTCCGACCCACGATCTCCGCTCCAGCTCATGACCGTCGCAAGCGCCAGGTTGGCGCGGGCGTAAGCCGGGTCCTCGGCGACGGCCGTCTGGAGCTCGCGCCGGGCCGTCGCCAGGTCCCAAGCGAGCAACGCCTCCCGCCCCGCCTCGTAGGCGCGCCAGGCCGGCAGCGACAGCGTGCCGGGCCCCGCATCCGCGCCGCCTCTGGTGCCGTCCGTCACCAGCGCGTCCGCCAGTTCCTCGAATCGGTTCCAGGCGTCGCTCAGGTCGGCGCGGAGTGCCACGGTTCGCTCGTGGAGGACGCGACCCTTCCGGGCCACATCATAGACCGCGCCCCGCACGAACACGGTGTCTCCGGCCTGCCACACCTCGCCCGAGACCATTGCCCCCGCACCCCGCAGGCGCGCCATGGCCAGTCCCGCGTCGAGCGACGTCACAATCGCGCCCGGGCGTGACCCGGCGTCGCGAACCCAGAGCGGGTCCACCATCGACACCCCGCGCCAGCGGCCGAGCGCCTCGTGCAGCAGCGACTCGCAGCGGTCGCCGTCCAGCAGCGCGGGGGGCGACTGCCCGCGATGCTGAAACGGCAGGACCAGATAGAGCGACTCGTCGAGCGCCCCGCTCGAGTGCGGCCGGGCTAGGAGTACCACCGCCATCAGGCCAGCCGCGCCGACCACCCCGCCCCACGTGCGGAGCGCGACGCGGCGCTTCACTGGCTGGCCCGGGGTCGGTTCTCCCGTATCGGGGGGAAGCGCTGCCGCGAACAGCGATGCGGTGGCGTACCGGTCGGCCGGGAGCTTGGCCAGGAGGCGCTGGACCACGGCGTCGATCTCGACCGGCACGGACGGGCGGTGCGACCGGACCGGAACGGGCTGGTCGTGCGAGTGGCGGTTGAGCACCGCCTGCGCTGAGGCTCCGGTGAACGGCGGCTGACCCGTGAGCATCTCGTAGACGACGCACCCGAGGCTGTAGAGATCGCTGCGGCCGTCCACGGCGGCGTGTCCTGCCGCCTGCTCCGGGCTCATGTAGGCCGGGGTTCCGACGACCAGCCCGAGGTCCGTCAGGGGGTCGCTGTCCGGTCCCGCGGCAGTCGCGATGCCGAAGTCCGCCACGACCGCGTGGCCGCCGATCAGGAGGATGTTGCCGGGCTTGATGTCGCGGTGGACCACGCCGCGGGAGTGCGCGTAGGAGAGAGCGTCGGCCACCTCGCGCGCGATCCGAAGGGCCTCGTCGACCGGAAGAGCGCCCCCGCGCTGCAGCCGTGCGCGCAGGCTTTCCCCCTCGACGTAGGGCATGACGTAGTAGAGGAGGCCGTCGGCCTCGCCCGAGTCGTGGACCGACAGGATGTGAGGGTGGGTGAGACCGGCCGCGATCTTGATCTCGCGCAGGAACCGCTCGGCGCCGAGTGAAGCCGCCAGCTCGGGGCGCAGAACCTTGATGGCTACCGGTCGCTCGTGCTTGAGGTCGCGGGCCAGCAGCACCACCGCCGTCCCGCCGCTCCCGATCTCCTGCTCCAGCATGTACCGCCCGGAGAGGGCCTCGCCCAACCGGACCATCGGATCTCGCACGCACCGCTCGCGACGGGTAACGAGTCTAGGATATCCCCCCGGAGGGCGGGGGGCCAGGACTCGTGGCGGAGTCAGATCTAGGTCGTCTCGTGCTCTCCCGCCAGCGCCTTGAGCCGCGCCTTCGCGTCCAGCACCTTGGCGCGGAGCTCGGGGTCGGCGTCCTGCCAGAGCTGCACCAGCCGGGCGTAGGTGTCCGCCGCCTTGGCCCGCTCGCCCCGCTCCTCGTACAGCTCGCCCAGCCGGTAGTAGGTGCGACCCAGCCAGATCGCGTCGGGAAACATCCGGTAGATGTAGGGCTTCCCCGTGTACCGCTCGTAGACGGCGATGGCCGAGTCGGCCTGTCCCGCGTTGTCGTAGGCCCGGCCCAGATCGCCGAGCGCGCACACCTCGCACTCACCCTCACCCTGGTCCTGGAGCCGGAACTCGGCGAGCGCTTCCTGTGGCCGCCGCTCGGCGAGCGCGATCGACCCCAGGGCGCCGTGGCGCCTCTGGGCAGAGATGCGCCTGAGCCCGGCCGGCACCAGACGATCGTAATCGGCGACCAGTGTCCGGGCCCGGTCCGGCCGACCGGCCTCGGCAAAGAAGACGGCGAGCTCGAGGTAGGGCCGGTCGGCCGGGTCGAGCCGATCGAGCGGGTAGCGCTGGAGCGCCGCGTCCGCCTTCCGCCTCGCTCGCTCCGGCTGCCCGCGGTACCACAAGTCGATGCCCGCGCGGCCGAGCTCATAGACCAGCGCCCGCTCGGGCAAACCCTCGGTCTCGCTGCTCCGTACCGCGGTCTCGAGGAACCCGTCCGCCTGGGTCAGGCGCCCCTTCGTGGTGGCGAGCGTCGCCAGCGTGGCGCTCGTCATCGTCCGCCAGTTGGGGCTGTCCCGCCGCGCCTCCTGAATCCGACGGACCGCGCTGGCCGCGCTGTCGTAGTCGCCCCGGGCGGCGAGAAAGCTGGCCTCGACCATCGTGACGTAGGGATCGCCCCGCGTCTTGCTCCGCATGAGCTGCAGCGTGGCCGCTGCGCTGTCGGTCCGGCCCAGCCCCACCTGCGCACCGATCAGGTTGAGATAGAATGTCGCGTCGTCGGGCGAGGCGGCGATCGCCCGGCGCGAGAGATCGGCCGCCTGCTGGTAGTCCCGCAGCTCCATGAGCGCGATGCTCAGGTTGTTGAGCGCATACGGGTCGGTGGGGTAGAGATCGAGCAAGGACCGGTAGGCGGTGATCGCCCGGTCCTGGTCGCCCGTCACGTAGTCCTCGTACGCGGCCTGCGTCAGGTACCGTTCCCGATCGGTCAGGCGGTCCCGGTGGTCGTAGGCCTTGGTGAACGCGCGGACCTGCTCGCTCCGCCGGCCGCCGCTGTTGCCGATCACGACGCCGAGCTTGCGGTAGGCCATGGCGAAGCCGGTGTCGAGCTCGACGGCATCGCGCAGCAGGGCGATCGACCGCTCGGTGTCGCCTTCCCGGTTGGCCCCGAGGGCCAGCGAGTACTTTCGCAGCGCCTCGAGCGACGGCGTGGTCACGTCCTCCAGCCGCTCGCTCGAGCGCACGCTGCCCAGGGAGCCGCCGATCCGCTCGCGCATCTCCCGGCTCAGGCGGTCGATCGCGGTCAGGATGCGGGTCGAGTCGCTGGCACTCTCCCGCAGTGCCACCAGCGCGTCGCCCGACTGGGTGGCGATCAGCCGGGCCGAGATCCCGAAGCCGGTGCCTGCATGAACTACGTCGCCGGCCACGAAGGCCTTGATGCCGTCGCGGATGGCGACCTCGCGCGCCAATTCGGGCTCGAGCCGGGCCCGCGGGTCGCGCTGCATTCGCGCCAGGACCTGCTGCACATACTCCGGCTGCACCACAGTGAGCTTGGGCGACTGCGCCAGGTCGATGCGGAACGCCTCGGTCACTGCGCCGCCCAGGGCCGAATCGGCCGGTGGACTGCGGAACTCGGCGACGAGAATCGGCTCCTTGTCCTTGAGGACGCCGCGCTCGACCAGCGAGCCGCCGGGGAGCAGCCCGGCCACCCGCAGCAGCAACGCCCCTGCGCCGAGCCCGGCGATGATGACGGCGGTCGCGAGCGCGGTGCGAAACCCGCGGCGCCCGCCCGGTGCGGGAGCGGCCGGGGGCGCGCCCCCGCCCCGGACGGCGATCGTGGACGTGGTGCCGGTGCCCGGCGTCGCGACCGCCTCGAGCGCGCGCAAGAGCTCCTCGGCCGTCTGCCAGCGATCGGCGGGACGCTTTTCCAGGCAGCGCATCACGACGGCCGCGAGATCGGGGGGGACGGTGGCGCGCACCGTTCCCAGGGGCTCGGGCGGCCGGCTCACGTGGGCGGCGAGGAGCTGCTGCGGTGTGCGGGCCGTGAACGGGGGATGGCCCGCGAGCATCTCGTAGGCCATGATGCCGACCGCATAGATGTCGGCGCGGTGGTCGATGGTCGGGTCGGCGGCGGCCTGCTCCGGCGCCATGTAGGCCGGGGTCCCCATGACGATCCCGGCAGAGGTGACCCCGCCGGGCGCGCCGTGGCCGCCCGCTGCCTCGCTCAGCGCCTTGGCCACGCCGAAGTCGGTCACCAGCCCGTGATGCCGGCTCACCATCACGTTGTCCGGCTTGATGTCGCGGTGAAGCACGCCCTGCTCGTGGGCGTAAGCGAGCGCGTCTACCACGTCGCGCAGGAGCCGCACCGCGTCCGCCACCGGAAGCTCGCCCTCCCGCGACAGCTTGGCGCGGAGCGACTCGCCCTCGATGAAGGGCATGGTGTAGTAGAGCAGGTCGCCGGCCCGGCCGGCCGCGAGGAGCGGGACCACGTGCGGATGTTGCAGCCTGGCCGCGAGCTGAATCTCGCGGCGGAAGCGCTCCACGTTGATGCCCGCGGCCAGGTCGGGTGGGAGGACCTTGATCACCACCTGGCGCCCGAGCGCACTCTCCTCCGCGAGATAGACCCGGCTCATCCCACCGCCACCCAGCTCGCGCAGGAGGTGGTAGCTATCGCCGAGGGAATTCTGGAGGTCGTCGAGCAGGGTCGGCATCAACTCGCCCCGCGGTCAGTGTTGCCCGAGAAGTTCCGGCATGCCGTCGGCCCAGAGAGATGAGCGAAGTATAAGTGCCTCAACGGATTGGAGCCAGCGCACTGGTCCAAAAATAAGAGGGCCCGGGAGGCCCGGGCCCTCCAGACCGTTCCACAGTCCGCTAGGCTGGGGTCCCCGCGCCGGCGGCGCCGAGCGCCGCGTCGTAACTCATGCCCTGCGCCATCCGATCGTAGAGGGTGCCAAGTGTTTCCGGCGACCCCGCCAGGAACCGGCAGCGCGCGTCACCCCGCGACCGGCATTCGACCTCCATTACGGCGACCAGTCCCTCGGAGATTCGGCCGAGGAAGTCGGCGAGCAGGCCGCAGCTGAGGTGGCAGGACGGGTACTCGCCCTTGGCGTCGCTGGCCGCTTCGGCCCAGTCGGCCGAGTCGATCGCCAGGGCCGAGCCGGCAAGCGGCGTGACGGTGACGCTGCCCCAGCCCAGCTCGGCGAGAAACCCCGATAGCGCCTCGCTCAAGTACCGGGCGTCGAGGTCGACCGGGCGGTCCACGCCGTAGGTCGTCGCCAGCCACGCGGCGAACGCCGCGTACAAGCCCTCGCCTCCAGCGAAGCCGGCCTCCTGGAGATAGCCGGCGGCCTGGAGCCCGGTGTCACGTTCGAGCGCGGCGCGGAGCTGTTGCAGGGCCCGCGGGCTCAGCGTGAGGCCGAAGCGGCCGGGACGGAAGGTTTCGGTCATGGCGTTTGCCTGGTGGCGGTCAGTTAAGTCTACAGGACGGCGGCCAGGAACCAAGAGGCGGCGGGTGAGCGGCCGGGCTACCGGCGTACCCGGGAGAGCAACTCCGGCTCGTCGATGATCTCCACGCCGAGCGTCTTCGCTTTGTCCAGCTTGCCCCCCGCCTCGGCGCCGGCCACCACTGCGTCCGTCTTCTTGCTCACCGAGCCCGCCACTCGGCCGCCCGCCCGCTCGATCAGCTCCGTCGCCTCGGTGCGGGAAAGCGTGGGGAGCGTGCCGGTGAGTACGTAGGTCTTGCCGCTGAGCGGGCCGCCCTCCTGCACCGCCGCAGGCTCGGTGAAGTTGAGCCCCGCCTTCCGCAGCCGTTCGATCAGCGTCCGGTTCCGCCGCTCGGCGAAGAAGTGGACGACGGCCTCCGCGATCGCCCCGCCGACGCCCGGCACGTCGTTGACCTCGGCCTCGCTCGCTGTCAGGAGCGCGTCCACGGAGCCGAAACGGCGCGCGAGGAGCTGGGCCACGGTGCTGCCGACGTGGCGGATGCCGAGACCGAACAACAGAATCGAGAGCGGCCGCGCTTTCGACGCCGCGATCGCGGCGACCAGCTGAGTCGCCGATTGCTCGGCGAAGCGGTCCAGCTTGATCAGCTGCCCGACCTCGAGCCGATAGAGGTCGGCCACGTCGTGGATGAGCCCGGCATCGAGCAGCTGCCCCACGCGCTCGTACCCCAGGCCGCGGATGTCCATGGCCCCGCGGGATGCGAAGTGGACGATCCCTTCCCACACCCGGCCGGGGCACGAGACGTTGGGACAGTAGCGCATCGCTTCGTCGGCCGGACGCTCGACCGGCGTGCCGCAGCGGGGGCACGCATTGGGCATGACGAAGGGCTGCTCCTCGCCGGTGCGGCGCTCGGGCAGCGGTCCCAGCAGCTGAGGGATCACTTCGCCCGCCCGCACGACCTCCACCCAGTCGCCGATCCGGATATCCTTTTGGGCGATCAAGTCCTCGTTGTGCAGCGTCGCCCGTGAGACGGTGACGCCGCCCAGCTCGAGCGGCTCGAGCTCGGCCCAGGGGTTGAGCGCGCCCGTCCGCCCCACGTTGATGTTGATCGCCTTGAGCTTGGTGACCCCGACCTCGGGCGCGAACTTGCGCGCGATCGCCCAGCGCGGCTCCCGACCGCCGACGACGCCGAGCTCCTCGTGCAGCGCGAGCGAGTTCACCTTCACGACCACGCCATCGGCCTGGAACGGGAGCCCGGGCAGGATGGCCTCCAGCTCGGTGATCCGGCGCTCGACGTCGGCGAGGTGCGGGTGTTGCCCCCGGTGCGGCTGCACCTGGAAGCCCCACTGCGCCAGCAGCTCGAGGATCTCCCACTGGGTCCTGGCGCGGAGCCTGCCCTCGATCGGCTCGATGTGGAAGGCGAACATGCGGAGTCGCCGCTTGCGGGTGACGGCGGGGTCGAGCTGCCGCAGCCCGCCCGCGGCGGCGTTTCGCGGGTTCGCGAAAAGCGGCCCGCCCTCCTTCTCCCGCTGCTGGTTGACGCGGACGAACGCGTCGAACGGCAGGTACACCTCGCCCCGGATCTCCATCAGCTCCGGGTAGCCCGTGCCCGCGAGCGCGAGCGGGACGTCGGGAATCGTCTTGAGGTTGGCGGTCACGTCCTCGCCGATCACCCCGTTCCCCCGGGTCGCGCCGACGACGAGGCGGCCGCGCTGATAGGTGAGGCTGACCGCGGCGCCGTCGATCTTCACCTCGGTGGTGTAGCCCGCGGCGGCCGCATCGGGGGTGAGCCGGGTGTTCCGCTCCTCCCAGGCGACCAGCTCCTCGGTGGAGAAGGCGTTCGCGAGCGACGGCATGATCCGGCGGTGCGGGTACTTGGTGAGGGCGCTCGCGGGGGCGGCGCCAACGCGCTGGGTGGGACTGTCGGAGGTGCGGAGCTCGGGGGTGGCCTCTTCCAGCGCCTGGAGCTCGCGAAAGAGCCGGTCGTACTCGGCGTCGGAGATCTCCGGCGCGTCCAGCACGTAGTAGGCGTGATTCGCCCGCTCGATCCGGCGGCGCAGGTCCTCCGCCCGGCGGACGAGGTCGGCGGCGGCCGTGCCGCCGCTCACCGCCCTGCGGCCTCCTGGGAGAGCACCGTCATCGCCACGCCGACGAGCCGGTCTACCTCGGTCGTGCTTGCCCGGGCCAGCGCGCCTTCGCCCCACGGCTCCTCCTTCGTCGCGAACCCGTCGAGCAGCCGGCGCATGAACCCGACCAGGGCCGCCCGTTCCCGGTCGGCCGCGCGACCCGCCGGATCCTCGCCCCGCCGGAGCTGCAGGCGCTCGAAGCGGTGGGCGTTCCGGAGCGCTTTGGCCGTGAGGCTCGCCACCACCTGGCAGAAATGCACGTCGGCCTCGGTGAACGCCGGCCCGTCCCGGAACGTCCGCAGGAAGATCGCGCCGATCGGAGCCCCGCGCCACGTGATGGGGATGACGGTGATGTTCTTCACCCGGCGGGACGCGAGCGAGTCCGCCGCGTGCCGGAGCGACGGGTCGGTGGTGACGTCGGGGATGAACACGGTCTGGCCGGTCTCGAGCGCCCGGCGAAGCTCGGGATAGCGCGCGAGATCCACGACATAGTTCCGGATGCTCGGGTCTTCGTAGCTCGCGACCAGCCGCACCGTCTCGCCCCCGCGCTCCGCGAGGAAGATCGAGCAGCGATCGAGGCCGAACGCCTCGCCCAGCCGGTGGGTGACTGACTGGACCACGTCCACGAAATGGAGCGAGCCCGCGATCTCCTGGAGGATCTCGACCACGGCCAGAAGATGCCGCTTCTCCTGCTCCAGCGTCTCGATCCGCGCCTGGAGGCGCTCGACGTCGTCGGACACCGGTGCTGACATCGTCATGGTGACCCGTCCGGAAAAGGGATACTACCCCCTACGATTATAAGGGCCGAGGCACCGCGGGGGGAACGGTGTTCGATTCCTTGGCGCCCTGCCTGGTTTCTCGACATGTCACGAAGGTTGACGGGGGTCTCCGGCGAGGGGTAACGTAACCGGTCAGGAGGTGGGTCATGACGGAGACGGCAGAAGGGGACGACGAGCGGGCGGGTCAAAGCCGGGTCACCGGCCCCGCGCACTTCGTGGCCGGTATGGTGGTCGGCGCCCTGATCGGCGCCGGGATCGCGATGCTCGTCGCGCCCGCCGAGGGTTCGGTGATCCGGCGGCGGCTGGGCCGCCGGGCCCGGGAGCTGGGCGAGCGCGCCAAGGAGGGGCTCGACGACGCCGCGCACCGGGCGCGGCGGGATCTCACCCGGCGGCGGCGGAGGCTTCAGGCGCGTCTCGACCGCCTGGCCGACGAGGCGCGCGACTCGATCTCCGACATGCCCTGACCGGCGCTACGAGCCGTCGCGCTTCTCGCCGATCCTCCGGAGCAGCGCCGCACCGTCCGCCTTGAACTGCGGGTCGTTGAAGTCGTGGATCGGCAGGGTGTCGACCGTGGCGAGCTGCCGCCGTGCGTCGTCGTACCGCCGGCGGTCCGCGTACACCCGGGCCAGATCGAGGCGATGGATGATCCGCGTGGGATCGATCTCGACCGCCCGCTCGAGGTTCGCGATCGCGCCCTCCCACGAGGCCTGGCTGAAGATCCCCGCTCCCAGGAACTGCCGCGCGAAGAACCGGCTGAGTCCCGAGAGCCGCATGATCTCGGCGTTCCAGCGGCCAAGGACGTGGTAGGCCCCGTCATGCATCGGGTTGAGCTCGATGGCGCGAAGCGCCTCTCGTCGGACCTCACCCGCCAGCCGGATGCGCTCCTTCTTCCCCTTGGTCAGCGCGGTCTGGCCGATGGCACGGGCAAGGATGAAATGGCCCTCGGCGCCGAGACTGTCGCTCTCCACCGCCCGCCGGGCCAGACGCTCCGCCAGTGCGTAGAGCGAATCACGCTCGGGGCTCTTCACCGAGTCGGGGGTCTGCTGCCCCAACGTGATGAGGGCCAGCGCACCCCGCCAGTTGGCCTCGTAGCTCGTGGAGTCCGACGCCAGCGCGCGGTCGAAGTGCTGGAGCGCGGTGGTCGGGTCGCGGGCGTCGAACGCGGCCCGGCCGAGCGCCACTTCGCCTGCGGTGTCGGGCACGGCCTGGCCGGCCAGGGGGCGGGTCACGAGCAGCGCCAGCAGCACGCCCGCGGCGATCATACGCATCGACCTCCACTCCTCGACGGGGCGGCTTCGCGAGCCGCGGTCCAATGGTCGTTCCCTCGCTGATCCAGCGGAAGCGCGACGGCGCCGCGCTCGAGCCCGCGGAATGGCGCACGCTCATCGACGAGTACGTCGCCGGGCGAGTGCCGGATTATCAGATGGCCGCGCTCCTCATGGCGGTCGTCTGGCGCGGCCTCGCGCAGGACGAGCTTGCGGCGCTCACCGATGCGATGGTCGCCTCCGGCGACCGGCTCCGCTTCGATGGCATCGGCCGCCCGGTGATCGACAAGCACTCCACCGGCGGCGTCGGCGACAAGGTATCGCTGCTGCTCGCCCCGATGGTGGCGAGCTGCGGTGTCGCCGTCCCCATGATGTCGGGCCGAAGTCTGGGCGACACGGGAGGCACGCTCGACAAGCTGGAATCGATTCCCGGGTTCCGCACCGCGCTCTCGGCCCGCGAGGCCGAGGCCCAGGTACGCCGACTGGGCTGCGCCATGATCCGGCCGACTCCGGAGATCGCGCCGGCGGACGGCAAGCTCTACGCGCTGCGCGACGTGACCGGGACCGTCGAGTCGATCCCGCTGATCGCCGCCAGCATCATGTCGAAGAAGCTGGCCGAGGGCCTGGACGGGCTCGTCCTCGACGTAAAGACCGGGTCGGGCGCGTTCATCCCCGAGCCGGAGCGAGCCATCGAGCTCGCACGAGCCATGATCGCCCTCGGGGAGACGCGAAGCTGCCGCACCGTCGCACTCCTCACGGCGATGGATCGTCCGCTCGGCCGGGCCTGCGGCAACAGCCTCGAGGTGGAGGAGGCGCTGCAGGGGCTCGCCGGCGAGGGACCCCAAGACCTCATGGACGTGACGTACGCGCTGGGTGTCGAGATGCTGCTGCTCGGCGGGGTGGAGCGGGAGGCGGCCGCGGCGCGCCGGCGCCTGGAGGAGACGGTCAGCTCCGGGCGGGCGCTGGAGACCTTCGGCCTGATCATCGAGGCGCAGGGCGGCGACGCCGGCGTGATCGAGGATCCCGGTATCCTGCCGCAGGCCGACGCGGTCGAAGTCTTCCGCGCTCCCGCCAGCGGCACGGTGGCCACCGTGGACGCGCGCACCATCGGCCGGGCTACGGTCGCGCTGGGCGGCGGACGCCGCACCATTTCTGACACGATCGACCCGTCGGTCGGCTTCGTGATCACGGTGAAGCCGGGCGACAAGGTGACGGCGGGTCAGCCACTCGCGTCGGTGTTCGCTCGGGATGCCGCGGGGATCGATCTGGGGCTGGATGCGTTGCGGCGGGCCATCTCGACGGAGGGAGAGGCAAAGCCGTTGCCGCTCATCTCCCATCGAATCACTTCGGCGGGCGTGCAGGTGCTTTAGGCCGCGCCGCAGCTAGCCCTCGCGGCGGAGGAGTCCGGGACCCAGATCGGCAAGAGTCGTGCACCCTGCGAGGCCGAGCGTGAGGTCGAGGTCGGCGAGAAAGTTGAGCAGAGCCTCCCGCACGCCGGCCTCGCCGGCGAGCGCGAGGGCCCAGCCGTACAGACGGCCGAGCAGCACGGCCTTCGCGCCGAGGGCGAGCGCCTTGAAGGCGTCCGCGCCACGCCGGATCCCCCCGTCGAACAGGACCGGAATCCGTCCCGCCACCCGCTCGACGACCCGCGGCAGCGCGTCGAGGCTCCCCACCGCGCCATCCACCTGACGCCCGCCGTGGTTCGACACGACGATCCCGTCCACGCCGGCGTCCACTGCGCGGGCGGCGTCGTCCGGACTGAGGATGCCCTTGAGCACGATCGGGAGCGGGCTGTGGCGCCGGAGGAACGGGAGGTCGTCCCAGGTCAGCGAGGCGTTGCCGAAGGTCTCGGCAAAGCGACGGATCGCGGCGGCGGGGTCCTGCTCCGGCGGGCGGGCGAGCTTGGAGCGGAATACCGGGTCGCTGAGGTAATTGGCGATCCCATGCCCGCGCAGGAACGGGGAGTAGGCGTTGGCGAGATCCCGCTCCCGCCAGCTCAGGATGGGACAGTCCACCGTGACGACGATCGCCCGGTAGCCGGCGCGCCCGGCACGGGCCAGGAAGCTCGCCGCGACGTCGGCGTCCGAGCTCCAGTAGAGCTGGAACCAGCGGGGCGCGTCTCCCATCGCCGCCGCGACCTCCTCGAGCGGGACCGACGACGCGCTGCTCAGGATGACCGGGATGCCGAGCGTCGCCGCGGCGCGGGCGGTGCCCAGCTCGCCGTCGGGGTGCATGATACCCTGCACGCCAAGCGGCGCGAGCATCACGGGGGCGGGGAGGGGGGTGTCGAGGAGGGTGGTGCGCCAGTCACGGCAGGAGACGTCCCGCAGCATGCGAGGCTCGATGCGCCAGCGGCGGAACCCTTCGAGGTTGGCCCGCATCGTGTCTTCGGCGCCGGCGCCGCCGGAGAGGTAACCGAACGCCTCCCGGCTCAAGGCTTCCCGCGCACGCCGCTCCAGCTCCTCCGGCGCCACCGGCACCGCGGAGCCCCGCTCGTAGATCTCGAGTTGCCGGGCGACGCTGAACGAGGTGCCTGGCTCCAGGGGCGCCATGGGTCCTAACGTACCGCGACCCCCGAGGGCCGTAACCCGGCCCCGGGCAGTTAGGACCGGGGCCGCTTGCCGCGACCGCGCCGCCGGGCCGCCGCCGCCTTGATCTGGCGCGCCTCACTCGGCTTGACGTAGTACCGCTTGCGGCGAAGATCCTGGAGCAGCCCGGACTTCTGGACCTTGCGCTTGAAGGTCTTGAGGGCCCAGTCCAGCCGGTCGTCTTCGTTGAGCTTCACTTCGATCATGGTGTCACCGTCCCATCTTGGGACTGTCGCTCAGCGTTAGCTCGGGAGCTTGGTCACGTTTTCTGCCGCGGGTCCCTTTTGTCCCTGGACCAGGTCGAACTCGACTCGGTCGCCTTCGGCGAGGGAGCGGAAGCCATCGGCCTTGATTGCCGAATGGTGGACGAAACAGTCCTTCTGCCCGCCGTCAACCGTGATGAAGCCGAAGCCCTTCGCGTCGTTGAACCACTTCACAGTACCGGTCGTGCGCGCCATGCCATGCTCCTGAGCGTAGCGTAATCGGAGCCGGCAAGCCGCACACCGACTACGGGTTTGAAGGGCCCCCGGCAGCCATATGGCCGGGAGTGCCCCGCCCAAATTACACCAGCCGGGGCGCCCCGGCCAGCGGGGGGACTACTCCAGCGCCAGCGAGCGGCCAAAGGCCTCCAGCAGCTCGTCGTCGTAGCGGTCGGCCAGGCCGGCCACCTGGGCGATCAGCTCCCGAAGCTCGTGGTCCCCCAGGTCGGCGGCGAAGCGCCCGGCGCCGAGCCAGACCTTTCCCCGGCCGTCCAGCGAGAAGGACGCGAAGGCCCCCAGCTCGTGGTTCAGCTCGAGCAGGCGCTTGAGGAGCGGCCCGGCATCCTGCTCGGGGATCCGGAGGATGGGAAAGGTCACGTGGACGATGCTGTCGCCCTCGCCATCCTCCGGCGTGATCAGGGCGACGTAGCCCAGGACGCCGCCGCGGAAGATGGCCCAGGCGTCGGGCCCCAGGGCGGACGACACCCCGGAGTCGCCGCCCAGGGCGTCGATCGCGGCCGGAATGGCCTGCCGGAGCTCCGTCGCGTCCATGGGCTCAGACGTCCAGGTTGCTCACGTACTTGGCGTTCCGCTCGATGAACTGGCGCCGAGGCTCGACCTCGTCGCCCATCAGCTCATCGAAGAGCTTGGAGGCCTCGACCGCGTCCTCCATGGTGACCCGGAGAATGGTCCGCGTGGCTGGGTCCATCGTGGTCTTCCAGAGCTGGTCCGGGTTCATCTCACCGAGCCCCTTGTACCGCTGGATGTTGATGTTTCCCCGGCCCTCGCCGTTGGAGAGGCGCTTGGTGTACTCGTCCCGCTCGCCCTCGCTGTAGGCGTAGAACTCCTCCTTGGCCTTGGCCACCCGGTAGAGCGGCGGCTGCGCGATGTACACGTAGCCCGCGTCGATCAGATCCTGCATCTGCCGGAAGAAGAACGTGAGCAGAAGCGTCCGGATGTGGGCGCCGTCGACGTCCGCGTCGGTCATGAGGATGATCTTGTGGTACCGGGCGTCGTCCAGCTTGAAGTCCTCCCGGACGCCGGTGCCGATCGCGGTGATCATGGCCCGGATCTCCTCGTTGCTCAGGATCTTGTCGATCCGGGCCTTCTCCACGTTGAGGATCTTGCCACGGAGCGGGAGGATCGCCTGGAACTGACGGTCCCGGCCCTGCTTGGCGCTGCCGCCGGCCGAGTCGCCCTCGACCAGGTACAGCTCGGTCATCGCGGGGTCTTCGATCGAGCAATCGGCCAGCTTGCCCGGCAGGACCGCGTTCTCCAGGCCGGACTTCTTGCGCACGAGGTCGCGGGCCTTTCGTGCGGCCTCGCGCGCGCGCGCGGCGCTCACGGCCTTCTCGATGATCGCCCGCGCCACCGGCGGATGCTCGTCCAGCCAGCTGCCGAGGTGCTCGTTCACCACCTGCTTGACGATGCCCTCGACCTCGGAGTTGCCGAGCTTGGTCTTGGTCTGTCCCTCGAACTGGGGCTCCTTCACCTTGATGTGCAGGACGCAGGTGAGCCCCTCGCGGATGTCCTCGCCCGAGAGCGTGAAGCCTTCCTTCTTGAGGAAGTCCCGCTTGCGCGCGATATCGTTGATCGTGCGGGTGAGCGCGGCCCGGAAGCCGGTGAGGTGGGTGCCGCCCTCGTGCGTGTTGATGTTGTTCACGAAGGTGAACGTGTTCTCGTTGTACCCGTCCTCGTACTGCAGGGCCAGGTCCACGTCCACGTCGTCCTTCACCGCGTTGAAGGCGACCGGCTTAGGGTGGATCGCCTTCTTGTTTCGGTTGAGCCACTCGACGAACTGGACCAGCCCGCCCTTGGCGAAGAACGTCTCCGCTTTGGGTGGCGTCTCCCGCTCGTCCTTGAGCGTGATGGTGATGCCCTTGTTGAGGAACGCGAGCTGGCGGAGCCGGTCGGCGAGGGTGGTGTAGTGGAACTCGAGCACTTCGAAGATCTCGGGGTCCGGCTTGAACCGGACGGTGGTGCCTGTCCCCCGCGCCTTGCCCAGGACGTTCAGCTTCTTGACCGTCTTGCCCCGGACGAACGCCATGTGGTAGCGGCTGCCGTCCCGGTCCACGATGACTTCGAGGCGCTCGGAGAGCGCGTTGACGACCGAGACGCCCACCCCGTGCAGGCCGCCCGACACCTTGTAGGTGTTCTTGTCGAACTTGCCCCCGGCGTGCAGCATCGTGAGCGCCACTTCGACGGCCGGCAGCTTCTCGCTCGGGTGGATGTCCACCGGGATCCCGCGGCCGTTGTCGGCCACGGTGATCGAATTGTCGGCGTGGATCGTGACCGCGATGTTGTCGCAGAAGCCGGCCAGGGCCTCGTCGATCGAGTTGTCCACCACTTCGTAGACCAGGTGGTGCAGTCCGGTCTCGCCGGTGGAGCCGATGTACATGCCCGGCCGGCGGCGGACCGCGTCGAGCCCCTTGAGAACGCTGATGGAGGCTGCGTCGTAGGCCTTTGCAGAATCGGTCGCTGGGATTTCTCGCTCTTCCTTTGCCAATGTGCCTCGCTGCTCGTCAGGGTTGGGGCCGCTCCAGCGGACCGGGCACCCAGCGGATTTCCTTGACCCGTCCCGAGCGGCCCTGATTCAGCCGCGCGAGGATGCGCGGTGTCATGAGCCCCAGCTCGGTGGCCCACGGCGCGGTCGCCACGTGGACCCGCATCACGCCGTCGGCGGTGATGAACTGCGGCGCCGTGACCGCCGCGATCTGCGGCCCCACCAGCGCCGTCCACTCCTCGAGGATGGCCGCCTGCTGCAGCCGCTTCTTCAGCCCCGCGGTGCGGAGGTAGTTGTCGAGCGCCTCACCGAGGCGGGTGGGTTGGTCCGGCTTGGCCGGCCTCCGGCTGATTGCACTCACTCGATGACCCTTCCCCCCTCCACCCGCCACCGCGGGAGCTCCATCCCGGGCGGCAGCTCATCCGGCCGAGGCGCGGTGACGAACACCTGTCGGGCCGGACCGCTCTCGAGCCGGCGCGCGAGCCGCCGCTGGCGTTCGGCGTCGAGCTCGGAGAACACGTCGTCGAGCAGCAATGCCGGCTCGGTGCCGCGGGCCGTCGCCAGCGTCTGCAGCTCGAGCAGCTTGAGCGCCACCGCGGCCGTGCGCTGCTGGCCGGTGGAGCCGACGCTCCTGAGGGGCCGCTCACCCAGCTCGAGCACCAGGTCGTCCCGGTGGGGGCCCACCGTGGTGGCACCGCGGGCCCGGTCGCGCGCGGCGGAAGCGTCCAGCGCCGCGGGCCAGGCCGCCGCCTCCGCCAGCTCGGCGCGGCCATGGTAGCGCAGACAGACCGGCTCCAGCTCTCCCAAGGCATCCAGCTCCGCGGCGAACGGGCCAGCCACCTGTGCCACCCAGGCGAGTCGTGCGGCCACGACGGTCGCGCCCGCCCCCGCCAGCACCCCGTCGAACGCCCGCGCGAGCTCAGGCCGCTCCTGCCGAAGTGCGGTATTCCGCTGCGCCAGCGCCGCCCGATACCGCGCCAGGGCCGCGTAGTAGCGGCGATCCGCGAGGGCGAGCAAGCGATCGAGGAAGCCCCGCCGCTCCGCCGCCGGGCCGCCCGCAAGGCCGACATCGGCCGGCAGGAACGCCACCGCGAGCCAGGAGCCGATCGCGTCGGCGAGTCGCACGATCTCTTCGCCGCGGACGGTGATGCGCTTCTTCCGCCCCAGAGCGGTGAACGTGGCGGCGACCGCGCCGCCCGCGGGTCCGGCGACCCGCGCCTCCACGTGGAACCCCGGCCCGCCGAACCGGGCGACCTCCGGGTCGGGCGCGCCGCGGAGCGACCGGAACAGCACCGGGTAGTACAGCGCCTCGAGCAGGTTGGTCTTGCCCTGGCCGTTCGGACCGACCAGCGCCACGCCGGCCGGCGGGAGCTCGCGGTCGACGTCCTCCAGATTGCGGAAGCCCCGCGCGATCAGGCGTTCCAGCCGCACCGAAGCCCTCGTCGTACAGACATGAAAAATAGCGGAGCCGGAAGGAGAATGGCACCGCCGGACGGCAGCGAAAAGCCGGGCAGGGCGCGGGTCAGCGCCCCTCGAACCGGGGCTTCCGCTTCTCGAGAAACGCGGCCGTGCCTTCCCGCATGTCGGCCGTGGCGGAGAGCAGACCGAAGTGGTTCGCCTCGAGCAGCAGGGCCTCGTCAACCGTGAGATCGAGCCCGGCCTCCACGGCTTCGAGCACCAGGCGAACGGCGAGCGGGGCCTGCTCCAGAATCGTCCGGGCCAGCGCTTCCGCCTCGGCGAGGAGCCGCTCGGCCGGCACTACCCGGTTGACCAGGCCGATGCGCCACGCCTCCTGCGCGTCGATCATCGCCCCGGTGAGCAGGAGCTCCAGCGCGCGACCCTTGCCTACCAGGCGCGGCAGCCGCACCGTCCCTCCGTAGCCGGGGCCCAGGCCCAGCTTCACCTCGGGCTGGCCGAATCTGGCAGTTTCGCTCGCCACGCGCAGATGGCACGCCATCGCCAGCTCGCAGCCCCCGCCGAGCGCGAACCCGTTCACCGCGGCGACGACCGGCTTGCCGCAGCGCTCGAGCCGCCGCATCGCCCGCTGGCCGGCGAGCGCCCGGGCCTTGCCGTCCATGGCGCCCTGCGCCGTAAGCTCCCCGATGTCCGCCCCGGCGACGAACGCTTTGGTGCCGGCGCCGGTGAGGATGACGCCTCGCACGGCGTCGTCGCTCTCGATGTGCCCCACCGCGTCCGCCAGCTCGGCGATGACGGTGGCGTTGAGGGCGTTCAGCTTGTCGGGCCGGTTGATCGTGACCCGGGCGATGCCGTCGTGGACGTCGTAGAGGAGTGTGGTGAATGACATGGTGGTGAAGGTAATAGCTAACGGCTAACAGCTACCGGCAGATTCTCGTGCAGATACCGCTCCAGCAGCTGGAACAGGTGTCTCGTCGTCCCCGGCCCCTCGCAGATGCAATGGGTCCGGTTCGGGTAATCCATCATGGTGAAAGGCTTGCCGGCGGCGACCAGGGCGTTGACCAGCCGCTCGGTGCCCTGGAAATGCACGTTGTCGTCGCCGCTGCCGTGGACCACGAGCAGCTTGCCGCGCAGCTGCTGGGCGAACGTGACCGGCGACCCGAGGCGGTAGCCCTCCGCGTTATCCGACGGCAGGCCCATGTACCGCTCCTGGTAGATCGTGTCGTAGAGCCGGAGGTCGGGCACGGGGGCCACGGCCATGGCCATCGCGTAGAGATCGGGATAGCGGAAGATGGCGTTGAGGCTCATCGAGCCGCCGCCGCTCCAGCCCCAGATCCCGATGCGCGCCGGATCGACGTACGGATGGTGCGAGAGGTCCCGCACGGCCGCCGCCTGGTCGGCGGATGCGAGCACCCCGATCCGCCCGTAGATCGACTTGCGCCACGCGCGCCCGCGGGGCGCCGGCGTCCCCCGGTTGTCCACGCTGGCCACGATGTAACCCTGCTGGGTCAGCATCCGATGCCACATGCTCTGGAACCCGCTCCATTCGTCCAGCACGGTCTGGCTGGCGGGCTCGCCGTAGACGTGGAACAGCACCGGATAGCGCCGGGTCGAATCGAAGTCGGCCGGCTTCAGCATCCAGCCGTCCAGCCGGGTCCCGTCGTCCGCAGTCGCGTGGAAGAACTCCACCGGCCGGGTTCGCAGCTTGGCGAGCCGTCCCACGAGCTCGGCGTTGTCAACCAGCCCGCGGATGGTCTCGTGCCGGGGCAGCCGCACCAGGTCGATCATCGGTGGCCGGTCGAACGTGGACCAGGTGTGCAGCGCCCACCGCGCGCCCGGCGCGATGTCGTAGTCGTGGCTCCCCGCCTGGGCGGCCGGCGTCAGGCGCTCGGGCCGGCCCTTGCCGTCCAGCCGGGCGCGGTAGAGGTAGCGCTGGGTCGCGTTGTCGGGTGAGGCCGAGAAGTAGGCCCAGCCCCCGGTCGTGTCCACGGCGTGGACGTACGCGCTTCCGAAGGCGGCATCCGGGCTGATCAGATCGAACGCGCCCGGCGTCAGCAGCCGCACCGTCTTCCCGTCGCGCGAGATCCGGTACAGATGGCGCCAGCCGTCGCGCTCGCTCACCCACAGGAAGGTCTTGCCCCCGTCGAGCCAGCGGAGGTCGTCCACCACATTGACCCACGCGCTGTCTCGCTCCGTGAGTATCGTGCGGACGCTTCCGGTCTCGGCGTCCGCCAGCATGACGTCGTCGGTGTTCTGCAGCCGGTTGAGTCGCTGGATCACGAGCTCCCGCGGGCTGGCCGCCCAATCCATGCGGGCCGGGTACTGGTTGCGCGGGTCGCCGGGAATGTCGAGCCACCGGGTCGGCCCGCCGGCCGCCGAGACGACGCCGATCCGGGCGGCGGAGTTGGTCGTTCCGGCCTTGGGGTACTGGATCGGGATGACGAACGAGTAGAGCGAGTCGGTGTCGTTGATCAGGTCGAAGTTGCGGACGCTGTCCATATCCAGCTGCCAGTAGGCGATGCGCTGCCCGTCCGGGCTCCAGCGGAAGCCGTTCCGGAGATTCAGCTCCTCCTCGTAGACCCAATCGAACGTGCCGTTCACCACGGTCGGCGAGCCGTCGTTGGTGAGCTGGGTGAGCGTCCCGCCGGCCACGTCCTCGACGTACAGATTGCGTTCCCGCACGTAGGCGACCCGCCTGCCGTCGGGGGAGAAGGTGGCGAACATGAGGGTCGAGGGCTTCGCCCCGGGCCCCAGCTTGCGGAGCGACCAGCTGGTGGTGTCCACCAGCCAGTAGTCGCCCCGGGTGTTCTGCCGCCAGACCCGCTGGGAGTTGGTGTAGATCAGAAGCGAGGGGCCGGCGGGGGACCAGGCGAAATCCTCGATCGCGATGGGCACCGAGTCCCCCGGTGGGACGAGCCGGCTCGCGGGAACAAGAATCGCCCGCCGGCCGGTCGCCACGTCGTACTGGACCAGATCCTCGGCGTCCTTCACGGAGGCCGACGGCTCGAGCACCGTGTAGGCCGCGCCACCGGCGGTCCAGCGGATCGGGCCGTAGGCCTGCGCCCGGAATTCGCCCCGACCGACCCGGTCGAGCGTGAGCAGGCTGGAATCCGCCTGGGCGTGAAGCCTGCCCGCGGCTGCGAGTGTGAGGCCGGCGGCGAGCAGCGCGCGGGCCGCGCAGGAGGATCGGTGTGGATCGAGGGTCGGGAGTCGCATGGAGGATGGGTGAGGACGGAGGAACTTAAGCCGGAGCTGCCGCGCCGGCACCACGCGCGCCCGGCGCGAGCCCGGTATCTTGAGCCCATGCCGATCATATCTCCCATTGCGTGGAGCGCGGGGCGTCGCGTGCGCATTCTCGACCAGACGGCGCTGCCCGGCGAGGAGCGCTACGCCGACCTCGGCTCGGTGGAGGAGATGGCCGAGGCGCTCCGGGCGCTCCGGGTGCGCGGGGCGCCGCTTATCGGCATCGCCGCGGCAATGGCCGTCGCCCAGGAGGCCGCCGCCCCGGGCGCCGGCGACGGTCTGGCGCGGGTACGCACGGCCTGCGCGCTCCTCGGTGCCACCCGCCCCACCGCGGTGAATCTCCACTGGGCCCTGGGCCGGATGCTCGCGCGCGCCGAGTCTGCCGCCGCGGCCGGCACGAGCCTGGCCGAGGCGCTCCGGGCGGAGGCGGACGCGATCGCGGCGGAGGACCGCGCGATGTGCGACCGGATCGGGGCGCTGGGCGCCGAGCTGCTGCCGGACGACGCCACCGTGTGCACCATCTGCAACGCCGGCGCGCTCGCAACCGGCGGCATCGGCACGGCGCTGGCGCCGGTCTATGTCGCTCACGCCGCCGGGCGCCGGCCCCGGGTAATCGTGCCGGAGACCCGGCCGCTGCTCCAGGGCAGCCGGTTGACCGCCTGGGAGCTGAGCCGGGTGGGTGTCCCATGCACCGTGATCGCCGACGGGATGATCGCGAGCCGGCTGCGGCAGGGTGACGTGAGCTGCGTGATCGTCGGCGCGGACCGGATCGCCGCCAACGGCGACGTCGCCAACAAGATCGGGACCTACGGCCTCGCGCTCGCCGCCCGCGCGCACGGCGTGCCGTTCTACGTGGCGGCGCCCAGCTCGACCGTGGACCCGGCCACGCCCGACGGGACCCGCATTCCGATCGAGGAGCGGGCGTCCGAGGAGGTGGTGAGCTGGGGGGGGCACCGCACCGGACCGGCGGGTGTTGCGGTGTGGAATCCGGCTTTCGACGTGACCCCGGCCGAACTGATCACGGCGATCATCACGGACCGGGGCGTGCACGCGCCGGCGGCCGTGGCGGGCGCGGTGTCCCTGCTCGCGGCGGACGCCTAAGTCGGCTCCGCGGTGGCTTCGATTCTCGCCCTGGACCAGGGCACCACCGGCTCCACCGCCCTGGTGGTTCACCGGGACGGGGGCATCCTCGGGCGCGGCTACCGCGAGCTCACCCAGCATTATCCCCAGCCCGGCTGGGTGGAGCACGATCCCGAGGAGATCTTCCGCGTCTCGCTCGACGCCATGCGCGAGGCCCTTGCCGCCAGCCCGGAGCGACCCATCGGGCTCGGCATCACCAACCAACGCGAGACCGTCGTGCTGTGGGACCGGCGCACGCTGGCACCGGTTGCACCCGCCATCGTCTGGCAGGACCGTCGCACCAGCGACCGCTGCCGGGAGCTGCGCGAGGCCGGCGTCGCGCCGATGCTCCGCGAGCGGACCGGACTCGTGCCCGATCCATATTTCTCCGCGACCAAGCTGGAGTGGCTGCTGGGCGACGCGGACCTGCGGCGGCGCGCCGAGCGGGGCGAGCTGGCCGCCGGCACGATCGAGAGCTGGCTCGTAGCGCGGCTCACCGGCGGGCGGGTCCACGTGACCGACCATACGAACGCCAGCCGCACCTTGCTCTACTCGCTCCACACGCGGGACTGGGATCCGGAGCTGTTGCGGCTCTTCGGGGTGCCGCGCGGGCTTCTCCCCCGCATCGTTCCGTCGGCCGGCGTGGTGGGAGAGACGGACCCGGCCCATCTGGGGGTGGCTCTGCCGGTCGCGGGCCTCGCCGGCGACCAACAGGCCGCGCTGTTCGGCCAGGGCTGCGTCGTGCCCGGCCGCGCGAAGAACACTTACGGAACCGGCGCGTTCCTGCTGGTGTACGCGGGGGCAGAGCCGCCGGTCCCGGGCGAGGGCGTGCTCGCGACGGCGGCGTGCGGGCCGCGCGGCGAGCCGGGCTACGCGCTCGAGGGCAGCGTGTTCATCGCCGGCGCGGCGGTACAATGGCTGCGGGACGGCCTGGGTCTGATCGGCAGCGCCGGGGAGACCGAGGCGCTGGCCCGGAGCGTGGCGGACACCGGCGGCGTCCACTTCGTGCCGGCGTTCGTGGGGCTGGGGACGCCGCACTGGGAGCCGGAAGCGCGGGGCACGATCACCGGTCTCACCCGGGGCACCACGCGCGCTCATCTCGTCCGCGCCGCGCTGGAGGCGATGGCGTTCGCGAGCGCCGAGCTGCTGGCGGCGATGGCGGGCGCAGCGCACCTGTCGGTGCCCACGCTCCGGGTTGACGGAGGGGCCTCGACCAACGACTGGCTCATGCAGTTCCAGGCCGACATCCTCGGCGTGCCGGTGGAGCGGCCTGACATGGTGGAGACGACGGCGCTGGGCGCGGCCGGGCTCGCCGGGATCGCGTTGGGCGTGTGGGGCTCGACCGACGAGCTGCTCGCCGGCCGCCGGATCGCGCGGTTCGAGCCGCGCATCGAAGGGTTGGAGCGCCGGCGCCGGCTCGCCGACTGGGAGCGCGCGGTGACCGCGGCGCTCGGGTGGGCCAGGTACCGTGCTGCGGGCGAGGCGGAGCCCGGGAGCTGAGCTCGGCCTGACGCTTTATATTGAGGCCGTCGGAATACTCCGGGCCTCTGGGAGAGTCCTCATGAAAGCGGGCCACAAGTTCCTTCTGGGCGCCGCGCTCATCGTCGGCAGCGTTGCTTTTCTGATCACCGAGGGCGTTCGCGAGACCGGGGTCTACTTCCTCACGCCGACCGAGCTGGCGCAGAAGACTGCTCAGGACCCGACCTTCGTCGAGAACGTCGGGTTCAAGGTCGGGGCGAAGGTCGTTCCGGGCTCGGTGCGCCGCGATCCGGGCGCCCAGCGCATCGACTTTCAGGTGTCCGACGGTGTCAAGACTTACCCGGTGACCTATAAGGGGCTCGTGCCCGACACCTTCACCGACGCGAACGACATCGAGGTCGTGGTGGAGGGGCGTCTCGGTCGAGACGGCGTCATCCGCGCCACCGACGTCCTCGCCAAGTGCGGCTCCCGCTACGACGCCAAGTACGGCACCAAGAAAGCCTGATCGGCAATGACGCTGCTCGGCGAGTTCTCTCTGTGGGCCGCCGCCTTGGTGGGGCTCTGGTGTGCCGGCATCTCCTTCTCCGGCCGCTGGCGTGATCGCCCCGAGCTCGCCTCGAGCGTCACCCGCTCGACCCACGCGCTACTGGTGTGCCTCCTCGCCGCCTCGCTTGCGCTGTGGCAAGGGCTCGTCTCCCACGACTTCAACATCGAATACGTCGCCGCTTACACCTCGCGGAATCT
>JBGQIW010000035.1:0-25461 GCA_041498715.1 Gemmatimonadota bacterium | reverse complement strand
GTTCTTCGACCACCCCTCGATCAGATGCCCCAGGCCGCGATACATCCGGGTAGCGATCAGTGGCTCCGCGTGGGTGAACAGGAGTTTCCGTCCGCTCCGAACCACGGTCTGCGCCAGCGCGAGGTCCTCGGCCACCTCGCCTCGCACCGCCGCATGCGTGCCGATGGCCTCGTAGGAGGCTCGCGGGAAGAGGATGAACTGGCCGTTCGCGATCGCGTCCCTGGGACGGGCCGACCGGTTCACTCGGGCGGGGGCGAAGCGCAGGCCCAGGAGCACCCAGATCTGGGGCATGACCAGCCGCTCCCAGAACGTTTCGCACTGCTGCCGCGAGATCACGGTGAGCAGGTCCGCCCGCTCCGCCTCGAGCGCGCCGACCGCGTGTCCCAGGAGCTCGGGCGCGTGCGAGGTATCCGCGTCGGTGAAGACGAGCACGTCGCCGCGGGCGGCCTGATACCCCTGGCTGCAGGCCCACGGCTTGCCGAACCAACCGGGTGGGAGCTCCGCTCCACGCAGCAGCCGTACCCGCTCGTCCTCGCGGGCAATCTGCTCGACCCGGAGAGCGGTGTCGTCGGTCGAACGGTCGTCCACCACAATCACCTCGAGTGGCTGGTAGGTGCTCCGGAGGACGGAGCGGACGACGGTCTCGATCGTCGTCGCCTCGTTCCGGGCCGGAATGATCACGCTCACCAGCCGGCCGGATGCGACGGGGGACTTCGTAAGGTCGGGGGCTCGGCGGGCGAGATAGGGAATGCCGATCAGCGGACCGAGCCAGGGGAGGGCCGGCCAGAGGGAGACCGCGCTCATACCGGGAGCTAGCGCTTTCGCGCCTGACTGACGCCCGCGAGCTCCTGTTCCAGGGCTCCGAGCTGGCGTTGCACGTCGCCCCGGTCGTACTCACTGGTGGGGACGGGGACGCCGTTCTGCGAGAAGAGTGTGGCCACGAGGGCGTCGGTGTAGCCCGCGACGGCTACGGCGATGCCCTTGTCGAGCACCCGGTTGAGCCGAAGGACGATCGCGAGGCTCTGCCGGGGGCGCATTGTGGCGAATGCCGGCGCGAGATTCCGGATCAGGAGCTCGCGGAGGTACTGCAGCTCCTCCACGACCTCGCCGGCCGCGAGGCCGCGCGCCGACGCGACGCGGCCGTAGTGTTCGCAGACGTGGATCCAGACCACGCCCGCCTCGCGTCGAAGCGCCCCGACCATGGCGGTCAGCGAATCTATGATGAGGCGGAACTCCCGCTCGACTGTCGCGCGCGGTATCGTGGGGGCTGCGGTGATCCGGTCGCCCAGCCAATCGGCCCATTGAGCGACCATCAGATCCCGCGAATCGGAGATCACGCGACCGGCGGCGAGCAACGCGGGCTGCGAAGCGCGCACAGCCGTCTCCAGGGTTATGAGGGCTCGTGAATCTACCCGGGGGGTGACGATGGGGTCAAAACCGGTTGTGCGACCGCCGCGCCTGGCCCCGGGGCGCCGCGTGGCCCTGGTGGCGCCGTCGGGGCCGGTGCTCGAGCGCGACGAGCTGGCCCGTGCGGCGGAGCTGTGCCGCGAGCTGGGTCACGAGCCGGTCATTGGTGCCCACGCCGACCGTCGCTACGGCTACCTGGCCGGCAAGGACGCCGAGCGGCTCGCGGATCTGAACGCGGCGCTGCGCGATCCGGCAATCGACGCCGTGTGGTGCATCCGGGGTGGCTATGGCCTCACGCGGATCCTCGACCAGGTGGACCTTGCAGCGGTGGAGCGCCGACCCAAGGCGGTGCTCGGTTTCTCCGACATCACCGCGCTGCTGCTTGCCGTCACCTCCCGCGCCGGCGTGGTCAGCTTTCACGCGCCCACCGCCCGCCAACCCATGACCGCGTTCTCCCGCCGACACTTCGCCGAAGTGCTATGGCTCGCGGAGCCTGCGGGCGTGCTGGAGCGGGTTCAGCCGCCGCCCGAGGTGCTGGTGCCTCGGAGCCCGCGAATCGTGACGCTCCATGACGGCCGCGCGGAAGGGCCGTTCGTCGGCGGGAACCTGTCGCTGCTCCAGTGCCTCATCGGCACGCCATGGATGCCGGACCTGGACGGGGCGCTGCTCTTTCTCGAGGACGTAGGCGAGGACCTGTACCGCGTGGACCGGATGCTGTCCCACCTTCGGCTCGCCGGTCTGCTGGACCGGATCGCCGGACTGATCGTGGGACAGTTCACGGACATGAAGAAGGGGACGTCCGACGGCGCGCTCGGCTTCGACGAAGTACTGGAGCACTATGTCCGTCCGCTCGGCATTCCGGCGGCCAGCGGATTTCCCATCGGTCACGTGGACGAGCAGTGGACGCTGCCGATCGGTGCGCGCGGGCGGCTCGACGCCGGGGCGGGTGAGGTGGAGATCCTCGAAGCGGCCGTATCCTAGGCCCAGCGCCTCAGAGGAGATGCTGGCCCAGCCAGCCGACGGTCTCCTTCAGCACCAGATCCAGCTCCGGCGTGGACGCGCGCCAGGGATGCACGGCCCCGAACGTATGGCCCCCGCAGGCAACGGGGACCAGTCTCGCCGTCTCCCGGGGGGCCGAGCGGGCCAGCTGCTCCGCCTCGGCAAAGGACACGGTGGGATCCACCGCGCCGTGGAGGATGAGCCACGGCACCGTCACCCGGGCGGCGGCCGCCGGAATATCGAGCGAGCCCGCGGCGTGACGCTCCACGTCGTCCAGTGCGTCGGTGTAGAGCGGCAGCACCTGGCCCGTCCGCGCGTTGAGCACCTCGAGCTTGCCGGCAGCGCGCCAGCGGGTGCGCTCCGATTCCTCGGGCCAGCGGTTCACCGTCGAGATCGCGGCCCACGTGACCAACGCCCGCATGCGCGGATCGCGCGCAGCCTGCAGGATGCCGATCCCTCCGCCTCGCGAGTGGCCGACGAGGCCGATTGCGGTGGGGGACGCCGTTCCGAGCGCGCCGGCGGCGAGCGCGGTGAGCACGGCCGCCGCGTCGGCCAGCTCGGCTGAGAAGGTGTTGCGGCCGAACCGCTCGGGCCAGGCGAACTCACCGGCGTCGTCCACGCCACTGCCGCTCATGTTGAACGACACGGCGCTGAACCCCGCCTGTGCCAGACGCTCCGCCAGCGGCGGGAACATCCCCCAGTCCTTGAATCCCTTGAAGCCGTGGACGACCACCACCGCCGGCCGGCTGCTCTCGCGCCCGCCTGCGCGGACGTCGATCAGGATATCGCCGAGGGCGCCGGGCAGAACGTGTTTGGTCAGGGATGGCGTTGCCATGCCGGAAGCTAGGCGGGGTCCCCGCCCACGTCAGCCTCCGTCGCCGCACGATGGTTATCTTTCCGTCATGCCCATCTTCGACTACCACTGCCCCTCCTGCGGCGCCGACTTCGAGCGGCTCGTCCGGAACGGGACGACGGTGACCTGTCCCCAGTGCAGCGAGCGGAAGGTCGAGCGCCGTATGTCGCTCCCCGCCCGCCCCGCCACCGCCGGCAAACAAACCGACTTCAGCAAGCTTGGCCCCCCGCCGGGCGGTTGCTGCGGCGGCTCCTGCCACTCGCACAGCCACTGACCCAACCGCTCCCGCCGTCGCTGGCCCGTCTGGCTGAGCGGTTAGCCGGGCGGAGGGCCGTCGAGGCCACCGACCCGGAGCGCAGGTGGGCGGCGGTCGCGCTCATCATCGCTCCGCAGCCGGACGCAATCCTTCTCATCCGTCGGGCCGAGCGCGACGGGGACCCTTGGTCCGGCCAGATGGGGTTACCCGGTGGCCGACGGGGTCCCGGGGATGCCGATCTGCTCGAGACGGTGCTCCGCGAGACGGCCGAAGAGGTTGGGATCGATCTCACCGGGGCCTCATCGCTCGGGGTGCTTGACGATGTGGCTCCCCGGACGCCTACCCTCCCACCGATCGCGGTGCGGCCGTACGTTTTCGCGGTCTCGGCCCGCCCCCCGATTCGCCTCAACCCGGAGGTGGCAGCCTGCCACTGGGTCGCGGTGGCCGCGCTGCGGGGGGCCGGCGTGAGTCGGCAGGTGACCGTCTCGGTCCGGGGGGAGCCGCTGGTCGTCCCCGGGTTCGTCTTGGGCGATCTGGTGGTCTGGGGTATGACAGAGCGGATCCTGGGTTCCTTCCTGCAAGTCGTTTCCTGAGAACACATTGATGCATTGATGGCGGCATGGCGTCGCCATCGTGTCGCTCACCGACCGGCGATATTCGTCGGCGATAATCTTGACATTAGTGCGCTGGTAGCCGACAATTAGCCCGGCCTAATAACTGGATTCGTATGAGCGCAGCCACGAGCCACGAGCCGCTCACCCGCTCGGTGGAAGATTATCTCAAAGTGATCTACGCCCTCTCGCCGGAGGGCCGCGCCGCCTCGACCAGCGACATCGCCCACCGGCTGGAGCTTTCCGCCCCGTCGGTGAGCGGCATGATCAAACGGCTGTCGGAGCAGGGGTTGCTCGAGCACATCCCCTACAAGGGGGTCCAGCTCACCTCCGACGGGCGGCGCGCCGCGCTTCGCATAATCCGGCGGCATCGGATCCTCGAGGCCTACCTGGTCGCGCGCCTGGGCTACACCTGGGACGCGGTGCACGAGGAGGCCGAGAAGTTGGAGCACGCCGTGTCGGACGACCTCATCGAGCGGATGGCGGAGGCGCTGGGCAATCCGCACGCCGATCCGCACGGGGAGCCGATTCCGACCGCGGAGGGGTGGATCGAGGAGGTGGAGGCGACGCCGCTGACGGAGATCCCCACCGGCGAGCCGGTTGAGATCCGCCGGGTCACCGCCGGCGACCCTGATCGCCTCCGCTACCTGGCCTCGCTCGGCCTCAAGCCGGGGGCACCGGTGACGGTGCTCGAGCGGCAGCCGTTCAGCGGGCCGATCACGCTGCGGGTGCTCGGTCAGGAGCGAGTGATCGGCCACGAGCTGGCCGTGTGCGTGCTCTGCGGCCGGAGTCGCCGGGCATGAGCGTGATCGTCCCGCCCGCCGAAGAGTTGCCCGGGTGGCGCTACCCTCGCGCCCAGCCGAGCCTCCCCGAGTCGAACGCCACGATTTTGGTGCCCCGCGCCCCCGGGTGGTGGCGCAAGGCGCTGGCGTTCGCGGGGCCCGGGTATCTCGTGGCGGTGGGGTATATGGACCCGGGCAACTGGGCCACCGACCTGGCCGGCGGCGCGCGCTTCGGCTACACGCTGCTCAGCGTGATCCTGGTCTCCAATCTCATGGCGATCCTGCTTCAGGCCCTCGCGCTCCGGCTCGGGATCGTGACCGGGCGGGATCTGGCGCAGGCGTGCCGCGATCATTATTCCCGTCGCGTGAGCTTCGCGCTCTGGGTCCTCTGCGAGATCGCCATCGCGGCGTGCGACCTGGCCGAGGTGATCGGGTCCGCCATCGCCCTCAACCTGCTCTTCGGGATCCCGCTGCTTTTGGGAGTCTGCCTCACCGCGCTGGACGTGCTCCTGATCCTCGCGTTCCAGCACCGGGGCTTCCGCTACCTCGAGGCGTTCATCGTGGCGCTGGTGATTACGATCGGCGCCTGCTTCGCGCTCGAGCTGACGTTGGCGCGGCCGGACTTCGGCGCGGTGGTCCGTGGGCTCGTGCCCACGGCGCGGATCGTGACGGACCCCGGCATGCTCTACATCGCGATCGGCATCCTCGGCGCCACGGTCATGCCCCACAACCTCTACCTGCACTCCTCCATCGTGCAGACCCGGCGCATCGGGTCCGACCTGGCGTCGAAGCGCGAGGCGATCCACTTCGCGACCTTCGACTCGACGGTGGCGCTGTTCTTCGCGTTCTTCATCAACGCGGCGATCCTGATTCTCTCCGCGGCGACGTTCCATTGGACCGGCCACCAGGGGGTAGCGGACATCGGCAACGCCCACAGCCTGCTCGCGCCGCTGCTCGGTACCACGTTCGCGAGCGGGCTGTTCGCGGTGGCGCTCCTCGCCTCGGGACAGAACTCGACGATCACGGGCACGCTCGCCGGTCAGATTGTGATGGAGGGATTCCTCGACATCCGGCTCCCGCCGTGGCTCCGGCGGTTGATCACCCGTCTCATCGCCATCGTGCCGGCGGTGATCGTGACCGCGCTCTATGGCGAGAGGGGCACCGGCTCGCTGCTCATCCTGAGCCAGGTGATCCTGAGCCTCCAGCTTTCGTTCGCCGTCGTGCCGCTGGTCCAGTTCACCGGCGACCGGGCCAAGATGGGCCGGTTCGCGAGCGGACCGGTGCTCAAGGGCCTGGCCTGGCTCACGGCCGCGGCGATCATCGGTCTCAACGGGTGGCTGCTGCTTTGGACGCTGCGTGAATGGCTGGCGTGAGTTGCACCTGTGGGGAATCCTGGCGCTGGCTTTCGTGGTGGCGCGCCTCGATGCTCAGGAAGCGCAGGATCCGCACGCCGCCCAGCCGGAGCGACCGACCGTTGCCACCCATGCGGGAACGGTAGCCCCTGGTTGGCTCGAGCTCGAGACCGGGATCGAGGCCGACCGCTTCGAGGACGGCAGCCATGCGCAGAGCTTCCCGACCTTCCTCAAGTTCGGGCTCGCCTCGCATGTGCAGCTCGGGATCGGAATCCCGACCGTGCACCCGGCGGGCTCGTCCTTCGGTCTGGGCGACGTCTACGCGAGCGTGAAGTGGCGGCTGCTCGACCACGCGCCGGTGGTGGGAGACTTCGCGATTCTCTCGGGGCTGAAGCTTCCAACCGGGGCGGAGTCGGCAGGCCGGGGGACCGGCACAACGGATCTGTCTGTCGTGGCTATTTCTAGCCACAGCATCGGCAGCGTGGCCCTCGACATCAACCTGGGCTACACCCGTCGGAGCGGTGACGGCACCGTCGCCCCCAAGAATGCGTCGGTCTGGACCGTCTCGACCGGTGGCCCGGTGAAAGGCCGGCTCGGATTCTCGGGCGAGATCTTTGGCTTCCCCGCGACCTCCGGGCCCGCCGGGACGGACGGGATCGTGGCACTCCTCGGCGGTCCCACGCTGACTCTAAGGGCCTGGCTCGTCCTCGACGGGGGCGTGATCATCCCTCTTGCCGGGCCTCAGCCCAAGGCCCTCTACAGCGGCCTCACCTGGAATGTCGGAAGGCTCCGGAAGTAGCGGCCCTCTGATGCTCACGAGGGGCTCGGATCGACCTCCGGTGGCTCTGCCTCTTCGCCGAGGGGTGGCTCTTCCTCTTCCAGCGGAAACGCGAGACTATCTCCCTGATCGATCGCCCGGAGCAGCCGCGCGAGGAAGCGGTCACGCTGCGCCCGCAACTCACCCGGGTCTTCATCGTAGGCCCGTTCGATGAGCCGGATGAGCCGGTGGTGATCCTCGTGCGACAAGCTCTGCCAGCTGGCGAGCCGGCTCCAGACCTCCTCGTGCTTCTTCAGCTGCTCGCTTAGAAAAAGGCTCGGGCCCATTGCGCCCGCGCCCATCACCTGGGTCAGGTGGGGGCCGGCGGCCGCCCACTCGATGGCCGGGCCAAGCGAGACGAGCCGATCCACGTCCGCGAGATTCACGACACCCTCGAGCACCAGGTCGATGCACTCACGCCAGACGGCTGCCAGAATCCGGCCGACGCCGTTGCCCGGCACCTCCCTCCGCAGCACGACCGTCTCCCGACCCAGGCTCGAGAGCCACGCCTCCACCGCGACCGTGGCGCTCGGGTCCGTCCGGGGACCCGGCACCAGCTCCACGAGCGGGGACATCTCCACCGGGTCGAGCGCGAACGCCACGAGCAGGCGCTCGGGCCGCCGGAGCCGCGAGCTGAGCGCGCTCGCGTGCATGCTGCCGGTGAAGCTGACGGTGATCGCGGCCAGCCGCGCCACCTGCTCGACGTGCTCCAGCAGCCGCTGCCGGCTGGCGAGGTCGAGCGGCATCACGTCCAGGATCAGGTCGGCGGTGCCGACGGCGTCCAGCAGGCTCCGCCCGATGCGGAGGGACGAGAGCGCGCCCGCCGCGGCCAGCGGATCCGCACGGCCGGCGTCGGTGAGCCGGCGCACACGCTCGCCCACGTCGTTGGTCGCGCGCTGAAGAAGGGAGGATTCCGGATCGTACAGGCAGACCGGCCACCCGCGGCTCAACGCGAGGGCGGTCCAGCCGCGGCCGCGGTGGCCCGCACCGATCACGGCGACCCGCGGTCGGGCCCGCTCGTCGTCCATGACGTCCTTTCAGGGTGGAATCCGAACCAGTGTAGGATAATACGGAACCTCGTGCCACGCCCCGGGCACCGGCCCTCGCCATGCTCCGATTTGCCGCACGCCTGAGTCTCATTGCCATGCTCTCCGCGGCGCCCAGCGCGCGCCTCGGCGCGCAGGTCCCGCGGATCGCCGTCGAGCGCCGCCTCGCACGCGAGCTCGACCTCCGCGTCGGCGACACGCTTCGGATCGGCCCCGCGTCCGACTCGCTCCGCGCCCGCGCCGTCGTCGGCGCGATCTACGAGCCCAGGCCCGATCCCGCCGGCGTCCTCCGCCCGGACCGGTTCGTGCGGCTGCACCTGCCCGATCTCGCCGATCTGCTCGGCACGCCCGACCGGGTGGACCGCTTCGGTGTGGCGCTCGTGCCCGGCACCGATCCGATCCAGGCAGCCGAGGTGCTCAACCGGGCGGCGTTCGGCTTCCGCGCGTATCCATCGTCCGTGATTGCGGCGGAGTCGTCGCAAACGTTCCTGGTCGTGAGCCGGTTCCACCGCGCGATCGGCGTGATCACGATCGTGGCTGCCGCCGTCTTTCTCCTCTGCATCATGCTGCTCAAGGTCGAGGAGCGCCGGCTGGACGCCGCAGTCATGCGCTTTGTGGGCGTGCGCCGGCGGACGATCTTCGTAGCGTTGCTGCTCGAGGCCTGTCTCGTGGCGGCGGTCGGCTCGTTGCTCGGCGCCGGCCTGGCGGTGGCGGCCGGCGCCGCGACCAATGCGTACTACCAGCGCCTGTTCGATACCGCCCTCGTCTTCTCGCTCGTGACTCCGAGGATCGTCGGCTTCAGTGTGGCGCTCTCCCTCGGCCTGGGCCTCGGTGCCGGCGCGCTCGCCGCCTGGCGGCTGGTGCGCACCTCGCCCATGGCGCTCTGGGGCCGGGCCTGATGACGCTCGTCTGGGTCCTTCGCAACCTCGGCCGCCACCCGCTTCGCACCGCGCTCTCGCTCGCCGGCATCGCCGTCGCGTCGGCCATGCTGCTCGACATGGTCATGTTGAGCGGCGGGATCGAGCGCTCCTTCGAGCGCCTGCTGCTGGGGCGGGGCTTCCAGATCCGGGTGAGCCCCAAGGGCACGTTGCCGTTCGATGCCGAGGCGACGATCGCGGATGCCGCGCGCGTTGTGGACCGGCTCGCCGCCGACCCGGATGTCGTCGCCGCGGCGCCGGTGCTCGGGGGCGTGCTCTATGCCCGGGCGCGAGACTCGCTGGTGACGCTGTTCGGTTACGGCATCGACCCCAGCGCGCAGTCGATCTACCAGCTCGAGCGCGGCCGCGATCTGACGGCCGGCGATACCGTGGGCATCCTCCTGAGCGCACCCGCTGCGGTCCGCCTGGCCGCGGCGCCTGGAGACACGCTTCGAGTGGTCGGTCGGCTCGACCCCGGGATCGCCGCTGCCGCAGTGGAGCGCCGCCTTGTGGTACGAGGCATGGTGCGCTGGCTCTACGACTACCGCGGCCAGCCGTCCGTGGGCGTGATTCTTCCGGTGATGCAGCGGCTCGTGGGCGCGCCGGACCACGTGTCCCTGGTCGTGCTGAAGGCGCGCGACGATGCGGCCGTGCCGCGGGTCGTCGGCCGCCTGCGGGCCGCGGAGCCGCGACTCGAGGTGAACAGCGTGGCCCAGCTCGTCGTCCATTTCCGGGAGCGGCTGGTCTACTTCCGCCAGCTCTCTTACATCCTGGGGACCGTGAGCCTGATCGTCACCGTGCTCCTGGTCGCGACGCTGCTCACGATCACCGTGAACGAGCGGCTGGGCGAGATCGCGACCCTCCGGGCGCTCGGGGTCGGGCGCGCGGGGATCGTCCGGCAGGTGCTGGCCGAAGGTACTGCGCTCACGCTCCTCGGGACGGCGCTGGGCATCGGGCTCGGGGTCCTGACGGCCCGCCGGCTCGACCAGATCCTCACCAGCTTCCCGGGGCTCCCGGCGGCCTTGTCCTTCTTCGTGCCCGAGCCGCGGACCCTTGGCATCGCCGGGGCGATCCTGCTGCTCACCGGCTCGGTGGCCGGCCTCTACCCGGCCTGGCTCGCCGCGAGTGCGCCGATCGCAGCGACGCTCAGGGCGGAGGCGACGTGACCCTGCTGGTCGCGCGGGATCTGCGGAAGGACTACGCCATGGGCGGGGAGCAGGTACACGCGCTCAAGGGGGTGAGTCTCGCGGTCGCGCGGGGCGAGTACGTCGCGATCGCGGGACCGTCCGGCTGCGGAAAGTCGACATTGTTGCATCTGCTCGGGGGCATCGACACGCCGTCTGCGGGCTGGGTCGAGCTCGAAGGCTTGCGACTCGGGTCGCTCCGGGACCGCGACCTCACCCGGCTCCGGCTCACCCGCCTGGGCTTCGTGTTCCAGCGGTTCCATCTGCTGCCGGTGCTCAGCGCGCGGGAGAACGTGGAGCTGCCGATGGCGGAGGCGGGAATCCCCACCCGCGAGCGCCGACTCCGCGCGATCGAGCTGCTCGAGTACGTGGGGCTCGGGCACCGCCGGGATCATCGTGCGACCCAGCTGTCGGGGGGCGAGATGCAGCGGGTGGCGATCGCCCGTGCGCTGGCGAACCGGCCGGCGCTAGTCCTGGCCGACGAGCCCACCGGCGAGCTCGACGCGGCTACGGGACAGGAGGTGCTGGACCTCTTCCGCCGGCTCAACGCCGACGGGACCACGCTCGTCGTCGTCACCCATGACGCGAAGCTCGCAGCCGAAGCGGGGAGGGTGGTGCGGATGCTGGATGGGGCGATCGAGGTGCCATGCTCCTGACCCTGGCGTTGCGCCACCTCTGGGTCAAGAAACGCCGCTCGGCCTTCCTGCTCCTCGGCTTCGGCCTGGGAGTGGGCGTGATGATCGTGCTGCTCTCGGTCGGCGAGGCGATGCTGGACCAGTCGCGCGACGTGGCGCTGGTGGGCGGCGGCGAAGTCACGGTGTTGCCCCAAGGCATCGACGTCGAGGCGATGCGGACCGGCGGCGTGAGCGGGATGTTCTTCGGAATCGACCGCGCCCGCTTTCTCACCCGCCAGCTCCTCGGCGGGCCCCGCCAGGCCGGCCTGATGCGGAGCGTGGCGCCCGCGATCGAAGGGAAGCTGCTCTACCTCCGGAAGGACGTCTTGGGCGACGCAGGGGCCGTCGCGGTCCGCGCCGGGGGCGAGATCCCGAGTCGGGCGGCCGCGGTCGGCGCCGCGCTCGACGTCCGTGCCGGCGAGTGGCGGGACGACCCGCGGGACTCCGCCTGGATCGCGCCTACAGCCCAGGGACTCTACGACGAGCTGGACCGGTTTCACCTGCCGCCGACGCCGGACTCGACTTGGGGCGAGTGGCAGTACTTCAACGTCGTCGTGGCACCCGACGAGTGGTGGTACGTGACGCTGCTCGTGGGCGGTGAGCTGCCCGGCGGGCGCTGGGGCGGGCAGGTGCTCATCACCCGGCGGAGCCCCGACGGCAGGTATCAGCGGTTCGCGGCCAGCGTCCCGGCCGCCGCCGTCAGTCTGGATACCGCTCGTGCGGACCTGGCCGTAGGCGAGAGCAGCGTGCGGCAGCGGGACGGCGTCTACTACGTCGGGGCACGGGCACCCGGTACGGCGGGCGAGGCGCGGATCGATCTGGAAATCAGTCCAGGTCCCAACCGCTACTTTCCGGCGGTCGAGCTGCGGGCGGACGACTTTCTCTCCGGCTACGTCGTGCCCGGCCTCGTGGCGGAAGCGAAGGGCACTGTCTGCGTCGCGGGTCGCTGCCGCCGGGTCGAGGCGGCGCCGGCGTATCACGATCACAATTGGGGCGTCTGGCGCGACGTGACTTGGGAATGGGGCGCCGCTCGCGGTGCCTCGCTTGCCCTCCTCTACGGCGGCGTGCGGGCGCCCGACAACGCCGGAGCCACCCCCTTCTTCCTCACGCTGGTGGACTCACTGGGCGTGCGCCAGGTGCTCCGATTCGGCGGTATCCGCTACGAGGGCACCCGCGCGGCTGCCGATGCGCCCGGCGTCCGGGCGCCCGCGCGATTCGAGCTCGCCGCCGCCAGGGACGCGGACACTGTGCGCCTGTCGGTCGTAATCGACGATGCGCTCGCGAGCCGGGTGCGGGCTGCCGGCCTCTCCCGGCACTTCCTTCAGATGCGCGGGCGCTTCGCGCTGCGGGGCCGGGTTGGCGGCGCCGAGGTCTCCGACTCGGGCACCGGGTTCTTCGAGACGTACGTTACCGCCGCTTCGCTTCGCTAGGATCCTGGCCGCAAGTCTCGCCGATGCAGCCTCCGCGCCGGCGTGTGCGTATCTTTCATACAGATGACCACGATCGCCGAAACCTCTGAGGCCACGCGGGCGCTCGGGCGCAGCCTGGTCGACACCTTTGGAGCCGGCTGGACCGGGGGGGACATCGAGCTCCTGCTGTCGGTGTTCGCGCCTGGCGCGGTGTTCATCGAAACGCCGTTCACGTCTCCACTTAACGGAAGCGACGCGATCCGGTCGTACTGGGGTGATGTACCCTACCATCAGTCCGAGATCACCTTCACTTCGGGCGAGATCTTCGGCGTTGGTCCCTGGTTCTCCACCGAGTTCAAGTGCACCTATCGGCGCCGACGAACCGGGGAATGGGTCGAGGCCCGAGGGGCCATCTTCTGCGAGACGGAGAGCGGGAAGGTCAGCGAGATGCGGATGTACTGGCATCGGTGGAACGGCGGACGGGAGACCAGCAAGGCCTGACCCGGCCTGGCCGGGAACCTAGCGGAGCGGCCGCTTGTAGTTGACACAGGACGTCGCCACTCCGTAACGGTTGGTAAGTCGTTGTGCGGCTTGTCCGTTCCGTACTGGCACGGTACTGGCTTTGGTGGGGGCCTTGACCGTTTCCCGCCGTTGAGCATCATAAGAGTTGAAAGCTGGAAGTCTGGTTGGGAGGTCCCATGCTGTCGACACTATTGCTGTCCGCCCTCGCCCTCGGTGGTCCGGCTCCGGCCCAAGCCACGCAGGACGACCCCGCCATCCGCGTCTGGCTGAGCGACGATGGTCGCTACCAGCGGGGAGACCAGGCCAAAGTCCAGGTCAAGACCCGGGACGACGGCTACCTCCTCGTGCTCAACGTCGACCCCGACGGCCGAGTCCGGGTCCTGTTCCCGCTGGACCCCCAGGACGACGATCTCGTGCGGGGCGGCAAGAAATACGAAATCCTCGGCCGTGGCGGGCGGGAGGGGTTCATTGTTTCCAATCGCTCGGGGCAGGGCACCGTCTACGCCGCCGTGTCCCGGACCGCGTTCCATTTCGACGGATACGCAGTCGGCGACCACTGGGATCTCGCGGCCCTCGACGACATCCGCGTCTCCGACAAGCCTGAAACCGATCTGAACGAGTTCGTGCGGCGGATCGCCGGCGCCGACTTCGACTACGACGTCCTGAGCTACGACATCTTCGAGCACGTGGTCTACGGCAATCCCAACGCGGCCCTGTACGACGACAATGCCTACGACTACGGGTACGGCAATCCGGGCTGGGGCTACGGTGGATGTGGCTATTGGGGCTGCGGCGGGACCAGTATTTTCATCGGCGTGGGGTTCGGGCGTCCATTCCGGCCGTTCTTCTTCGACCCGTTCTTTGACCCGTTCTTCTTCGACCCGTTCTTCTTCAGGCCGGCCTTCCCGTTCTTCCACCACCCGGGCTTCTTTGTCCCGTTCCGCCCATTCCCGGGCAGGCCGTTCGGCGGCGGCGGCTTCTTCGCGACCCCCTGGCGGGTCCGCGGAGGCGATCCGCTCGCCGCGGGCGGGTTCCAATGGTGGAGGGGACGGCAGGCGACGGTGGGCTCGTCGGCCACGCTTGCCGCGGGCTATCGAGGGACGTTCGGCCGCGCTCCGGGCGTTGCCGTCCGGCCCCGCGTCCCGACCGCGACGCCGGTCCGGGGCACCGTGGCAACGACCGATGCCGGTGTTAGCAGGCGCCGCTCGCCCGACATGACGCCGGGCCGGATCGAGGGCGCGCGGTCACGCAGCCTCCAGCCGACGGAAACCGCCAGCGGTCCGGTTGGTCGGCGGGCGGTTGACCGGAAGGAGTCCTGGGGGGGCCGGGTGTCGGAGCCGGGATCGGTGCGCGGCAACGATGCCGGTCGGCGGGCGAGCCAGCGGGACTGGGGCGGGCCGCAGGCACGGCCATCGCGGGCCGAGATCATCCGCCGCGATCGGGGTGAGGCGGCCCGGGTGGACACGAGGGGGTACGAAGGGTCCCGGGCGGTCGAGTCGAGGGCTGTCGAGTCGCGGGCCTATGAGGGACGTCGGGCGGAGGTTAATCGCCCCGCCCGGCCGGAGCGCGAGTCTGCGCGGATGGAAGGCTCGGGGCCGATGCGCATGGAGCGGAGCGCGCCAGCTCCTCGCCAAGAGTCTCGCTCGGCGGAACCGCGCGCTCAGGCTCGCGGTGATGGTGGCGGCGGGGGCCGGAGCGCCCCGGCCGCACGTGGCGGTGGTGGCGGCGAAAGCCGCGGCGGCGGTGGTGGTGGTGGCGGTGGAAGCCGGGGTGGTGGGGGCGGTGGGGGTGGTGGCTGGAGGCGGTGAAGCACGTCCGCGAGTAAGTGAAGTGAAAAGGGCTCCGGCGTTACCGGAGCCCTTTTCATTTGCGGGCCTGTCGGCCCTCAGGCAGTTCGGGATCTCCGGGCGTAGCTCAGCCCCCAGGCCATCAGCTCGGGGCTGGTGAGGCCGACGCGGAGTGCCTGCTGGACCGCGTCCTCCTCCTCCATCCCCTGGTCCAGCACCAAGTAGGGGATCAACGCCGCCCCGACCCGGTTCCCGCTGGCGCAATGGAAAAGGGTGGTCCGGCCGTGCGCCTTCCGGAGAGCGTCAACGATCCGCTCGAGCGTCGCGTCCGTCACCGCACCGGTGGTCACCGGAATCACGATGTACTCCAGTCCAAGCCGCTGGGCGACGGCGACCTCGTCGAGCGGCCTGGGCTCGCGCGCCGCCCGGATGTCGAGCACGACCTGGCCGCCCGCGGCCCGGAAGGCTACGAGCTGCTCCTCGTTCGGCTGGCCCCCGGTCACCAGGTCCGGCAGGGGCTGGCAGGCGTTGGGGATGTCGGCGAGGGCGTCGAACGGGGTTGGCATGGCCAGGTCACCCTTCATCCGTGTGGGGCCGGTAGACGATGACTTTCGCCCGCTCCAGGGTGATCAGCCCCCCGCCGATCATCTCGTCCAGCTCCGGCAGGATCGACTGGATCTTCTCCTCGGTATCCACGCACTCCACGATGAGCGGCAGGTCGAGCGAGAGGCGCAGCACCTTTTCGGTGTGCAGCCGGGCGTTCGCCCCGAAGCCCGCGATGCCGCGCAGCACGGTGGCGCCGGCGAAATGGCGCTCCCGGAGCAGGTGCACGATCGCCTCGTAGAGCGGCCGGCCGTGGTGCTTGTCCCGCTCGCCGATGTGGATCCGCATGAGCGTGCGCTCGCCCGTGAGTCCGTGCATGCCGCCCTCCTCTAGAGTCGCATCCTGAGCGCGAGCAGCTCCCGCGCGGCCACGAAGCCGATGAACGTCGCGACCAGCGCCCCGACGACGCTCAGGCCGACGTAGAGCCCGGCCCGGCGCCAGTCCCCGTCTTCCAGCAGAGCCAGGGTCTCGTAGCTGAAGGTCGAGAAGGTCGTGTACCCGCCGCAGAACCCGACGCCCAGCAGGACGCGCATCTCGGGCGTCACGGACGGGGTGTCGAGCGAGTAGCGCAGGATGAAGCCCAGCAAGGCGGAGCCGGTCACGTTGATGACCAGGGTGCCGACTGGAAACGACGCGGCGAACACCCGCTGCACGAACCCGCCCAGGAGGTAGCGGCTCACCCCGCCCACCGCGCTGCCGATGGCGACGTACCAGAGCATGCCGAAAGAAAACCGGACTAGATTTGTTGCACCATGCTCCAGATGGCCGTTGCCCAACTCCGGCCCCGCAAGGGGGCCTACGAGGAGAACCTCTGCCGACTCGGCCGGATGTTCCGGGAGGCGGCGGCGTGGCCCGTGCCACCGGGGCTCGTCGTGGCTCCGGAGAGCGCCCTCACCGGCTACTTCCTCGAGGGCGGCGTCCGCGACCTGGCAATCCCGGCCGGGCGCCTGTTCGAGGACCTGTCCCGGCAGCACGAGGAGGCGGCTGCACCCCCGCTCGACGTCGCCATCGGCTTCTACGAGGTCCACCAGAACCGGCTCTACAACTCCGCTCTGTACGCCACGCTGGGCGGCACCGCGGCGGGGATCCGCCACGTGCACCGCAAAGTGTTCCTCCCGACCTACGGGGTGTTCGACGAGGAGCGTTTCGTGGAGGCCGGCCGGAGCGTGCAGGCGTTCGACACCCCGTTCGGACGGGCGGCGATCCTGATCTGCGAGGACGCCTGGCACTCGATCACGTCGATGCTGGCCGCGCTCGACGGAGCGCAGCTCGTGATCATTCCCTCCGCGAGTCCCGCGCGCGGCATTCACCCGGGCGAGGGACCCAGCCGGCCCGCAACGCTGCGCCGGTGGGAGCACATCGTCCAGGACATCGCCGGCGAGCACGGGGTCTACGTCGCGCTGGCGCAGCTGGTGGGATTCGAGGGCGGGAAGGCGTTCGCGGGAGGATCGCTGGTGGCGGGGCCGCGGGGAACCCTGCTCGCGCACGGGCCGCTCTTCGAGGAAGGCCTGATTCCCGTCGCCCTCGACTTCGAGGAGATCACCCGCGCGCGAGCCGATCTGCCGTTGCTGGCCGATCTGGAGATGCGGCTGCCGCACTTGCTCGCGTCGCTCGGTGTGAATGCGGTCGCGCAGCCCGAGGCGGAGGTGCCGGCTTCCGACGACCTGCCGGCTGTTCCGCCGTCCGTGGCGCGGCCGGCGGCGCCCTCGGGCGAGATGAAGGCGCCGCTCGAGATCGACGCCCCGCTCACCCGCCGCTGGCTGGTGGACTTCATCCGGGACGAAATCGTCCGCCGGCGCGGGTTCAAGAAGGTGGTGATCGGGCTTTCCGGCGGGGTGGACAGCTCGCTCGTCGCCTACCTGGCCGCCGAGGCGCTCGGGCCGGAGAACGTCCTTGGCGCGCGCATGCCGTACCGGACGTCGAGCCCGGAAAGCCTGGAGCATGCGCAGCTGGTGATCGACGCACTCGGCATCCCGAGCGCCACCGTGGACATCAGCGCCGCGGTGGACGGGCTGGTTGCCGCTGTGGGCGGCGAAACCGACCCGGCCCGCAAGGGCAACATCATGGCGCGGGCCCGGATGATCACCCTCTTCGACCTCTCCGCGGTGCACGCCGCGCTTCCGCTCGGCACCGGCAACAAGACCGAGCGGCTCTTCGGCTACTTCACCTGGCACGCCGATGACTCGCCGCCGGTGAATCCGATCGGCGACCTGTTCAAGACTCAGGTCTGGGCGCTTGCGCGGCACCTCGGCGTGCCCGAAGTGATCGTCGCCAAGCCGGCCAGCGCGGACCTGATCCGCGGTCAGACCGATGAGGGCGACTTCGGCATCTCCTACCGCAAGGCCGACGGGATCCTGCACTGGCTCCTGCTGGGGTACCGGCCGGCCGAGGTCGCCGCGTTCGGCTACACGCCCGAGGAGGTCGAGCTGGTGCGGAAGCGGCTCGAGTCTACCCACTGGAAGCGCCGGCTCCCCACCGTGGCGATGCTGAGTCAGACGGCGATCGGGGAGTTCTACCTCCGACCCGTCGACTATTGAACTGCGTTCACGCCGTTCCCTCACCGGAGCCCCAGGATGGCACCAGAATCACGGCCCATGTCCTACTCCCGCGGCGAGATCTCTACCATCGTCATGCCCCACATGCAAAACGTGCTCGGCGATCTCTTCGGCGGGAACCTGATGGCGCTGGTGGACCAGGCGGCAGCGGTGGCGGCGATCCGGCACGCGGGCGGCCCGGCGGTCACGGCCTCGATCGATCGGGTGGACTTCCGGGAGCGGATTCCCGTGGGCGCGCTGGTCACCTGCCTGGGGACGGTGGATTACGTGGGCAACTCCTCGATGGACATCACGGTCGAGGTGTACGCCGAGAACCCGAGCAGCGGAGAGCGGCGGCACACGCACACGGCGCACGTGGTGTTCGTGGCGATCGACGAGACGGGGAAGCCCAAACGGGTTCCCCGGCTGGTGCCGGAGACTCCGGAGGAGCACGCCCGCTTCGAGCGGGCGCGCGAGCACCGGGAGCGGGCGCGGCGGGCGTGAGCGCGCGGGTCGTCGTTCTTCTGAGCGGCGGGGGCGCCAAGGCGGCGGCCCACGTGGGCGCGCTCCGGGCCCTGACCGAGGCGGGCTTGGCACCCACCCAGCTCGTGGCTACGTCCATGGGTGCGGTGATCGCGGCGGCGTTCGCGGCGGGACTCGGGCCGGAGGAGATCCTCGAGCGGATCGGGGCGATCGGCACTCGCGGAATCGTGCGGGCGCCGTGGGCGCCGTTCGGCGGGCTCTGGCTCCACTCGCTGCTCCGGGGCGAGCCGCTGCGCGACGCGATCGCTGCGCTGGTGCCGGCGCGGTCATTCGCCGAGCTGCGAACGCCGCTCCTGGTGACGGCGGTGGATCTCGACCGCGGCGACCTGATCCGGTTCGGCCCGGGCGGCGAGAGCGCACCGCTGGTGGACGCGCTCTGGGCTTCCTGCGCGCTCCCGGTCTTCTACCCGCCCGTGAGCCTGGGCGGCCGCCGGCTGGTGGACGGCGGGCTGCGCGGCGTGGTACCGTTCGAGGCCGCGACCGACCTCCCCGCGGACCTGGTCGTGGCGGTGGACGTGGGACCCGGATTCGACGAGCCGGCGGCTCCCGCCGCCACGTACCCTGCGCTCGTCTCCCTGCACAACGACATGACCGGCGTGCTCATGGCCGCGCTGACCGCGGCCGAGCTGGCGCGCTGGCGGGCGGAGCCGGGGCGAGCGGAGCTGGTGTACGTGCGGCCCGGGGTCGAGCGCAGCGCCACGTTCCGGGTGGACCGGGCCGGGGAGTACGCGGCCGAGGGTCATCGCGCCACCGTGGCCGCGCTCGCGGCCCGCGAAGCGCGGGCGCGCTCTTGACCCCGTCCCCGACTGCGCCAAATTGCGAATCCCCACCCTGACTCGGGAGTCCCCATTGCGAGCGCGAGACGTGATGGTGTCCGATCCGCACGTCGCTGTCGCCGGCGCCATGGCCAGTGAAGTCGCGATCATGTTCAAGACCAGGAATATCTCGGTGGTGCCGGTGGTGGACGACCACCGCACCCGGAAGTTCCTCGGCACCTTGAGCGATCGCGACCTCGTCACTCGCTGCCTCGCCGAGGGGAAGCACCCGTGGCATACGCGGGCCGACGCGCTCCTGCGGACGAACTCCGCGGTCATCGGGCCGGACCAGGAGCTCGAGGGCTTCGAGCTGCGGATGGATCTCGATCCCACCGAGTTGCACCTCCGCCCCACGATCACCGTGCTGGACCAGCAGGGATGCGTGATCGGCTTCATCAGCCATCCCGAGCAGCTGACCGGCGTGAAGATCATCTGGAAGTGATGCCCGACTTCAAGCTCTTCACCGTGGACGAAGCCAACCGCACGCTGCCGCTGGTGCGCCCGGTAGTGCAGGACCTGCTCGACGAGTACCCGAAGTGGCGCCAGGCCGTCGGGCGCTTCGAGGTGCTCACCGGCGGCGCTCGGGCCGACTGGGGCGAGACCGGCGATCTCGTCGCCGCGCGGGACGAGGTCACGGCACACGCGGACCTGATCAACCGCTACCTCCAGGAGCTGGAGGGCGTGGGCTGCGTCTTCAAAGGCTTCGACGCGGGACTGGTGGACTTCCACTCGCTGCGCGAGGATCGTGTGGTCTTTCTGTGCTGGCGCCTGGGCGAGGAGCGAGTCTCCCACTGGCACGAGCTGGACGCCGGCTTCGGGGGCCGGCAGCCGATCGACCCTTCCTTCTCCGGAGCACACCCGTGAACCACTTCTGGCTCTTCGTCCATCTGCTCGGCTTCACGCTCTGGCTCGGCGGCGGGATGGCGGCGATGTTCGTCGGCATCGCGTCCCGGTCGGAGGATCGCGCGGCCCTGGGCGCGGTGGCGCGCGCGCTGGCGGTCGTCCACAAGCGGGTCGTCTCTCCCGGCGCGGCGCTCGCGGTGGTCTCCGGGCTGGTGCTCTCGTTCAAGGTCGGCGACGTGCCGGCGCCGAGCGCGTGGCTCATGGCCATGCAGGGGGCGGGGTTGGTGGGCGCGCTCCTCAACCTCGCGGTCATGCTGCCGACCGCCAGCCGCGCCGCCCGCATCGATCCGACCGGCCCGGACGGTGCCTACTTCGACGAGCTGCGGAAGCGGATGCGGGTGGTGGGGATGATCGCGGGGACGCTGGGGCTCATCGCCTTGGTCTCGGGGGCGATGCTCCGGTAGGTCACTGTTTACGCTGTCCTGTCCCACACTCCCGTCTAACCGGGCATTTCTCGCACCGCGCAACCCTCGCGGTACAGACCGTCGCCCCGAGCTCCATGATCGCCTGGTTGAACGTCCACGCCGCCTTCCCCCGCTGGGGGACGAGTCGTGCGGCGGTCTCCCAGATGCGCCGATCGGCGCCCGCGGCCCGGCTCCGGGGGTGGAACGCTCGGCGAATCACCCGCGCCACGTTGGTGTCCACCGCCGCCGCGGACCGCTCGTAAGCGAAGCTGGCCACCGCCCCGGCGGTGTAACGCCCGATGCCCGGCAGCTGCACCAGCTCGGCCGGGTCTGCCGGAATCGCGCCGTCGTGCTCCCGCACCACCTCCTGCGCCAGCAGGTGCAGGTTGGCCGCCCGCCGGTAGTAGCCGAGTCCCTCCCAGCTCTCCCGCACGGCGCTCGCCGGCGCCGCAGCGAGCTGGTCGAGCGAGGGGAAGCGCTCGAGGAACCGGTAGTAGTACGCCTCCACCCGGGAAACCTGGGTCTGCTGCAGCATGATCTCCGAGACCAGGACCCGGTAGGGGTCGCGGGTGTGGCGCCAGGGCAGGTCGCGTCCGTGGCGGCGATACCACTGGGCGAGCCGGCGACGGAAGCGTAGGTATCGGCCGGGGGTGGACTTGGGAGCCATGGTGGGTGAAGATAAGGCCATGGCCAGCCGCCCCCTCGACATTGGCACGATCATAGGCAACCGGGTTCTGGACGGTGCGTCTCACGTGGGGCGGCTCTTCTACTTCACCCTGGACGCGATCCGCGGCCTCGCCGAGGTGAAGATCTGGTGGCCCCGCGCGATGGCCGAAGCGTGGAACATCGGGGTGGGTAGCCTGTTCATCGTGCTGCTCATCTCATCGTTCGCGGGCGCGGTGACCGCGCTCCAGACCGGCTATCAGTTCACCGGCAGCATCCCCTACTACGTCGTCGGCACGCTGGTCGTCTCGTCCATCGTGCTCGAGCTGGGTCCGGTGCTCACCGCGCTCATCCTGGCCGGCCGGATCGGCGCGCGCTACGCCGCCGAGCTCGGCACCATGCGGGTGACCGAGCAGATCGACGCGCTCGAAAGCCTGGGTCGCTCGCCCGCGTCGCACCTGGTGGTGCCCCGGATCGTCGCCGGGCTCATCATGATCCCCGTGCTCACGGTGCTCGCCAACGTGACCGGGATCCTGGCCGGGTGGTGGTCGGTGAAGCTCGTCCTCCCGGTGACCGACGCCGACTTCACCTACGGGGCCCAGTCCTACTGGCGCCCGTGGGACGCGTGGTACTCGGTGATCAAGTCGTTCTTCTTTGCCGGGTCGATCACGCTCATCTCCTGCTACATGGGGTTCAGTACCCAGCAGGGGGCCGAGGGCGTGGGGAAGTCCACCACCGGCGCCGTGGTCACCAGCTCCGTTCTCATCCTGCTGCTCGACACGCTGCTCACCCGGTTGCTCCTCAATCAATGATCACGCTTCGGGGAGTGAAGAAGCGGTTCGGGTCCCAGGTGGTGCTCGACGGCGTGGACTTCGAGGTGCAGGAGGGCGAGACCGTCGCGCTGCTCGGCCCCTCGGGCACGGGCAAGAGCGTGCTGCTCAAGAGCATCATCGGGCTGATCAAGCCGGACGCCGGCACGGTGGTGGTGGACGAAAAGGAGGTGTTCCACCTCAAGCGCAGGGAGCTGGCCGAGCTGAGGTCGCACATCGGCTACGTCTTCCAGAACGGCGCGCTCTTCGACTCGATGGACGTCACCGAGAATGTCCGGCTCGGCATCACCAACGAAGAGCAGTACAACGATCTCGACTACGTCCATAAGCGGGTCAAGCAGTGCCTCGAGCTGGTGAACCTCCAGCCCGAGGCGGTGGCGCCCAAGTATCCGGCCGAGCTGTCGGGCGGGATGCGGAAGCGGGTGGGGATCGCCCGGGCGATCGCGGGTGAGCCCAAATATCTGCTCTACGACGAGCCGACCTCGGGACTCGACCCGGTCAACGCTGACATCATCGACGGCCTGGTGCAGCGGCTCTCGCAGGAGCTGGGCGTCACGAGCGTGATGGTGACGCACGACGTGCGGGGGGCGTTCCGGGTCGCCAACCGGCTGGCGCTGCTCACCGGCGGCAAGATCGTGATGCAGGGGACGCCGCAGGAGTTCCTCGCGTCCCAGCATCCGCAGGTCAAGGAGTTCCTGGAACGCGACTTCGACAATCCCTCATTCGCGGCCTGAGCCCACCATGGAACTGCGCTACGGACGGGAAGCGATCGTCGGGACTCTCGTGATCATCGCCATCGCGATCTTCGCCCTTGGCACGATGTGGCTCAGCGGGCGGAGCATCGGCAACCGCCATCTGGTGAAGGTGCAGTTCCGCAACTCCTCAGGGCTCAAGCGTGCCTCGCCGGTGACGGTCTCGGGGGTGCAGGTGGGACGGGTGGAGAAGATCGAGCTGCAGGACGTGGGCAAGGTCATCGTGTCGATCAGCCTGCCGCCGCAGATCAAGCCGCGGATCGACGCCACCGCCCAGATCGTGGCGGTCGGGCTGGTGGGCGACTACGTGGTCGAGTTCCATCCCGGCACCGCCGCGCAGGAGCTGCCGTCGGGCCAGGTGGTGCTCGGCGGCATGAAGACCGGGTTCGGCGACCGGGCCTCGGCCCTGAGCGACCGGGCCGACAGCCTGATGATCGGCCTGCAGCAGTTCGCCAACAAGGAGACGGCGGAAGAGTTCCGGGTGACGCTCCGGTCGTTCCAAGCCACGATGGGGGAGCTGCAGAAGACGCTCAAGGGCTTCAGCGATCCGGAGCGGGGGACCGGCGCCCAGCTCACGCGGACCATGCAGTCCCTCCAGCAGCTGAGCGCGCAGCTAGACACCATCCTCTCCGATCCGGCCATCAGAGGGATTTTCCGCAACACCGACACCCTCACCGGCAACCTGGCGATGATGACGCGCCAGTTCGGCCACGTGGGCGCCCGCTTGGACACGCTGCTGAGCGGAGTGAACCAGGGCCGCGGGACGATCGGAAAGTTCGCGACTGACAGCACCCTCTACTACGAGCTGCGAGACCTTACCGCGGCGATGAAGGGGTTGGTGGCGGAGCTGCAGAAGAACCCGGGGAAGCTGGGCATTACGGTCAAGGTGTTCTGAAACAGTCGCCGTGCCCACCTTCGACAAGAACCGCCGCCTCTCCGCCCGCTTCGATCAGGCGTTCGCCTACGCGAGCCACCTGCACGCCTCCCAGACGCGAAAGGGGAGCCACACGCCGTACATCGCCCACCTGATGGGCGTGGCGGCGCTGGTCCTGGAGGACGGGGGTAGTGAGGACGAGGCGATCGCGGGGCTGCTGCACGACTCGGTCGAGGACCACCCGCGCGAAGGGCACACGGAGGAGGAGATCCGGCTCCTCTTCGGGGAGCGGGTGCTCCGGATCGTGCTCGGCTGCACCGACGCGTTCGAGCACCCCAAGCCAGCCTGGAAGAAGCGGAAGCTCGACTACCTGAAGCACCTGGCCGCCGCACCGGCTGACGTGCGCCGGGTCTCCGCGGCGGACAAGCTGCACAATGCCCGCGCCGTGCTGCACGACTACCGCCATCAGGGCGAGCGCCTCTGGCGCCGCTTCAACGCCGGGAAGAAGGACCAGCTCTGGTACTACCGGAGCCTGGTGGAGGTGCTCAAGAAGGGCCACCGGCGCCCCGGCCCGCTGGTACGGGAGCTGGAGCGAGTGGTGTTCGAGCTGGAGCAGGCGGTGGCAGGAAGCTGAAGCGTATGCTCTCCATCACCTTCCTCGGCACCGGCGCCGCCTGTCCCAGCATCGAGCGGAACACGGCCGGGCTCGCGCTCGCGCGGGAAGGCGAGACGCTTCTCTTCGACTGCGGCGAGGGCACCCAGCGGCAGATGATGCGCTACGGGGTGAGCTTCGCCTTCCGCGAGATCTTCTTCACCCACTACCACGCCGACCACATGCTCGGCGTCACCGGCCTCATGCGCACGATGGGGCTGCAGGACCGCACGCTGCCGGTGACGCTCTACGGCCCGCGCGGCGCCGAGCGTGTCCTGGGCGCCGCAATCGGTCTCGGCATCGAGCGGAACCGCTTTCCGATCGAGATCAAGGAGATCGCCGCCGGCGAGCGGATCAGGCGGGACGACTACGACATCGTGGTCTTCCCCGCCGATCACCGGGCGGACACCGTGGGCTTCGCGCTGGTGGAGCACACCCGGCTGGGGCGCTTCAACCCCGAGCGTGCCCGCGAGCTGGGCGTGCCCGAGGGACCGCTCTGGGGCAAGCTCCACAAGGGCGAAACCGTCGAGCTGCCGGCCGGACGCCGGCTGGGGCCGGACGACCTAGTGGGCCAGCCACGCCGGGGCCGCACCGTGGTCTACACCGGCGATACTCGCCCGACGCTCGGGGTGATCGAGGTGGCCCGCGGGGCCGATCTCCTGATCCACGACTCGACCTTCGGCGAGGAGGAGCGAGCGCGGGCGGAGGAGACGGGGCACTCGACGGCCGCGCAAGCGGCGGAGGTGGCGCGGGAGGCAGGCGCGCGACGACTGGTGCTCACCCATATCAGTCCGCGCTACACGCGAGAGGCGCCGGAGCTGCTGGCGGAGGCGAAGGCGGTGTTCCCCGAGAGCATCGTGGCGCGTGACGGACTCACGATCGACGTGCCGTTCGTGGATTGAGCTGCAACTGCAACTGCAGTTACGGAGACCCGATGAGTAACGCGCGGCCGTCTCGCTACGAGATCTCACTCCTCGTGCTCGTCCTGGCGGTGCTGGTCTGGTCCGGCATCGCGCCGGCCGACCGGTTCACCTGGGTCATGGAGGTATTCCCGGTCCTCATCGCCGTCCCGGTGCTGGTCCTCACCTACACCCGCTTCCGCTTCACCCCGCTGGTCTACACCCTGATCGCGATCCACGCCTGCATCCTGATGGTGGGCGGCAAGTATACCTACGCCCAGGTGCCGCTCGGCTTCTGGATGGAGCGCGTCTTCGGGTTCACCCGGAACCACTACGACCGGATCGGGCATTTCGCGCAGGGCTTCGTGCCGGC
>JBGQIW010000034.1:0-25851 GCA_041498715.1 Gemmatimonadota bacterium | reverse complement strand
GGCGACGATGAAGAACCCGGTCGGCAGACCGGCGGGATCGCCCGTCGGGCCGACCGCGACTCCGCTCCCGCTCCGCTCGAGCAGCCAGTCCTGTCTGCCCAGCTCCTCGCCTGCAACGAGCCGCTGCCGGTGGGCCAGTGTGCGAGCCCACTCCCGATACTCCTCCACCCGCGCCGCCGCGACGCTGCTGTCGCCCGCGTCGAAGCCCGGTCCTTCGTAGAGCAGGAGCATGAACTGGCGGAGCCCCGGGGCGACCGGCCGTGTTCCCGCTCCCCGACCCAGTGCCATGCCGCCCCCGAAGAGGACCAGCGCGGCGGCGGCGATCCCGACCCATCGCAGATAGGAGCGACGCCCGCCGAGCAGTCCGCGCTGCCTGAGCGAGCCCACCACCCGCTCCTCGAGCGCCGGCGGCGGCGCGAGCTCCCGGGGAAGCGCTGCGAGACGCCGCGCGAGCGGCTCGTCGAGATCGTCGGTCATGGATCAACCCTTCCTTCGTGTGGTTGGCGGCCGAGCAGCCTGCGGAGACTCTGCCGCGCGCGGGAGAGCTGGCTCTTCGACGTGCCCGCCTCAATGCCCAGCATCGCGGCGACCTCTTCGTGGGTGTAGCCCTCGAGGTCGTGCAGCACGAGCACCGCGCGGCCTCCGGCCGGAAGGCGGGCGATCGCACGCTCCAGATCGAGGCGATCGGGGAGTCCGGTCAGCTGACGGTCGTCCGTTGCGAGCTCGGGCACGTCGGCCAGCACCGCGGCGTCGGGGCGCCAGCGTTCCCGGATGCAATTGACGGCGATGCCGGCGAGCCACGTGGGGAGCGCGGACCGCCAGGCGAACGTCCGAAGCCCCAGCACGGCCCGCACCCAGGTCTCGTGCACCACGTCATCGGCGTCGGCGGGGTCGCCCGCCGCCAGGCGCAGCGCGAAGCGGTGGAGGCGCGGCGTGTGGCGGCGGTAGAGCGCGCGAAAGGCGAACTCGTCGCGCTCCTCCACGACGGCGCGGACGAGCTCGCGGTCCGGTCGCTCGGACCCATCGGTCACGGGTGCGACGGGCGCGGCTCCGGGTCAATGAACTTCGGCACGACGATCATGAGGCTGGCGGTGGGGCGCCCGGCGTCCACCAGCACCGCGCCCCGAAGATCCGGATCACCCTCGAGCCCGACGTCGGAGGCGGCGAGGTACGGATAGTAAATCATGATGTGCGGCCGCCAGCTCCCGACCGGCTTCCCGTCGTCGCTGATCAGGCGCTGGCCGGACGACAGCATGTACGACAGGGCAGGGCGCCGCGGCAGCCGGAACCGTCCCGCCGCAAGTTCGGCAGCGATGTCGCGGTCGACCTCGGCGCTGTCCTTCCCGGCTGCGCGCAGCTCCACCCGGCGGATCTCGATGGGCAGGATGGTTGCGGCCCCCTCGGGGTCGAAGCAGTGTGGCTCCAGGCTTTCGGGCCAGCTCCGGCCGACGTAGCAGGCGACGCCACTCGTTCCGGCCTCGCCCACGACGTAGCGGGTTCCGGTAAAGACCCAGACGCGCGCGTTTCGTGCGAAAGCGGGCGGGGCCGCGCTTCGGGCCAGCGCGATTTCCTGATCGCGGGGCAGCAGCACCCGCTGGCCGGCGGCGCCGGCGCCGGTTTCCTGTCCCGTGAGCCTGCCCGGGACGCGCGCGAGCACGAGCAGAAGAATGAAGGCTGGCAGGCGTGGCATCGTCGCTCCCGGGATCCGGCCGGTGGGTCCTTCGGGCACTCAGGTATGAGTGAGGCCAGGGGGCGGAAGGGTTGCATGCGGGAGCGCCCAAAGCTACGGCCTGGCCGGCCCTGCGCGCGAAAGCCGGAGTCGCGATCTGCTCGTCGTGATGGGTTTCGGCCCAGCGCCGGAGCTGGAGCTCGACGGGGGCCGCGGTTTGCCCGAGGGCCGGCCGGCCGGCGAGAAGGCAGAGGGTGACGAGGGCGACGGCCGGTTTGCGCGCTTGTCCTCCCAGTCGCATACTGGAGCGAACCCAATCTGACGGCAGCGAGATCGTCATGAAGTATCTCCTCTACCTACTCATCGCGTTGGTCGTGCTGGTGTTGGGCCTCTTCGGCCTCGGGTACGCCGCGCTCCATTCTTCGGCGTTGCACGCGAGGATCGAACAGGGGCTCACGACTGCGCTGGGGCAGCCGGTCACCCTGGGCGAGATCGGCGTCCAGCTGTTCCCCACACCCGCCCTCGACGCGCACGACGTCCGGATCGGCGGCGCCGACTCCAACGCCGCGCCCGGGCTCTCCCTCCGGAGCCTGCACGTCGCCCCCCAGATCAGCTCCTTCCTCCCCGGCCGCACCATGACGATCGACCACGTCGATCTCGTGGGGCTCACCATCGCGCTGCGAAAGGACAAGACCGGCAAGTGGCTGCTGCCCGTGGCGCCGGCGCCGGCCGCGCCGGGCCCAAGCGCAGGTGGCGGCGCGCCTGCCGTGGACCTGCGCCAGCTCGAGGTCAGGGAGGGCCGGATCCGGATCGTGGACGACAGCCTCACCGGGCCGAAGGGAGCACCGACCATCACCACCATCTCCGACGTCGCGGCCGACCTCGAGGCCACGGGCGGCTCCCTCAAGGCGCCCCACTTCACCGGGAGGTTGGGCAGCACCACGGTCACCGGCGGGGCCGAGGCGGGTCCCAAGGGCGCGTCGCTCCACATCGAGTCAGCCTCGATCGAGAACGCCGATCTGCCCTCTTTGTTCGCGCTCGCGGCCATGCCGCCCTATCCCGGCCTCACGATTTCGGGCAAGGCACCGTTCGAGCTGAACACCACGATCGCCCCGGACTTCAAGACTTTCGTGGCGACCGGTAAGGCGTCCATCGATCGGGTCAAGTTCGGCACCTTCGTGCTGGACGCCACGTCGTCGCAGTTCCGGTTCGACAAGGGCGTGTTCACGCTCGACCCGTTCGCCTTCACGTTCTTCGGCGGCAAGCAGCAGGGCTCGGTGGTCATCGACATGAGCCAGCCGGCGCCGGTCTATACCATCCGCTCGACTGTGACGGGCCTCGACGTGAACCGGGCGCTCAGCGCCACCACGACGATGAAGGACTTCCTCCTCGGGAGCGGGAGCGTCACCACCAATGTGAAGGGCAGCGGGAGCAGCGCGCCTGCCATTGAAAAGAGCCTGACCGGCACCGTGAAGTTCGAGCTGGTGAACGGCGTGATCAAGAACTTCCCTCTCCTCGCCACGATCAACGCGGCCCTCGGCCTGACGGCAGGGAACGACAAGGACACCAAGTTCGAGAGCTTGTCCGGCACGGCGGCGATCGGTGGCGGCAAGGCGAAGACCAACGACCTTGTGCTCAAGGCCGGCGAGTTCACGATGCAGGGGGCGGGCGTGATGGGGTTCGACCAGTCCCTCGATTTCAAGCTTCAGGCGGTGGTGTCGGCGGCCAAGTCGCAGGAGCTCCTCGCCAAGCTCGGGCCGCTCTCGCACCTCCGCAACTCCCAGGGCCAGATCGCGATTCCGGTCACCGTGAGCGGCACCGCCACTGCGCCGAAGTACGGGGTTCCGGTGGGGTCGGTGGCGAAGAAGGCCGTCGAGGGCGAGCTCCAGAAGGGTCTGAACAAGCTGCTCCAGAAGCAGTGATACCCACACGGCGTGTGGACGAGTGTGCAGACCCTGCGCTCACATCTGCACACGCTGTGGACCGGTCGTCCAGGCGCTTGTGCGATGGCGCTTTAGCCCTCCACACTCAATCCACACGAAGCATCGTAAACCGAAGAAAGACAGGCACTTGCGCGGTTCACCGCGGGCCCTATATTCACGTCACGCTTCGCTGAGCACGTGCTGAGACCTTCGGTCTGAGTGGCGAATCGGCAAGCGGTTCGGCCGGAATATCGGGGGAGAGCGTCGACGCAACCAAGGGCTCAGACGCTCGCAGATCCCGGTGGTCACTCTGGTCGAACTGATGGAGCCAGTCGCGCGCTCCATCCGCTCCGAGGCGGCGCATCGGAGCGCAGTGCGGGAGATCGGTCCGCGACCCGATCCGACCCGCAGCGCTCGCATCGATGAACCAGGTGGGATGGCCATCCGGCCTGGGAATGGAAGCCGAGGCCTCACAACAGCCCTCCCGCGGCGCAACAGCCGCGACGGCGCGTGAGAGAAGAACGGCGGCCTTCGGGCCCCGACCTCGGGTAGTCGATGCGGAGAGCGGCCGCCGGACTTCGGTCCGGCGGCTGCTTTCGCTTTCCCCCCCCGGCGTTCCTCAGTGCCAGACGCGGGGGATCGAGTCGGTCCAGACCCGCTGCCGCACGGTGCTTCCGTTTTCCAGTAGCTCCCGATCGAACCGCACGTAGAGAAAGAGTGCATCGGAGCGGATGTCCATCCGGGTCCGGAGCTCGAGCTTCCGGCCCGGCAGACCGATCCGATGGGTCTCCTCGCCGAGAAAACGCGCCTCGGCCGGTTGGTGGGGGCGGACCGTCCAGCGCTCGGCCTCGGCCACCTGCACCGTCCGCTCGCCGACGCTGTAGCCGTCGGCCTCGCGCAACTCGACCGTGGTCGAGTCGCCGTGGAGGTCGGTGAGCACGCGATGCGTGGTCTCGGCCTCGGGCTCCACCGTGCGGGCGTCGGGCGCCGACGCCCGGGGCTCAGGTGCGGGGAGATCGGGAGCGCGCCCGGGCGGCGGCACCAGTGGCAGGCGCAGCGCGGCGCCGCCGCCGGTGTCGAGCGTCGTGATCATCGGGTACGGTGTGGGCCAGAGCATGGGGAACTGGGCGTTGGAAACCGCCAGCCGCACCCGGTGTCCGGGCCGGAACGTCCAGGTGGTGAAGTGCAGGTCCACGGCGATGTGCTCGCGCCAGCCCGGCACGAGACGAGCGGGCTCGAGGCGAGAGTGGATCTGGGTCCCGTTCACGGCGGCGCCGGTGACGAGCGACACTTCGCCGGTCGGGGCGACGTCCTCGAGCCTCAGGGTCCAGTTGGCGAGCGGCGCCGATGCCGAGACGGTGAGCTCTACGCGAGGGAACCCGGCCAGCACCAGGGTCTCACCGAGCGGGGCTCCGTCGTACACGAGGCTGCCCGCGTCATCGGGCCGCATGTCCCCGGTCGGGTCGCCCCACCAATCCCCCGCGGCCCACCCGGCGTCGGGAACGTACCGGAGCGAATCGGTCTCCCGCGGCGCGCGGCCGGCCACGAGCCTGCCCCCCGGTGCCGGGTGGAGCGCCACCCACCGGGTTCCGGGCATCGGCCACTCGGTGAAGCGCCAGCGTCCGGGGAGCCGGCTGATCGTGTCGCTCGGAGGGTAGTAGTCGCGCTGGAAGAGGAGGAGCCGCGGCTCGCGCAGCAGGCCGCTGTCGCGGCCCTTGAGCCAGTGGTCCCACCAGCGGACCGCTCGCGCCCGCCACTCGTAGTTGGGGCCGGGTATTCCGTTGTCGGGCCAGTCGTGCTCCCAGGGACCCATCTCGGCCTTCACCGGGACGTGGAGGCTCTCGAGCAGCCGGAGCAGCGTGTCGCGATACCCGTCGTGCAAGCCGCCGATCAGGTAGACCGGAACCGTGATGCGCCCGGGCGCGAATCGGAGCGAGCCCCGCCGCCAGAAATCGCCGTCGCGATCCTGCCGCAGATAGGTGAAGATCCACGGCTCCGTATCAAAGCGGCCGGCGAAATACGCCGAATCGAGCGGATAATCGGGCGTGGCCGGGAGACCGTTCTCATGATCGATCTCGAGGGCATAGGGGTCCAGGTGCAGCGCGCCGTCGATGTAATGGACGTCGTCGTGGAAAAGATCGTCGGACGAGTGGAGGGCCAGAATCGCCTTGAGCGCGGGCGGCTGGCGCATGGCGACCTGGAGCGCGTTGAAGCCACCCCAGGAGATGCCCCACATGCCGACCGCGCCGCTCGCGCCCGGAAGTCGCGCCAGCCGGCCGATGATCTCCAGCGCGTCGTCCAGCTCCACGTCGGAGTACTCGCGGGGCGGCAGACGCCCTTCGGATCCGCCGGTGCCGCGCACGTCCACCTTCGCGAGGATGTAGCCGCGGCGGACGAAGTACTCGTAGAGGGGGTAGTCGCGCCGGTAGAAGGAGTCGTCCTTACGGTACGGTAGGAACTCAAACAGAACGGGGAAGCGCTCGGCGGTGTCGCGGGGAACGGGGCGCCAGTAGGTGACGGCGAGACTGACGCCATCGGTCAGGCGCAGCCGCTCGTGGCTCACGGTAAAGGGGTACAGCGGCTGGGTGGCGAGGGCGAGGACCGCGGCGGCGGTGGCGAGCAGCACGGCTCAATGATACCCCGTCCCGGGCCCGGACGCTCAGTCTCAGGACGGGTCGACGGCGGGGGCGGGGAGGCTCGGGCCGCCCGCGGTCTCGGCCTCCTGGTCCTCCAGGCGTGCGGCGCGAGATGCGACCGTGTCGAGGTCGCCGCCCAACGCGTCCATCCGGTTCTGGAACTGGCAATCGATGATCAGGAGTCCGATCACGTACGCGGCCAGGTTCGCCCCGAAGATCACCGCGAAGAGCGTGGGGTAGGGCACCCAGGCGCCGAAGTAGAGCACGAACCGCTTGAAGCCCGGGTCGAAGCCAGACCGGTCGCACACGGTGGTGAGCAGCAGGACGGCCGCAATGGCGAGGAGGACGTGGAGGAACGGCACCAGGCCTGCCACGCCGAAGGCAAGGAAGATCAGGGTCTCCGAGGCGCGGTCCAGCAGGGTGTCGAGCCGGTGGCCCCGTTCCGATGCCAGCCCGTAGATGCGGGCGATCCCGCCGTCGAGCCCGTCGAGGACCTGACCCAGCGCCATGAGTCCCAGGCCCAGCGGGACCCGCCCGACGGCGATCGCGGTGGCGGCGGCGAGGCTCGCCCAGAACGACGCCCAGCTGACCTGGGTGGGAGAGAGGCCCAGTCGCTCGTGCAGCAGGCGAGCCAGCGGCTTCACCAGCCAGTCGGACAGCCGCTTCACCTCCGGCTCCACCAGAGGGCCACGTTCGCGACCAGCAGCACGCTGAACAGGATCGCTTCCTTCACCTTGTCCGGCACCCGCACCAGCCAGCCGCGGGTGACCCAGCGGGAGTAGGGATAGAACGGCATCTTCTCGAAGCTCACGGAATAGTCCATGAGCAGATGGATGGCGTAGAAGAGAAGCGGGACGGCGGTCCCGAGCCAGAGGCAGAGCGGCACGATCCAGAGGAATCCGACGGGCTCCTGCAACGATGACCGCCAGTAGTACCCCCGCTTGTCCCGGAGGCCCACCGCGCGCAGGTAGTAGGGCGCCTTGACCGCGTGGTCGATGTCCACGGCGACGCCGAACCCGTACGCCAACGCGGCTTCCCGCCCCTCCAGGCCCAGCGCCTGGACGCCGAGCGTGGTGGCGAGAAAATGAGTGAAGACCGTCATGCGGTCGGCTTGACTGGAGCGCCGGTGATGGAGTTGCCGCCCGGTGTCCGGTGGCGGGTGAGGGCGAGGAGTCCGAGCCCGAAGCCGATCCAGAGAATGTCCCGGGCGCGGCTCACGATGGCGGTGTAGACGCCGGCGCTCGGGTCGAGTCCGGCGAGATCGAACAGCGCGTAAAGCGAGCCCTCCTTGGTGCCGAGCTCGTAGGGGACGAAGAAGAGCGAGTTCTGCACCAGCGACGAGAGCCCGCCGATCAGGAACGCCTGCGCGAACGTCACCTCGATCCCCACCCCGTAGCAGATGAGCCAGTACTCGACCATCCAGAGGGTGCGGGCGGAGTACTCGAGCGCCAGGGCGGTCCAGAACCGGCGCGGCGACGCATGATAGAAGTCCGCGATCTGCCGGTCCATCTCCGCCAGTGCCTCGCGGCGCGGCTCGAGCGTGCGGGCGAGGCGGTCCAGCAGGGGGATCCGGTGCAGGAGATCGAGCGTTCGTTCGAGCCCGCCTCGCTGGTGACCCGTCAGGATGATGCCCGCCAGCACGGTGACGACCAAGAGCGCCACGCCGATCGGCGCCAGCACGGCCACGGTGTGCGGCAGCATCGCGACGCCGAGGAGCAGCGCCGTGATCCAGATGAGGAGCAGGGCGAGCGAGTTCAGCATCTTGTGCAGCACCACGGAGCTCGCGGCGCGCCGGCGGCCGAGCCAGGCGGTGAGGGCCGCAACGCGGTAGGGCTCGCCCCCCGCGTTCACCATAGGCGTCACGTAATTGAGCGAGAAGCCGGAGACGGTGATCGCGTAGGTGCGCCAGAATCCGGGCCGGGCCGGCCCATCGCCCATGGTGAGTCGCCAGGCCGTGGTATTGAAGGTGTAGGCGATGCCGTACAGGAGGACGATCGGTCCGAAGAGCCAGCCGACGGCCGAGGCGTTGGCGACGATCTGCGCCACGCCGATCCGGTGCACCAGCGCAGCGAAAAGCGCGGCGCCCGCGGCCAGCAGGAGCAGCTGAATCCGCCGGCTCATGCCACCCCCGCCAGCGCCGTCCGGGCGACGCCGGAGGCGTAGGCGGCCTCGAGCACGTCCGCGACCCGGGCGATGTCGTTCAGCGGCTCGTGATCCACGGCGTCCATCGCCCGGGCGAAGGCGCCGAACAGATCGGCGAACCACGCCGCGTAGGCCTCCTTCCGAAGCTCGGCCGAGTGGTCGAACGTCTCGGTCGTCCCGTCCTGCTCAAGCGTGAGCTGCCCCCCGGTCCAGGCGATGGTACCGCGCGGCCCGATGAAGCGGATGCGGTTCTCCCGGTGGTGTGCGGCCCAGGTGAGGAACATCTTGGCCAGGCGGCCGGGGAATTCGAGCAACAGGTGGGCCGTATCCTCGACGTCGTAGGCGGCGTGGCGCAGGCGTCCCGCCCAACCGCGAACCGAGGACGGCGGGCCCGCCACGTCGAGCAGCTGGTAGATCAGATGGGTCCCGTGGTCGAGCAGCACGCCACCCCGGGCGTCGGCGGAGCGGCCGCGCCACGGCGTGTCGCTGCGGCCCGCGCCCGGATCCGCCATGAGGCGATACACGTCGAACTCCGCGAGGTACCAGGGCCCGATCGCGTCCTCTTCCAGCCACCGCCGTACCTTCTGCCAGACCGGGTTGAAGCGGTACTGGTGGCAGGGCATGACGACCCGGTTCGCCGCGCGCGCCGCACAGCGGATTCGCTCGGCCTCCTCCGGGCTCAGCGCCACCGGCTTCTCGCAGAGCACGTGCAGGCCCTGATCCAGTGCGCGAAGGGTCAGCTCCAGGTGCGACGCAGTGGGGGTGCAGATGTCCACGAAGTCGACGTCCAGCCCCGCCAGCCCCGAGAGATCGGAGAAGAGGGGAATTCCGGGGAGCGGCACGACGCCGGGGGCGGAATCCACGGCCGCGACGATCTCGAGTCGGGAGGCCGCCGGCAGCCGGAGGGCCGGGAGGTGCGACTGGTGGGCGATGCCCCCCAGGCCGATGAGAGCGCCGCGGTAGCGGCGCTCAGGCGATGCTGGCGTGGGCACGGGCGGGGGCCGGCGCGGCGACGACGCGGAGCATCTCGCGGGCTGCGCGCTCCTGCCCGAGCACGAGAACGAGCAGGATGAGGTTCAAGGGGCCGACGGTGAGCCAGAAGAAGCCGGTGGGCCAGCCGGGCACGACGGTCAGGGCCAGGAGCAGGAACCGCATGTTCTGTCCGATCCACGCACAGTGGACGACGCGCGTGGCGCAGCGGGCGCGGTAGTCGGCCCGGAACGGCTCGGCGATGTCGGCGCCGGCGGCCCGGACCAGCTCGGCCGTGCGGGGGAACAGCCATACTTGCCGGCGCACGTAGTCGCGGTAGAGCACGGCGCCGATCCGCTGGAGCCAGGTCCGCGCCTCGGTCGGACTCACCGTCTCGGGCAGATCCAGCTCGCTGCCGCGGCCCGCGCCCAAGTAGAGGTAGGCCTGCCGCATGAAGTCCACGGCCGCGCTCTGGAACGAGTGGCTCGCGCCCGCCGCCGCCGCGAGTACCACAGCCTCCCAGCCCCAGCCCGCCAGGAGCAGCCGCACGAGCAGGTGCACGTACAGATTGATGAAGCGGATATTGTCCGACACGCCGTCGAGGATACGTCCGAATCGGGTGGACGTTCCCCGCATGCGGGCGAGCTGGCCGTCGGCGCTGTCGAAGACGTCGGAGACGATGAACAAGCCCACGCCGGCGGCGTTGAGCGCCGCGCTGGGATATACCATCAGATGGCCGGCCAGGAGCCCGAGCACCAGACTCGCGACCGTCACCTGATCCGGCGTGGCCCGCGTGCTCTTGAGTCCCTGGGCGATTCGGAAGCCGAGGGGGCGGAAGAAGTGGAGGTCGACCCACTCCTCCACGACCTGGCCCTTAGCGGCCAGCGCGGTCGGCAGCGTCACTCAGCACGTCCTTCATGATGGCCAGGGCCTGCATCGCCTCGTCCTCGCCGATCACGAGCGGCGGGTTGATGCGGACCTCCGGGTTATAGATCATCGCCAGGACCCCGCGCGCGAGCAGGGTGTCGAAGATCCAGCGGGTGCTCTTCTTGTCGAGCAGGGTGCGGGTGCCGGGCACGACCAGATCGAAGCCCATCATGAGACCCCGGCCGCGCGCGTCGCTCACGATCGGGATCTCCGCTTCCCAGCGCTTGATCTCGGCCAGCATCCTGGCGCCCAGATCGCGGCTGTGGGCGACGAGATTCTCCTCGACGATCGTCTCGATCGTCGTGCGCGCGGCGCACGCGGCGAGCGGATTCCCGCCGTAACTGGACGAGCTGCCGCTCGGGTTGGCCCACGGCTTGGCGAACGCGACCGACTCGCGGGCGATCACGCCGCTCATCGGGAATCCCCCGCCGAAGCCCTTGCCCACCAGCATGATGTCCGGAATGACTCCGTCGTGCTCCACGCCGAACATCCGGCCGGTCCGCCCAAAGCCGCAGATCATCTCGTCGGCGATGAGCAGGGCGCCGATCTCGTCGGCCAGGGCGCGCAGTTTCTGCAGATAGCCGGGGGGCGGCACGATGTTGCCCGCGGTGCCCTGGATCGGCTCGACCAGGATTGCCGCGATGTCGTTGGTCGTCTCCAGCTCGAGCTTGCGCCGAAGGAAGCCCACGCAGTGCCACTCGCAGGACGGGAAGGTCTTGTCGAACGCGCAGCGGGCGCAGGACGCGTAGGGGCTCGAGTACGTGCCCGGCATCAGCGGCCCGAGCCCGTGCTTGAAGCTCCCGCTCAGGAGCGGAAGCACCCCGCCGGTCTTGCCGTGGAACCCGCCCCAGAACCCGACGATCTCGGTCTTGCCGGTGTGCGACTTCGCCAGCCGCACGGCCGCCTCGACCGCTTCGGCTCCGCTGGAGTAGAGCTGGGTCCGGTTCAGATCGCCGGGGGTGAGGTCGGCAATGAGCTTGACGAGCGCTGCACGATGCTCCGACGTGAAGCTCCCCACGTGGATCCGCGCCACCTGGCGCTGCATCGCGGCGACGTACCTCGGGTGCGCGTACCCGAGACTCGCCACGCCCACGCCCGCGAGCAGATCGGTGTAGCGGTTGCCATCGAGATCATAGAGGAAGGCGCCCTCGCCCCGATCCATGGTGAGCCGGGTGAACAGGGCCACGCTCTGAGTTCCGGGAGCGAGATACTGCGCCTCGGCGTCGAAGCAGGCCTGGGAGAGGGGGCCGGGAATCCGAACCAGGGGCTCGACAGCGGTCACGCGGCGACTCCAGGATAGGCGTGGGTGTGGGCGAAGCTGGCGATGGCGCTCGCCGCCTCCCCCCGAAAGGGCGCGAAGCTCGGCCAGTCGTTGAGATCGATCAGCACCGGCTGGTCGGGCGCCGGAAGCGCCACGTCGCCGCCGAAGATCTTGAGCCCGAGCCGCTGGGCGGCATCGCTCGCGATTGCCCGGAGCCGCGCCTCGTCCACCACCGGTGCGGGACCGGTGGGGCCGCACTTCGCGTCGTAGAAGCGGAAGAAGCCCGACTCCGCCACGCCGTAGAACTTGAGCACCGGGCCGCGAACGTGCTCCTGCACCGCGACCCGGCCGATGCCGCGGGCGGCGAACTGCGCCAGCACCACGCTGATCTGGGTGCTCCGCGTGAGAACGACATCCTCCGGCCCGACCGCGTGCACGTCGCCGCGCTTTACCCAGACGCTCCGGTGGGGTGCGACGAACTCCGCGAGGGCCCGGCCGGTTTCGGGCGAGAGCAGCGTGGGCACGATGAGCGTGCGCGGGAACGGAATCCCGGCGTCGGCCAGCGCGCGGACGAGATGGTGCCGGTGGCAATTGAGGACGCTGGTCGGGGTGTTGACCAGCACCGCCCCCGAGCGCTCCAGCGCCACCAGCCGGTCCGAGGCGGTCGCGCCCTGGCACATGTTGAGATAGAGATTGGCGACGGGCAGCGAGCCGCCCTCGAGATCCGCCTCGGACGAGGCCGAGATCCGCCAGCCGCGCTGCGCGAGCTCGGCGACGACCGCGTTCATGATCGCGGTGTCGTTCGCGAGGTGCTGCTGGGGTGAATAGGCGGGCTTACGGTAGAGTGCGACACAATGTCCCACTCGCTCACGAATTAGCGACAATCTGTCTCCCGGTAGCGGCTAGCCTGTTGGCGACCGCCCCTCGTCGCAGGACTCTTGCCACGCATTCGCGATGTCCACGTCCCGACGATGGTCGAGATCCACGATTTGCGCAACCTCGACGGCCCGCACGTCGTGGCCGTCCTGGACCAGTGTCCGGAGGAACGCGCGCATCCGCTCCTGCCCCGCGGCCAACGCCGCGACTGCGGCCAGCCGGGCGCGGGGCCCGAGCGCGTAGACGCCGCCGGTCACCAGCGGGACCGGCACGGCCGCATCGGTGACCTGAGTCACTCGGCCCAACGCGTCGCGGGCGACGTACAGCGGCCGCTCGTCGTCCACGAACGGCGTGACCACCAGCGCCGCGTCGGCGCCGGCCGCGAGCAGCGCTTGCGTCTCCATGGCGACGCGTAGCCAGTCGTCGAGCGGCATCACCGTGTCGACCATCGTGCAGAAGACATCGCCGGGCGGGACGACGGCGAGACCGGCCACCAGGGTGTGCAGCGACGACGGCGTCAGGCACTCGTGCACCCGGATCGGCACGCGGAGCCGCGCGAGCTCGAGCGCAACCGGCTCGAGCGACACCCCGCCGCGGACGAGGCAGGTGATCGACTCGGCGCCCGCGCGCTCGAGAATCCGTGCGAGGCGGAGCAGCTGGGGCACGCCGCCGATCGGCACGAGCGCCTTGGGCTCGGCGACTCCGCTGGCGGCGAGCCGGCTGCCTTCGCCGCCGGCGAGAATCAATGAGTGCATGTCAGGCCAGGAGCGGCGGCAGGTCGGTGAGCCGCCCGATCCGCCGTGTGGCCACCCCCTCGGCGGGGGCGGCGCGACTCAACGGCGCGAGCCAGCAGGTGGCGAGCCCCAGCGCGGCGGCGGGCCGGATATCGGCCTCGAAGTTGTCGCCGACCATCCAGGCGGCCTCCGGCCGCGTCTCGATGGCGGCCAGCGCGTGCAGGAACAGTCGAGCGTCGGGCTTGGCGAACCCCACCAGCAGCGAGTCCGCGGTGACGGAAAAGAGTCGCAAGAGATCCAGCTCTGCGAGGCAGCGATCGAGGTTGCCGGTGAAGTTCGAGACTACGCCGAGGCGGTAGCGCGTGGCCAGACCCTCGAGCAGTGCCCGATTCCGGGCAATAATCTCCAGCGAATCGCGGTAGAAGCGCTCTGCGGCGTCGTCGAGCGCGATCCCACGCGCGTCGGGGACGAGCGCCCCGAGCAGCGCGGCTTGCGCCGCGACCATCGGGCGGAACCCCATGGTGCGCACCGCGGGATCCGCCTCCATCCGTCGGTCCGCCTCGCGGAAGAGCGGCTCGAACTCCACAAACGGCACGCGGCCGCCGACGTCGGCGTACGCGCGGTGGAATCGCACCGCCCAGCGATCGCCGTCGGCGTCGAGTGTGCCGCCGAAATCGAAGAGTATGGTGTCGCGCATCTTGACGGAATCCTAATGCCAGCCGGTCGATTCCTGACGCAGCTCTGAGATCGAGCGCCATAGGTTCCTCACCCGGACAACCGCTGCCCCTCGAACGTCTGATGCCGGAGTCTTCCTATGGATGCGGTGATGCTGGTCCTGTCGGTCGTGCTCTTCCTTCTCACGTGGGGCCTCGTGCGGCTCTGCGAGAAGGTCTGAGGTGACGTCATGACCGTGCTCTACTGGACCAGCGGCGCGATCTCGGCGGCGCTCCTGGTGTACCTGTTCGTCGCCCTGCTCAAGCCGGAGTACTTCTCATGATCGCGAGCGGATGGCTGCAGCTCGTCCTGTACCTGGTCGTCTTGCTGCTCCTGGTGAAACCGCTCGGCGCGTACATGGCCCGGGTGTACGAGGGGGAGCGGGTGCTGCTCGACCGCGTGCTGGGGCCGCTCGAGCGCCTCACGTACCGCCTGCTCGGCGTGACCCCGGAGGTGGAGCAGGGGTGGGTGGCGTACACGGTCGCCATGCTCCTGGTCAACGCGCTCGGCTTCTTCGTGGTCTACGGCTTCCAGCGGCTCCAGGGTCTGCTCCCGCTCAACCCCCAGCAACTGGGGGCAGCGTCGCCCGATCTGTCGTTCAACACGGCCGTCAGCTTCATCACCAACACGAACTGGCAGTCGTACGGCGGCGAGAGCACCATGAGCTACCTCACCCAGATGAGCGCGCTCACGGTGCAGAACTTCCTCTCGGCGGCGACCGGCATGGCCATCCTGGTCGCGTTGATCCGGGGACTGGCGCGGCATTCGGCCAAGACCGTGGGGAACTTCTGGGTGGATCTCACCCGGACCACGCTCTACATCCTGCTGCCGCTGTCGCTCGTGTTCTCGCTGATTCTCGTGTGGCAGGGCGTGCCCCAGACGTTCGGGCCACCGCAGACGGTGCCGCTGCTCCAGCCGGTGGGCCCGGACACGGCGCGGGTCACAACCCAGACGATCGCGCTCGGCCCGGTCGCGTCCCAGATCGCCATCAAGCAGCTGGGCACCAACGGCGGCGGGTTCTACAACGTGAACTCGGCCCATCCGTTCGAGAATCCCACGCCGCTCACGAATTTCCTCGAGATGCTGGCGATCCTGCTGATCCCGGCGGCGCTCTGCTACACCTTCGGGAAGATGGTCAAGGACACGCGCCAGGGGTGGGCCATTCTCGCTGCCATGACGGTGGTGTTCGTCGCACTGCTGGTGCCGTGCACCGTGCTGGAGCAGCGGGGCAACCCGGCACTCGCCGACCTGGGCGTGAGCCAACAGGCGAGCGACGCCCAGCCGGGCGGCAACATGGAGGGGAAGGAAGTGCGGCTGGGCATCGTGAACTCCACGGTTTGGGCGACGGCCACGACGGCCGCCTCCAACGGCTCGGTCAACTCGATGCACGACTCGTTCACCCCGCTGGCCGGCCTGATCCCGCTCTGGCTGATCCAGCTGGGCGAGATCATCTACGGCGGCGTCGGCTCGGGCCTCTACGGCATGCTCCTGTTCGTCATCGTGACGGTGTTCATCGCCGGGCTCATGGTCGGGCGCACGCCGGAGTACCTGGGCAAGAAGATCGAGGCGTTCGAGATGAAGATGGCGTCCATCGCCATCCTGATCCCGAATCTTCTCGCGCTCCTGGCGGTGGCGGTGGCCGTCGCGACGGACGCCGGGCGCGCCGGTGCGTCCAATCCGGGCCCCCACGGCTTCACCGAGATCCTGTACGCTTTTTCCTCGATGAGCAACAACAACGGCAGCGCTTTCGCCGGCATCAGCGCCAACACGCCGTTTTACAACATTGCCGGGGGCATCTGCATGCTGCTCGCGCGTTACTGGGTGGCGATCCCCGCGCTGGCGGTCGCGGGTTCGCTGGGAGCGAAAAAACAGGTGCCGGCGAGCGTCGGGACCCTAGCCACGCACACGCCGCTGTTCGTTGTCCTGCTGGTCGGGACCGTCGTCATCGTGGGGGCCCTGACCCACATCCCGGGCCTGGCTCTCGGCCCGATTGTCGAACACCTCATGCTGCCTGGCCGGTGAGGCGTACATGACTACTCGAGGCAACGCCCGCCCGCTCTTCGAGCCGGCCATCGTGCGCGGCGCGATCGCGGCGTCGTTCCGGAAGCTCCACCCGCGCCGTATGGTGCGAAACCCGGTCATGTTCGTGGTGGAGGTCGGGAGCCTGCTCACCACCGTGCTGTGGGCATTCGCCCTGGCCGGCCACGGTGAGGCGAGTCCCGGCTTCATCCTCGCCATCTCGCTCTGGCTCTGGTTCACGGTGCTGTTCGCGAACTTCGCCGAGGCGATGGCCGAAGGGCGGGGAAAGGCCCAGGCGGAGAACCTGCGGAAGGCCAGGCGGGACATCGTCGCGAAGAAGCTGCGGCGGCCGGACGACAAGAGCGCGACCGAGTCGGTCTCGGCCGGCAGCCTCCGCAAGGGCGACCTGGTCTACGTGGCTGCCGGCGAGTTCGTGCCTGCGGACGGCGACGTGATCGAGGGCATCGCCTCGGTGGACGAGAGCGCGATCACCGGCGAGAGCGCCCCGGTAATCCGGGAGAGCGGGGGAGACCGCTGCGCCGTCACCGGCAGCACCCGGGTGCTGTCCGACTGGCTGGTCGTGCGGGTCTCGACCAACCCGGGGGAATCGTTCCTCGACCGGATGATCGGGCTGATCGAAGGCGCCAAGCGGCAGAAGACCCCGAACGAGATCGCGCTCGAGATCCTGTTGGCGGGGCTGACCATCATCTTTCTTCTCACTACTGTCACGCTGTTGCCGTTTTCGATCTACGGGGTGAAGGCCGCCGGGCACGGGATGCCGGTGACGGTGACCGTGCTGGTGGCGCTGCTCGTCTGCCTCATCCCCACCACGATCGGCGGGCTGCTGTCGGCGATCGGCATCGCCGGCATGGACCGCATGATCCAGGCGAACGTGATCGCGATGTCCGGCCGTGCGGTCGAGGCGGCGGGCGACGTGGACGTGCTCCTGCTGGACAAGACCGGCACCATCACGCTCGGCAACCGCCAGGCGACCGCGTTCCTTCCCGCGAACGGGGTCACCCCCGACCGGCTGGCGGACGCAGCGCAACTCGCCTCGCTGGCCGACGAGACGCCGGAGGGCCGGAGCATCGTCGTGCTGGCCAAGGAGAAGTTCGGCCTCAGGGAGCGGGACATCCACCGGCTGGGGGCGACGTTCGTCCCGTTCACGGCCCAGACCCGGATGAGCGGCGTGAACTTCGACGGCCGCCAGATCCGGAAGGGTGCGGCCGACGCCATCGAGGCCTACGTGAAGGGACAGGGCGGCGACTTCCCCGCCGCCGTCCGCACCACGGTGGACGGCATCGCCCGGCAAGGCGGGACGCCGCTGGTCGTGGCGGACGGGGCCGACGTGCTGGGCGTGATCCAGCTCAAGGACATCGTGAAGGGCGGCATCAAGGAGCGCTTCGCCGAGCTGCGGAAGATGGGCATCCGCACGGTGATGATCACGGGGGACAACCCGCTCACGGCGGCCGCGATCGCGGCGGAGGCCGGGGTGGACGATTTTCTGGCGCAGGCGACGCCCGAGGCCAAGCTGGAGCTGATCCGGAAGCACCAGACCGGCGGTCGGCTGGTGGCGATGACCGGCGACGGCACCAATGACGCTCCGGCACTCGCGCAGGCCGACGTGGCCGTGGCCATGAATACCGGGACCCAGGCCGCGAAGGAGGCCGGCAACCTGGTGGATCTCGACTCCAACCCGACCAAGCTCATCGAGATCGTCGAGATCGGGAAGCAGATGCTCATCACCCGCGGCTCGCTCACGACCTTCAGCATCGCGAACGACGTCGCGAAGTACTTCGCGATCATTCCAGCCGCGTTCGCCACGACCTATCCGGCACTGGGCGCGCTCAACATCATGCGGCTCGCCACGCCCCAGAGCGCCATTCTCTCGGCCGTGATCTTCAATGCGCTCATCATCATTGCGCTCATCCCGCTGGCGCTGCGCGGCGTGCGGTATCGTCCGATCGGGGCGGCGGCGCTGCTCCAGAACAACCTGCTGATCTACGGCGTTGGCGGGATCATCATCCCGTTCGTCGGCATCAAGCTGATCGACCTGATCCTGGTCGCGCTCCGCCTGGCCTGAGGACTTCCATGCGCTCTCTCGTCCGACCCTCCGTGGTCGCCCTGCTCCTGTTCACCCTGCTCACCGGGATCATCTATCCCGCAGCCGTGACGCTGTTCGCCGGCGCGGTGTTCCCGCGCCAGGCGGGCGGCAGCCTGATCCTCCGGGACGGCAAGCCCGTTGGATCGTCCCTCCTGGCGCAGTACACCGAGGATCCCAAGTACTTCTGGAGCCGCCTCTCGGCGACGTCGCCGGTGCCGGACAATGCGGCGTCCTCGAGCGGGTCCAACCTCGGCCCGTCGAACCCGGCGCTGCATGTCGCGGTCAAGGGCCGGGTGGCGGCGCTCAAGGCACTCGACTCGACCAATGCCGCCCCGGTCCCGATTGACCTCGCGACCGCGTCCGGGAGCGGGCTGGATCCGCACATCAGTCCCGCCGCCGCCGACTACCAGCTTGCGCGCGTCGCCCGGGCCCGTGGACTCGACCCCGCGAAAGTGCGGGCGCTGGTCCTGGCGCACACGGAGGGCCGGCAGCTCGGTCTGCTCGGCGAGCCGAGGGTGAACGTGCTCGAGCTCAACCTGGCGCTGGACCAGCTCGGCGCTGTGCGATGAGCCACGACGGCCGGCGGCGCCCATGAGCCCGCGCGTTCCCCCCGAGCCCCCGGGCGATCTCGCGCTCCTGACAGCGCGGCTTCGGGCCGCGGATATCGGACACCTCGCTGTGGACTGCTTCCTCGGCCAGACCGCCGTCGCCAGCGTGTTTCTCGGGCACGACGTGGGTAACGGCCGGCCGGTCACACTCAAGTTGGTGGATTCGGACCTGGCCTACGACGTGGGCGGCGCCGAGTTCGTGCGCGGTATCGGCAGCGTGAGGGAGCTGGCGGAGCCGCACGTGCTGCCGCCCGGGACCGACCCCACGGTGCCAGGTGCCATCTGCTATGTGAGCCCATTTGAGGCCCCGGAGCCGCTGCGCGGCTACCTCGCCCGGGTGCAGCCGCTCCGGTTCGCGGAGGCCCTCCAGCTCGCGACCGACGCGGCCCGCGCGCTCGACCATTGGCACGCGCTCGGCCTGGCCCACAGTGGCGTCAGGTGGGACAACCTGCAGATCCAGGGCGGCCAGGTCTTGCTTTCGCCGCCGGAGGACGTCACCGTGGGGGCCGATGCCCGACGGCACGACGTCGAGGCGCTGGCCGGTATCTGCGTCGAGGTGCTGGATCCGAGCACCGAGAAGCCGGAGGCCGACCGGCGCTGGGAACCGGTCCGCGCCCTGCTGCTGCGGGCCGCTCGCGGGGCCGGTCCCGCGTCGCTGACCCCCGCCCGTCTCGCCGACCGACTGACGGAAGCCGAATACCGGGCGACCCGACCCGACGCAGGGTGGGCCGCGTCGGTGCGCCGGCTGGGGGCCGCGCTCCGGGACCGCCTCATGGCCGTCCCGGGTTTCCTCTCCTGAGGGTTGAGCCCTATGTCATGAGTTGGGTGACGGCCTTCGGGGCTGCGGCGGTCACCGCCATGATGCTGTTCTATGCCCTGGAGGACCGCCACCCGGGCTTCATCCTCGCGTTTGCGGTCGCGTGCGTTGCCTCGTCAGTCTACGGCTTCCTGGCGGGCGCGTGGCCGTTCGGCGTCGTCGAGCTGGTCTGGTCCGGGATCGCGGCCCGCCGGTGGTGGGCGGAGCGCTCGCTCACCACGCCCCGTCGACGACGTTAGTTTGGTGCTCATGGCCCGACGCCCGGACCCCGATGCGTTGCTCCAGCAGGTGCGCGCCGAGGAGGCGCGGGCGCAGCGCGGCCACCTGAAGATCTTCTTCGGAGCCTCGCCGGGCGTGGGCAAGACGTTCGCCATGCTCGAGGCCGCGCGGCTCAAGCGCGCCGCCGGGCAGGACATCGTCATCGGAGTAGTGGAGACGCACGGCCGGGAGGACACGCGGCGCCTCGTGGAGGGGATCGAGACCCTCCCGCGGCGCCGCCTCGATTATCGCGGCACCGTGCTCGAGGAGTTCGACATCGACGCGGCGCTGGCTCGCCGGCCGGGGCTCCTGCTGGTGGACGAGCTGGCCCACACCAACGCCCCCGGTGCCCGCCACGCCAAGCGGTGGCAGGACGTCGAGGAGCTGCTTGCCGCCGGCATCGACGTCTGGTCCACCCTCAACGTCCAGCATCTCGAGAGCCTGAACGACGTCGTCGCCCAGATCACCGGCGTCTCGGTACGGGAAACCGTGCCGGATTCCATGCTGGAGCGGGCCGATGAGGTCGAGCTGGTGGACCTCTCCCCGGACGTGCTGCAGCAGCGGCTGCGCGAGGGCAAGGTGTACGTGCCCGACCAGGCGGCGCACGCCCTCGAGCGGTTCTTCCGGTTGGGGAACTTGATCGCCCTGCGCGAGCTCGCCCTGCGCCGTACCGCCGAGCGAGTGGATGCGCAGATGCGCGGCTACATGCAGGCGGAGGGGATCCGGGAGACCTGGCCCGCTGGCGACCGGCTCCTCGTCTGTGTGGGCGCGAACCCTGCCACGGCGCGGATCGTCAGGGCCGCTCGGCGCATGGCGGCCGGACTCCGGGCCGACTGGGTGGCGGTGTATGTCGAGACGCCCGCCCATACCCGGCTCTCCCGCGCCGATCAGGATGCGATCGCGCAGAACCTGAGCCTCGCCGAGCAGCTCGGCGCCCAGACGGTGACGTTGAGCGGGCACAGCGTGAGCGAGGAGGTCCTCGCCTACGCGCGGGACCACAACATCAACCGCATCCTGGTCGGGAAGCCCACCCATTCGCGCTGGCGCGACCGGCTGCGCGGCTCGGTGCTGGACGAGCTGGTCCGCGCCAGTGGCGCGATCGACGTGTACGTGATCACCGGCGACGCCGACGAGGGCCGGCCCCGCCCCGTGCTGGGTCCGGCGCCCCAGGCGGTGCTGCGCGACTACCTGGGCGCGGTCGGAGTGGTCGCCGCGGCGACGGGCGTGAGTCTGCTCCTGCGGGGCCACGTCCAGAGCACCGACATCGCCATGATCTTCCTGCTGGCGGTGGTGGTCGCGTCGTCGCGTCTGCCCCAGCGGGCGTCGCTGCTCGCCTGCGTTCTGAGCATCGCGGCGTTCGACTTCTGCTTCGTGCAGCCGTACTACACGTTCGCCGTCTCCGACGTGCACTACGTCCTCACCTTCGGCGTGATGCTCGTCATCTCGCTGGTGATGAGCCGTCTCACCACCCGGATCCGGGAGCAGGCGGTTGCGGCCCGCGAGCGCGAGGAGCGCACGGGTGCGCTCTACGGGATGACTCGCGAGCTCGCGGCCGAGCGAAACGCCGCTGACATGATCCGCACGGCGACGCGGCATCTGCGCAACACGTTCGGCAGCGACGTCCTGCTGTTCACCATCGGGGACGACGGCCGGTTGGAGCTGGAGCCGGCGGTGGGCGCGCCGCCGGTGGACGAGAAGGAGCTGTCGATCGCGCTCTGGGTCTACGACCACCGCCAGCTCGCCGGCGCCGGCACGGCGACGCTGCCCGCCACCGAGTGGCTGTACCTGCCGCTGGTGGCGTCGGCAGGCGCGGTGGGCGTCGTCGGGATTCGCGCCCCGGACCCGCGCCGGTTCCAGGACCCGGTTCGGCGGCAGCTCCTGGAGACGTTCTCCGGGCAGGTGGCGGCGTCGCTCGAGCGGGTCCGGCTGGCCCGCGCGTCGCAGCGGGCCAAGCTCGAGACCGAGGCCGAGCGGCTGCGCACTGCGCTCTTGAGCTCGCTCTCGCACGATCTCCGGACCCCGCTGGCCGGGATCGAGGGTGCCGCAAGCAGCCTGCTTCAGGACGGCGGCGCCCAGACGCCGAACGCGCGGCGCGAGCTGGCGCAGACGATCGTCGAGGAGTCGCGGCGCATGACCCGGCTTGTCGCCAATCTGCTGGAAATGGTGCGGCTCGAGTCCGGGGCGCTCCAGGTGCAGAAGGAGTGGCAGCCGCTGGAGGAGGTCGTGGGCGTCGCTCTCATTCGGCTGGATGAGCGGCTGGCCGGCCGCGCGGTGACCACGACGCTCCCGCCCGATCTGCCGCTGTTGCCGATCGACGGACTGCTCATCGAGCAGGTCCTCATCAACCTGATCGAGAACGCCCTCAAGTACACGCCGCCGGGGACGCCGATCGACATCTCGGCTCGGCTGGGCGACCGGGAGGTCATCGTGGAGGTGGCGGACCGCGGGCCCGGACTGCCGGGCGGCGACGAGGGCCGGATCTTCGAGAAGTTCTACCGCGCGCGGGACCAGGGCCACGCCGGCGGCGCCGGACTCGGCCTCACGATCTGCCGTGGCATCGTGACCGCGCACGGCGGCCGGATCTGGGCGGAGAACCGCCCGGGCGGTGGTGCGGCCTTCCGCTTCAGCCTGCCGCTCGCCGGCCCGCCACCCAGCGTCCAGCGCGAGGGAGCCGCCGCATGACGCCGAGTCGTCGATGACCGACGTAGCGCCCACCGTCCTGGTAATCGAGGACGAGCCCCAGATGCGGCGCTTCCTCCGCTCCGCCCTCGAGGGGAACGGCTACCGGGTGGTCGAGGTCGGCACCGCCCGGGAGGGGCTCGCCCAGGCGGCCGGCCGCAATCCGGACGTGATTCTCCTCGACCTGGGCCTGCCGGACGCCGATGGACTCGACGTCACGCGCCGGCTCCGGGAGTGGGCGGCGACTCCGGTGATCGTGATCTCGGCCCGCGGCATGGAGACCGACAAAGTCGGCGCACTCGACGCCGGGGCCGATGACTATCTCACCAAGCCGTTCGGCGTGGGCGAGCTGCTCGCCCGCATCCGGGTGGCGCTCCGGCACGCGTCCCGTTCCCCCGACGAGCCGGCGGAGCCGGTCTTCACCCAGGGGGACCTGACGCTGGATCTCGCCCGGCGGCAGGTCTTCTCGGCGGGGGTGGAGGTCCACCTCACGCCGACCGAGTACAAGCTCCTCACGCTCCTGGTCCGTCACGCGGGCAAGGTCGTGACCCAGCGCCAGGCGCTCAAGGAAGTCTGGGGTCCGAACTACGCCACCCAGACGCACTACCTGCGGGTGTACATGGCGCAGCTCCGCCACAAGCTGGAGCGCGACCCGGCACGGCCGCGGCTTCTCCTCACCGAGCCCGGCGTGGGCTACCGGCTCAAGGTGGACTGAGCCGGTCCTGCAGCGCGTCGCCTAGCAGCGTGCAGCCCACCACCACCAGCACCAGCGCCACGCCCGGCGCACCGGCGATCCACGGCGCGTCCATCAGCGCGTCGCGGCCGGCGGCGATCATGTTGCCCCACGAAGGTGCCGGCGGCTGCACGCCGAGCCCGAGGAACGAGAGGCCGGCCTCGAGCAGGATCGCGTTGCCGACGCCGAGCGCCGCGGCCACCACGATAGGCGTGAGCAGGTTGGGCAACAGGTGCCGCACGAGGAGCCGGGCGCGCCCCGCACCCAGCGCCAGCGCGCTCTCGGCGAACGGCCGGGCGCTCAGGCTCCGGGACTCGGCGTAGACCAGCCGGGCGATCGTCATCCAGCCCGTCGCGCCCAGCACCAGCACCACCAGCGTAACGCTCGGGGCCCAGAGCGCGGCGAGCAGGAGCAGCAGTACGACGCGCGGCACGGCGAGCGCGAAGTCGGTGAGGGCGAGCAGCGCCGTGGAGAGCCAGCCGCGCAGGAGCGCCGCGGCGGCGCCGACGCTGACGCCGATCGTCAAGGACAGCACGACGGCGAGCGTCCCGACCGCCAACGACACCCGGGCGCCATACGCCAGCCGGGTCCAGACGTCCCGCCCCAGCCGATCGGTACCGAGCAGATGGAACGCGCCGAACCGGTCGGTAGTGAATGGTGTCAGCAGCCGCGTGGCGACGACGTCGTGCTGAGCCGCCGGATCGCCGGTCGTGAGCAGCGGGGCCAGGACCGCCATCAGGACTACTCCGGCGAGGAGTGCGGCACCGAGGCGTGCGCGTCCGTCCCGGCCGAGCGGGCCGTCACGCCGCATGAGAAGTCCGAAGTCGGGGATCCGCCCAGCCGGTGAGCAGCTCGGCGAGCAGGTTGCCGGCGACCACGAGCGCCGCGCTCGCCGCCGCCGCCGCCAGCACGACCGGATAGTCCCGCGCCTGCACCGCCTCCACCAGCACCCGGCCGACGCCGGGCCAGGCGAAGATCGCCTCCACGAACACCGCGCCCGAGAACACCGCCGGCAGCGAGAGGCCGAGCAGGGTGAGGACCGGGATCAGCGCGTTGCGCAGGGCGTGGCGGACCAGCACGCGGCCCGGTGTGAGGCCCTTGGCCTCTGCGGTGACCAGGAAGAGGCTCCCGCGGAGGTCGAGCATGGCTCCGCGCACGAAGCGGGCGACGCCGCCCAGACCGATGATGGCGAGCGTGGCGACGGGCAGCGCCAGATGCCGGAGGGAATCGAGCGCGCGGGCGCCCGCCGGCAGAAACTCGGCGTCGAGACCGGCTGCGCCGAATGCCGGCAGGAGCCGAAGCTTGTAGGTGAAGAGCATGACCAGCATCAGCCCCAGCCAGTATCCCGGCAGGGCGAAGAGCGTGACGCTGATGGTGGAGAGTACGGTGTCGAGCCGCGTGCCTCCGGCGCTTGCCTGGACCACGCCGAGCCCGATGCCGAGGGCGTAGCTGAGGAGCAGCGAGAGCAGCACCAGCCGCGCGGTGGCCGGCCAGGCCTGGCCCAGGACAGCGCGCACCGGGCGCCCGCTGGCGATGCTCGTGCCCCAGTCGCCGCGGGCGAACCGGGCCAGCCACGCGGCGTACTGCGTCGGAAGCGGGCGGTCGAGTCCCAGGGCCCGCCGTTGCTCCGCGATCTGCGCCGGCGTGGCCGCGCTCCCGACCAGAAGTGCGGCCGGATCGCCGGGCGCCACGTGCAACAGCAGAAACACGAGCGTCACCACGCCCCAGACGACGGCAAGGCCCGCGGCCGCGCGGAGCAGGAGGGGGCGGAGCATGGGCGGAATGTCGTCCGGTTCACACTTCCCGGCAATTCGGGGTAGAATGCGCGGGTGAGCCGGCCACTCGGGTTGGGTCTGGGTGTCGTCGCGGCGCTGGGCGCCTGCGCGCCCGCGCCGAATCGCGGAGCGACCGTGCTCTACGCCTCCGGCGCCGATCTTCAGAGCATCAACCCGCTCCTTACTGTACACCCGCTCGCGCGCCAGGTGCAGCGTTACGTGCTGCTCCTGACCGTGGCCCGTTACGACAGCGCGCTGGTTCCGCGGCCGTACCTGGCCCGCTCGTGGACCTGGTCGCCCGACCGGAAGGCTCTCACACTGCGGCTCGTGGGAGACGTGCGCTGGCACGACGGCGTGCCGACCACCGCCCGCGATGTCCGCTGGACGCTCGACGCCGCGCGTGATCCGGTAGTGGGATATCCCCGCTTGCAGGACCTCGCCGACCTCGCGTCCGTCGTCGCACCCGACGACTCGACCGTAGTGCTCGGCTTTGCCGCCCCGCAGACCCGGTTTCCCGACGTGCTCACTGATCTCGCGGTGCTGCCCGCCCATCTGCTCGACTCGGTCCCGCGCCAGGCGCTCCGCCGGGCGGCCTGGAACGACCAGCCCGTCGGCAACGGGCCGTTCCGCTTCGTGCGGCACGAGCCCAACCGCCGCTGGGTCTTCGATGCCAACCCCGACTTCCCCCCTGCGCTGGGCGGCCCGCCCGGAGTGTCGCGTCTGGTGTTCGCCGTGGTGGACGAGCCGGTGACCAAGCTCGCGGCGCTGGTGGACGGCGAGCTCGACTTCGCCGGGATCCAGCCGGCCCACGCGGCGTACGTGCGGCGCGATCCGCAGCTCGCGCTCCTCGACTATCCGCTGCTCTTAACCTACGGGCTCGTCTTCAACACCCGGCGGGCGCCCTTCGATCGGGTCGAGGTCCGGCGGGCGATCTCGGCCGCGTTGGACCGGCGCGAGCTGGTGGAGGGCTACGTGTACGGCTATGGAACTCCGGCCACCGGCCCGCTG
>JBGQIW010000033.1:0-26075 GCA_041498715.1 Gemmatimonadota bacterium | reverse complement strand
GGTACTGCGCCTGCTGCTCGGCAACCCGCTGATCATGCGCCAAATGGCCGAGCACGCTCGGGACGCCGGCTCCTACGCACCGGTGACGGTCCTCGTCGATGAGCGCCAGGATGGCGTCCACCTGTCCTACGACCGTATGGCAAGCCTGCTCGCGCCGTACGGAAGCGCTGAGGCTCTCACGGTCGCGCGGGCTCTGGACCAGAAGATCGAGGGCCTGCTGACCGCGGCCGCCGCCTGAGCGAGGCGCGGCCCCGCCCAAACGCGATGCACGACCATTCACAGGGCGGTCACAAGCACGCCGGCCACTCGGTCGCGATGTTCCGCGACCGATTCTGGTTGTCCCTGGCCCTCACCGTGCCCACCCTCGTCTGGGGGCACATGCTCCCGCGAGCGCTCGGTTACACGCCACCCCAGATGCCGGGAGCGCAGCTGATCCCGCCGGTATTCGGCGCGGTCGTGTACTTCTACGGCGGCCGGCCGTTCCTGCAGGGTGCCTGGGGCGAGTTCCGCGATCGGCTTCCCGGGATGATGACGCTGATCGCGCTGGCGATCACCGTCGCCTTCGGCTTCAGTCTCGCCGTGACGCTCGGCTACCCCGGGACGCCGCTCTGGGAAGAGCTCGCCACGCTGGTCACGGTCATGCTGCTCGGCCACTGGATCGAGATGCGGTCGATTGCTCAGGCGCAGGGCGCTTTGGCCGAGCTGGCGAAGCTGCTGCCGGACACCGCGGCGAGGATCGTGTCCGAGGCCGGTGGCGAGCGCATCGAAGAGGTCCCGGTCGGGTCGCTGCGCGACGGGGAGCTGGTCCTCGTTCGACCGGGCGCGCGGATCCCGGTGGACGGCCTCGTGCGCGAGGGCCACAGCAGCGTCAACGAGTCCATGATCACGGGCGAGTCCCGTCCGGTGGAGAAGCGGGCCGGCGACCGAGTGATCGCGGCGACGGTCAACGGCGCCGGGTCGCTCCGGGTGGAGGTGACCGGCACCGGCGAGCGGACCGTGCTCGCGGGCATCATGCGGCTGGTCCAGGAGGCCCAGCAGTCGCGCAGCCGCGCCCAGGCGCTGGCCGACCGGGCGGCGTTTTGGCTGACGGTGATCGCTCTCGGAGCCGGCGCGGTCACTTTGGTCGGGTGGCTCGCGGCGGGAGCCCAGGTCACCTTCGCGGTCGAGCGGCTGGTCACCGTGCTCGTGATCGCCTGCCCCCACGCTCTGGGCCTCGCGATACCGCTCGTGATCGCCATCTCCACCACCCTCGGTGCCAGGAACGGACTGCTGGTGCGCGACCGGCGGGGGCTCGAAGAGGCGCGGCTGCTCGACTTCGTGGTCTTCGACAAGACCGGGACGCTCACGCTCGGCGAGCACCGGGTGGTGGCACTGCGTACGGTGGGTGCGCTGGTCGAGGCGGATGCGTTGCGCCTGGCCGCGGGCGCCGAGCAGGACGCCGAGCACCCGGTGGCGCGGGCCATCGTCTCGACGGCCCACGAGCGTGGGATCTCATTCCCCCGCGCGAGCGGCTTCGAGGCGATTCCCGGCTACGGCGTGCGGGCGGAGGTCGATGGGCGCAGAGACGCCGTGGGCGGACCCAACCTGCTCGACCGGCTGGCTGTCCGCCTCACACCGGAGCTCGCGACGTTCACCGAGACGGCGGCGGCGCGAGGACAAGGGGTTGTCTATCTGCTCGAGGCGGACCAGCCCCTCGCCGCCTTTGCCGTGGCCGACGCGGTCCGGCCCGAGGCGGCCGAGGCCGTCCGTCGCCTGCATGAGCTCGGCCTCGACGTGGCCATGCTGACCGGCGATACGGCGGCCGTGGCGGGGGCGGTGGCCCGCGAGCTCGGCATCAACACGGTGTTCGCCCAGGTGCTGCCCGAGCAGAAGGCGGCGAAGATCGAGGAGCTGCAACGGGGCGGCAGGCGGGTCGCCATGGTGGGCGACGGCGTGAACGATGCGCCCGCACTCGTCCGGGCCGATGTGGGCATCGCGATCGGGGCGGGGACGGACGTCGCCGTCGAGGCGGGCGACGTGGTGCTGGTGCGGAGCGATCCCCGGGACATTCCCCGCATCATCACGCTCTCCCGGGCCAGCTACCGCAAGATGGTCCAGAATCTCTGGTGGGCGAGCGGATACAACATCGTCGCGATTCCTCTCGCGGCGGGCGTCCTGGCCCGCGCGGGCATCCTCCTGTCGCCGGCGGTCGGAGCCGGGCTCATGTCGCTGAGCACGGTGATCGTGGCGGTCAACGCGCAGCTGCTGCGGCGCGCCCGGCTCTGACCCCTATGCCGCGCCGGCGTCGTCGCGGCCGGTGAGGACGGCGCAGTGCTCTTCCAGCATGACGCTGAAGGGGAAATGCACGTCCCGGAACCGGAAGGCGACGTCGCAGGGGGAGACCCGCGCCACCTCGGCCTGCGCCACCAGCACGACCCGGCTGACGAGGTGTAACACCACGTCGCAGCGGGTGCCGACCTCGTACGGAGGAAGGGTGTCGCGCAGGGCGATCCGGGCGCCCTCCTGCGAGAGGTCCACGAGATCGTGTCGGGACGTACCCTGGGCGAGGGTGGCGCGGAGCCCTCCGGGATACGCCAAACGCAGCATGCCGCGACGGTTGCGGCTGGGGAGTCGGATTGTCATGCTGGAAGTTGCGGTGGGACCACCACGCCCGGAGCACGGCCCGGTAACAGAATCGCCGGCCGCCGGTCGCTTGTCCCCGGCTATCGGGTCTACGCTCCCTCGGTGCGCAGGACGACCCGATCGAGCCGCAGCGCCTCGGCGACGGACCAGGCTTGGAATGGGCAGCCCCGGGGCGTGTGCGGCGGCTCTGCGTCGGCGATCTCGGAGATGTGGCCCAGACCGGCAGACTCGAGGTGGGCGAGGAGAGGGTCCAGGAAACGGCCGCGGGCCCGCCGCCGGACCTCCGGCGTGTCGCTGTGCACCCGCACCCAGGCCTCGACGAACGGACCGCTGAGCCAGGGCCACACGGTGCCCTGGTGGTAGGCGCCGTCGCGCTCGCGCAGGCCGCCTTCGTAGCGGCGCACGTAGCGCGGATCGTCGGGGGCCAGCGAGCGCGGGCCGAGCGGGGTCCACAGAGTGGACTCCACGACGGCCACGACGCGCCGTGCACGCTCGCCGTCGAGCACGGCGAACGGGAGCCCGCCCACGGCGAAGATCTGGTTCGGGCGCAACGACGCGTCCGCGGTGCCGGGCCGGTGGTCGGGGTCCACGACGTCGTTGAGCCAGCCGACCTCGGCGTTCCAGAACCGGTCGGCGAAGGCCCGCCGCCCGCGCTCGAATGGCGCGGTCCACGCGGCATCCCAGTCAGCCACGATCCGGAGCGCGTTGAGCCAGAGCGCCTGCACCTCGACCGGCTTGCCGATGCGCGGGGTGACTACCCAATCCCCCACCTTCGCGTCCATCCACGTGAGCTGGACGCCCGGCTCGCCCGCGGCGAGCAGCCCGTCCTCTTCCAGGCGGATGCCGTAGCGCGTGCCGCGGGCGTACCCGGTCACGATCGCGAGACACGCCGCCCGCAGCCGCTCCTGGTCTCGCTTGGGCGGGGCCTTGCCGCCCGGCCCCGCCGCGGCCGCGAAATACTCGTGCACGGCGATCACGTACCAGAGCGCGGCGTCCACGGTGTTGTACTCCGGCGCGTCGCCCTGGTCCACGAAACGGTTGGGCAGCATGCCCTCGGAGACCTGACCAGCCCATTCGCGGAGGATGTCGCGCGCGTCCGCCAACCGGCCCGTGGCCAGACAGAGCCCGCGCAGGGAGATGAGCGTGTCGCGGCCCCAGTCGCCGAACCAGGGATAGCCCGCGATGATGGTCTTGCCCGTTCCACGTCGCACGATGTACGCACCGGCGGCGCGCTCGAGCGGCGATGAGGCCTTCGAGCGCCGGCGTCGCTCACTCGTGGCCAGACGGCGCCAGGTGGTCTCGGCGCGCTGCCCGGGCCGAGCGACGGTCGCCGCGTCCGTGGTGAACAGTAGGACCGCGTCGGCGGCCGAAAGATCCCAGGTGAACCGGCCCGGTGAAGCCAGATCCTCGATGAAGTCGAGGCCGCGGTCGCGCTCCTCCGCGTAGAGGAATCCTCGATACCAGAGGGGCTCGGAGGCGTAGACGCCGTTCGTGAGCGCGGTGACTGCCGGCACGCCTGGGTACGGCGCCCAGCGCACCGAGTCCTCAGACACGGCGCTCCCAAAGTCGAACGCGGAGTTCTCGTGGTGAAGCGCGTGGAAGTCGCGGCCGGAGAGGAGCGGCCGGACCGTGAGGACCACCCGGGGAGCCCGGTCGAGCAGGCGCCAGCGGAGCGCCACTGCGGGCGTCCTCTGCGGCACGAAGATCTCCTGGCTCACCCGCACCCCCGGCGCCACCTGCCAGGTCCAGGTGGGCCACGGGTCGCGGGTGAATTCCGCGAGCGCGGGCCCGCCCGCCGGTGCGAGCACGTCGGGGACGTAGTGTTGCCGCGAGAGGAACAGCGGGGGCGGCGACCCCCCGGCGCCGGCCAGGTCGAGCGAGACATCGAGCCCGTTGACCAGCGCCATCCGGCCGGCGGGCGGCTGCGTAGCTACCAGCAGGAGCGCATGGTAGCGGCGGGTGCGGACCCCCGACACCGTTCCGGAAGCGAAGCCGCCGAGCCCGTCGGCTTCCAGCCACTCGCGCAGGTCGAGCGGTTCGGCCACCGGGTTCATGGTCCGCTCAACGCCACCGGGACCGCGGGCGTGTCGTGCGGGACCGCTTCGATCGACACACGCTCCTCCCCCCTCTCGGCGCGAGACGCCGTCAAGCTCGAAATGCGGCCATCGGCGCGAAGGTTCCCGGAATGCCGCGCAGGCGAACGCTCGTTTGCGATCGCCGCGCGCGGCGTGCGCCTCGACGGCCTCGGATCGTCTCCGATGCAACAGCCGAGGACTCCATGATCGCCGCCGCCCTGCTCGTCGTCATCGCTCTCCCTGCCCCCGCTCCCGCACCTCCTCCGGCCTCTGCACCGGCCCGGGCTGCTCCCACGATCCGCCTCTGGCTCAGCGACGCCGGGCACTATCGTCCGGGCGACAGGGCCAAGGTACAGGTCGAGACGAGGGACGACGGGTACCTCGTCGTCGTCCACGTCGATCCCGACAAGCGGGTCCGGGTGCTGTTCCCGCTCAACCCAGGCGACGACAACCGCGTTCGCGGGGGGAAGCGCTACGAGATTCAAGGGCGCGGGGGGCGGGAAGCGTTCGCCGTGGACGCGCGCTCGGGGCGGGGCACGGTCTACGCAGCGGTATCCCGGGAGCGTTTCCAGTTCGATCGCTACGTGAACGGCGGCCAATGGGACTTCCGCGCGCTCGACGGCGCGCTGACGTCGAGCGACGTCGAGGCCGACCTCAACGAGTTCGTCCGAGGGATCTCCCAGGCCGACTTCGACTACGACCTGCTGCCCTACGACATCTCGCGGCGGCCGCTCTATGCGTACGCGCCCTACGGCTACGCGCCCTACTACGGCTACGGCTATCCCTACTACTACCCGTATCCGGCGTTCAGCAGCGGTTTCTTCTTCGGGCTTGAGTTCGGCCGGCCCCGTCGGGCGTTCTTCCCCGCGTTTCGCGGATTTCGCCGCTTCCGCTAGGTCGCCTGCGGCACTTCCGGCTTCGTCTGTCCCCCCAGGAGATCCACCACCACCTGATTGAGCCGGGTCCGGAACTTGTAACGGTCCTGGGCCCGGGTGATGTACCGCACGAGCACGTGGGTTCCACCGGGGCCCGGACGAACGTCTATCGAAGGCTCAGCCGTAAAGCCCGAGACCCCCCGGCCTCCGGACACCCGTCCCCACTCCAGCTCCGCCTGGCGCGCATTCTCGGCCGTCTCCGTCGTCACTTGCGTCCGGATGGATTCGATCATCGCCGAGGCGCTCGCCGTCGGCAGCTCGAATTCGACCTCGTCCCAGAGCCACTGGCCGGAGGTGGAGAAGTTGAAGTAGTGGCCCTCGATCGCGAAGGTGTTGTTGAAGGTGACCTGCCGGCCGGTGGGATGGCCGGCGTCGGTCCAGTTCCCGGTCTCCAGCAATACGGTATGAAACGGCGTGATCTCGACGACCACCCCGCTCACCCCATTGATCTCGACCCAGTCTCCGACCCGGATCCCGTTCCGTCCCATGAGGGCGAACCACCCGAAGAATCCGACGATGAAGTCCTTGAGCGCCACGGTGAGACCGGCGCCTGCAAGGCCGATGATCGTGGCCAGCTGGCTCGGCGGCCCGAGCAGGATGAGCGCTGCGGCCACCACCGCGAGGCCCCGAATCCCGAAGCGCGTCACCATCCGCAGCGTCTGGAGCCGGTGACGCTCGGGCGCAAAGCGCGCAAAGATCCGGTCGAGCCACGCGCCGATGCCCACGGCCGCCAGCAGAATCAGCAGCAGCCAGACGCAGTCCAGCAGCACCGAGTGCAGGGCCGCTTGACGCTGGTCGGCGACCAGCGTGCTCCACCGGCTGTAGACGTCGAGCAGCGAGACCTGGTCCTCGATCCGCTGCGTGAGACCGGCGAGCACTTTCTGGTCGGTGGAGAGGTGCCGCGTTTTCGTCAGCAGCGTCGCGGCCGAGTCCACGTGCACCTCGCTCATGTGTTGGACGAACTCCTGGCGCTGGGCCGTGAGCGCCGGGATCCCGGCGGTCGTCTGGTCGCGGGCCCGGTCCAGGACCGCTTGCTTGGTCTTGAGCGCCTGCCACCGCTCGATCCGGCCGACCAGGCCGCTCCGCCTCGTGCCGGCCCCGGCGCTGTCGTCCGGCTGCGCGGGCTTCGCGGTGCCGGCCGCCGCGTGCTCCGCGCTGTCGTGATCGGCCACCATCTGGCGGATGCGACCCTTCGGGTCACCGCCCGCGCGAATGAGATCCTCCCTGGCATCCTCCAGCTCGCCCCGGTGGAGGTCGAGTTGGGCGCTCACGAGGTCGCGGTCGGTCTCGGCCTGGTCCGCGGCGGCGGCGGCTTTGCCCGGGGCCCCGGTCAGCCGCGCGACCCGAACGCTGTCCTCCGTGACCAGCCGGCCAAGGCTGTCGATCCGCGCCTGGATGCCGCGGGTCTGGGGCGTAGGCTTGGGCGGGTGCTCGGCTGCTTCGAGCACGGCGACGGTGAAGGCCACATCGACGGAGTGGTCGGCCAGACGGACGGCTTCCCGGGCGAGATCGCGCTCGTCCCGGGTCTCGGCCAGAGAAGAGAGCCGCTGTGCGATCCGGAACGGCCGCTCGTCGATGAGCGCAGACGTGGGCCCGGTATCGGCGCGTGAGGCCTGGCTGTCGCTCGCCGCGTCCGTGGAGACGTAGGCCACGAGGGCGCCGGCGAGCAGAAGGCCGAGCCCGGCGAGGGTGATCCGGTCGAGCGGTTTCACGGCTGGAAGCCAGGGTGCATGGGGGATCCCGCGCTTCGAGAATCAGGCGATCGAGCGAGAGCGTCTGTAACCGGATAATGGCCTGGCCCGCTGCCGGGAAGAAGAGGGGCCGGACCGCCGAGACACTGGTCTAGCCAGGCCCGGTCCGGCCGCCATCTTCCACCCCATGCCGATCGGAGCTCCTGTCCCCCGCGGCGGTCGTAGGCTCTGTTGAGGGGCCCGTGCACGCCACCTACGATCCAACCCTCGTTGCCGTCTCCATCCTGATCGCCGTCTGGGCGTCGCACGATGCGCTCGACCTCGCGGGCCGCGCCGGAGCGGCCGGGGCGCGGGTGCGCCCCGTCTGGCTCATCGCCGGTGCCCTGGCGATGGGGATCGGGATCTGGAGCATGCATTTCGTGGGGATGCTGGCCCTCCGGCTCCCGGTCCCCATCAGTTACCGCGTGGATCTGGTCGGGCTTTCGGTGCTCGTGGCGATCCTCGCCGCCGCCGTGGCCTTCGCGCTCGTCAGCACGGAGGTCGCGGGCCGTCGCTTGTTCTGGGGCGGCGCGCTGCGCTCTGCATGGTTATGGCTCGCAGCCCTGGGGTCGCCTTCCTGCTCGTAAGCGACACCTTCGAACAGGACCGCCCTTCGCTGCCTCAGGAACGGCGCCGCCGACTTCGTTCGGAAGGCGGACCTGCCCAGGCTCGGCTCGGCCATCCGAGCAGCTCTGGAGATGCGCGCGTCGCTCCGAACGCTCTCCAAGCGCCAGCGGCAAGTGCTGCAATTGCTCGCTTCCGGGTCCTCAACGCGTGAGATCGCGGAGCGCCTGGGCGTGTCGGTGAAGACTGCCGAGACTCATCGGGGGCAGGCGATGAAACGCCTGAAGATCCACGACGTGCCGGGGCTGGTGTGGTATGCCGTCCGGGTCGGACTCGTGTCAGCGGCCGAATGACGCCGGCATGGAGGGCGCACGCCCAGCCGCTCAGGGGAGCCCTGATAGTGAGAGCCCATGGCTTGCCGCGTCGGCTGGACTGATGTCTGGGACGCAGCTACTGCGCCCAATGTGCATTCTGCGACACGTTTTGCGGCCTGGCGGACGCAAGAAGCTCACCAGCCTTTACAGATGCGTCGTCCACGCGCCGAAGGCAGGCCGAGGTACGTTCGAATTCCCATGGCTCCTTCATGAATTGGCCCGTACCTTCCAAGCGCGTTGAGCCTTGCAGCCACCTCGCGTGACCGCACTGGCCAAGCGCGCCGGGGGATTCCTGTGACCGACGCGCTTGACACCCTTAGTGCTTGTTTCGCAGCGTGGTACAGCGTGCCAGTTGGAAGCGGCGATCGCCGAGAGCGCAAGGGCCGGACGTAGGATCCAGTGGAGGCCCCGATGCGACCAGCCGAGATCATGGTCGTCGAAGACAACCCGATCACCCGCAAGCTGGTCCGACTCACTCTCGAAGGTGAAGGGTACCTCGTACTGGAAGCCGGCGACGGGCGAATCGCCGCCGATCTGGCGACCGGGCATCCACTCGCTCTGATCCTCCAGGACCTGTACCTGCCCGATATCGACGGTCTCGAGCTCTGCGCCCGGCTTCGATCGGTCTCGATCGCGAAGGACGTTCCCATCATCGCATTCTCCGGCCTCAGGTCACGGCTCGAGGAAGCCCGCTCATTGAACGCCGGCTTCACCGACTACCTCTTCAAGCCGGTCGAGCCCTCCCGCCTGCTCGAAGTCGTCCGCGCGCATCTCCCGGTCCCCAGCGAATCACCCCCGGAGATCGGGGGAGGCCGGCGCGTGCTGCTGGTGGACGACGACTCTGTGCAGCGGGGGCTCGACCGAGCTCGGCTCGAGACCGTAGGATTCGAGGTGACGCCCGCCCAGGACGGCGTGTCGGCGCTGCGGCTGGCGCAGGACCGGCCGCCCGACGCCATCGTGGCGCAGGTGCTCATGCCGGGGATGAGCGGGCTCGACCTCTGTCTCGCGGCCCGGAGCGACGACCGAATGACCCAGGTGCCCGTGGTCCTGACGTCCGCGACGTTCCAGCACATGGAAGAGGCCGATCTCGCGATCGCCCGGGACCTCGGCGCCAGCGCCATCGTACCGCGGACGCCGGGCCTGGAAGAGGTCATCGGCGCACTGGTCGCGGGGCTGGATGCCGGACCGCCGCCGAGACCGTCGCCGGAAGTCCGGGCCAACAGCTCGAAATATTTCGACCGGTTCCTCCGCCAGGTGAAGCTGCAGGCGACCGTCAACACGCGGCTCGCACAGCGGGCCGCCCTCGACTCCGCGTTGCTCTCGATCACGTGGTGTGCCGGGGCCGTTCTGAGGAGCCGGCTCAGTCTCCAGGACATGCTCAACCAGGTGCTCGCGTGCGCCCTCGATGTGGGCGGGGTGTCCGCCGGCGCCATCTACCTGGACGAGCCCGACGGCGCGATCCGCCTGCGGGCGGAGATCGGCCAGTTCGCCAGCTCCGCCGACAGCCCCGATTTCTTCAGTCATCCGGACCTCCTGCGGTCGCTCATCGCCAAGGGCCGGCCGGTCCACCTCGCGGAGGGAACCCCGCCGGCGGGCGAGTCGGCCGATCTGCTCGCCCGGGCCGGCGACCGGTCGATGGTCGTCGCACCCATGATCGCGGGCGGCGAGGCGTTCGGTGCGCTGGTGATGATGGTCGGGCAACGACAGCTGGAGCGCCACTGGCTGGCCGGGATCGGCGCGGTGGCGACGCAGCTGGCCCAGGCGGTCGCGCTTTCCCGCACGGTCGAGGCGACGACGGAGCGCGCCCGGTTGGCGGAGCTGAGCGCCGAAGTGAGCCGGGCGCTGGCGGGGAGCACCGCCATGGGCGACATGCTGAAGGCCTGCGTGGAGCCGCTCGTGCGCCACCTCGGAGCCGCCGTCGTCGGGATCTGGACCAGCGACCACGAGACCGGCACCCTCGAGCTTCGGGCCAGCGCGGGTCCCTCGGCGCTCCCCGACGGCGCCTATGCCCGCGTCGCGGAGGGGCAGGGCGCGATCGGTCTGGTCGCTCGGGAGCGGCGGACTATCGCGCTCGACTTGCTTCCCGGGCACCCGGTGGTGCACGACCCCAGCTGGGTCCGGCGCGAAGGCCTCGTCGCGTTCGCCGGATATCCGCTCATCACCGAGAACCGGGTCAGGGGCGTCATGGCGCTGTTCGCGTCCGCGCGGCTGCCGCCGGTCATCCTCGAGGGACTGAAGCAGGTGGCCGACGGGATCGCGGTGGGAATCGAGCGGTGCCTCGGGCAGGAAGCCCTGCGGCGGTCGGAGGAGCAGTACCGGGTGCTCTTCGAGGCGAATCCCCACCCGATGTGGGTGTTCCATGGCCCGACCCTCGCCGTCATCGCGGTCAACGATACCGCGATCCGCCACTACGGCTACTCCCGCGAGGAGTTCCTCCGCATGTCGGTCGAGGACTTCCGCCCCGCGGAGGCCGTGCCGGTGCTGCGCGAGGCGGTCGAGCGCGTGTCCCGGACCGGCTACGAGCTGACCGCCTTGAAGCTACGGCGGCGGGATGGGACGATCCTCGACGTCGAGTGCACCTGGCACACGATGAGCTTCGCCGGCGAGGCTGTGGTGCTTGTGCTCGCGCGGGACGTCACCGACCGGGTCCGGGCGGAGGCAGAGCTCAGGGCGATCCAGGGTCGGCTCGAGTACGTCATCGCGTCGAGCCCCGCCGTCATCTACACCATGCACGGCGCCGCCGGTGACTACGCGCCGACCTGGATCAGCGAGAACGTCGAGCGTGTCATCGGCTACAGCGTGGCCGAAGCGCTCACCCCCGACTGGTGGACGGAGCGGGTCCATCCCGATGACTTCCAGCGGGTCATGAGCGAATTGCCCCTGCTACAGCGGCGGGGGCGCGTCCTGCACGAGTACCGCTTCCAGCACAAGGACGGCGGTTACCGCTGGATTCTCGACGAGCAACGCACCCTCGGCGAGCCAAACGGGGAGAAGCACGAGATCATCGGCTCGTGGGTGGATATCACCGAGCGCCGACTGCTCGAGGAGCAGTTCCGCCAGGCGCAAAAGATGGAAGCCGTGGGGCAGCTCGCGGGCGGCGTGGCCCACGACTTCAACAATCTCCTGACGGCGATCATGGGCTACAGCGAGCTGGCGCTCCAGGACCTGAGGCCCGACGATCCGCTGCGCGAGGACCTCGCCGAGATCCGGAAGGCGGCCGAGCGGGCCGGAAGCCTCACCCGCCAGCTGCTGGCCTTCAGCCGGCAGCAGATCCTCGCCCCGCGGGTGCTGGACCTCAACGCCGTGGTGGCGGACATCGACAGCATGATCCGGCGAGTGGTGAGCGAGAACGTGGACATCACCACCGTGCTCGCGCCGGGCCTCGGCCATGTGCGCGCCGACCCCAGCCAGGTGCATCAGGTGCTCATGAACCTGATCGTGAACGCCCGCGACGCAATGCCGGAAGGCGGAAACCTCACGATCGAAACCGCGAATGCCGACGTGGACGAGAGCCATGGCCACGGGATGACTACGTTTCCGGCGGGAAGCTACGTGGTGCTTGCCGTCAGCGACACCGGGATCGGGATGGACGAGCGCACCCAGGCGCGGATCTTCGAGCCCTTCTTTACCACTAAGGAGCAAGGGAAGGGCACGGGCCTCGGCCTCTCGATGGTGTACGGCATCGTCAAGCAGAGCGATGGCTTCATCTGGGTCTACAGCGAGCCGGGCCGGGGCGCGACGATCAGGGTCTACCTGCCCCGTGTCGCGGAGGCGGCGGAGGATTTGCCCGTCGCCCAGGCGGCCGCGCCGGTGGTCGGGGGCAGCGAGACCGTGCTCGTGGTGGAGGACGACGATGGCGTCCGGGGCCTGACCCGGACGACCCTCATCCGCCGGGGATATCGTGTGCTCGAGGCGACCAACGGTGCGGAGGCGCTTCGGGTGTCCGACGCCTTCCAGGGCACCATCGCCCTCCTCATCAGCGATGTCGTGATGCCCGGCATCGGCGGCCCCGACCTGGTCCACCGGCTCGCGCCGCTCCGCCCGGACATGAGGGTGCTGTTCGTCTCCGGCTACACCGATCTGGCCGTGGCGCACCAGGGCCAGATCGAGCCGGGCACCGCGTTCCTCGCCAAGCCGTACACTTCGGAAGCGCTCGCGCGAAAGATCCGCGAGGTACTGGATGCGGGCCGTCCGGAGCCCCCGGGCGGAGCACGCCGGTGACGGCGAGGATCCGGAAAGAATCCTGACCGCGGTACAGCGCGGCGCCGGCCCTCCGACCTCGCCATATTCCCCCCGTGCGCTCCCCTCCCTTCACGGGCTACCTCGCGCGGGCATGAAGGTCCCCTCCGCCGGATCATGCTGATCCCGCTCGTCCTGGCGATCGTGGCGCAGGGCCCCGGCGATTCGGTCTCGCTCGGCGCGGCGCTCACCCGCGCCCGCTCACTGCGCGGTCAGATGACGGTCGCGGCCTCGCAAGTCGCCGAGGCCCGGGCGGCCCTGCGCGGCGCCGGCGCCATCACCAACCCCACCATCACGTTCACCCACAGCGGGGCGGTGCCGCAGGAGCACTTCCTCTTCGACCAGCCGCTCGACTTTCTCCTGCGGCGCGGACCCGAGCGCTCAGCCGCGCGGGCCCGGATCACCAGAGCCCAGGCCGATTCGAGCCTGACCGTCGCGGAGCTCGTGCGCGACGTGCGGACGGCGTTCTATCGTGCCCTGGCCGCGGCCGGCGAGGAGCGCCTGGTCGTGGCCCAGGCCGGCCAGGCCGACTCGGTCGCTCGGATCGCCGCGGCCCGGCTACGGGCGGGAGACATCTCGTTGCTCGAGCAGGAGCAGGCGGCCCAGGAGGCAGCCCGCGCGCGGCAGACGCTGTCCGCGGCGCGGGAGGCGGCCCGGGTGGCCGAGGCCGCGCTCGGGCGCGCCATTGCCTGGGATGGCGCCGAGCCGCCGAGCGCCGCCGGTTCGCTCGACGCCGGTCTCGCCGACGAGCCTCCGGCCTTGCCTCCGGCGGACAGCCTGCCGGCCGTCCGCACCGCCGTTGCCGAGTCGACGGCCACCGCCGCGCTTGCGCGGAGCGCATCGGTCTCCCGGATTCCGTTACCCTCGATCCAGGGCGGGGCCGAGTGGAACGACCCCACCCAGCCGGGCACGCTCGCGGTGCTCGGCTTCGCGCTGCCGCTTCCGCTGTGGCAGAGCTCCGGCGGGCCGGCGGCGGAAGCCGCCGCCCGCGCCCGCCGCGCCGCCGCGCTCGTTAGCGAGACCCGGCTCGAAAGTGCCCGCGCCTTGCGCGAAGCCCGCGTCCGGCTGGTGGAGAGCAGCGGTCGGGCCCGGTTCGCCCGGGACTCGCTGCTGCCCCAGGCCGCACTCCTCCGTGGGCGCGCCGTCCGGGCCTATCAGGCCGGCGAGACCGGGATCCTGCCCGTGCTCGATGCGCTCCGCAGCGAGCGGGAAGTCGTGCTCGCCGCGGTGCAGGACCAGCTCGCCTACCAGGAGGCGCTGGCCGATTGGTACGCTCTGCTCGGGAGAGTCGACGAATGATCCGTCCCGTCCCTCTGGTCGCCATCGCGGTGCTGGCGGCGGCATGCAGCCGAGGCGAATCCGCTGACGACGCGGCCTCCTCGCTCTCGCGCACCCGCGTGCCGGTAGCGCTGGCCACCGTCACCCGGGACTCCCTGGTCGAGGAACAGGCGCTCACCGGCCGGCTCACGGCCCGCCCGGGCGGCGCCGCGCTCCTGGCCGCGCCGGCCGCGGGAGTCGTGCGCGCCGTGCGCGCGCAGGTGGGCGATCGCGTTGTCCGGGGACAGACCCTGCTCGAGCTCGATGTCCCCGAGCTGGCCGCGGACGCCGAGCAGCGGGCGTCCGCCGCGGCGCAGGCCCAGCGCGAGGCGGAGCGACAGCGCCGGCTCCTGGCCGACGGGATCACCTCGACTCGGCAGGCGGAGGAGGCGGAGGCCGCGGCCCGCCAGACGGCGGCCGCTGCCGCGGCCGCCCGCGATCTTCTCGCCCGGACGCGTGTGGCCAGCCCGATCGCCGGACGGGTGCAGGACATCCTGGTGCAGCGGGGCGAGCGGGTGGACGCCGGGAAGGCGCTGGCGCAGGTGATCGCGGGTGACACTCTCGACCTCATCGCGGCGGTGCCGGCGGCAAGCCTGGGGCGGCTCAAGCGCGGCCAGCCCGCGCTGGTAGTACAGGAGGGAGACTCGACGCCGCACCCGGGCTGGGTGGCCGGTCTTGCGCCGGGGGTGGACTCCGCCACCGGCGCCGGGCAGGTCGTGGTCCGCGTGCCCAATCCGGACGGCGCGATCCGTGCCGGCGCCGGCGCCGAGGCGCGCATCCGGCTGGGGGTGCGGCGCGACGCGCTCCTCGTCCCCGACTCGGCCATCGCGCTCGCCGGCGACAGCAACGTGGTGTTCGTGGTCGGGAAGGACTCGATCGCCCACGCGCGCATCGTGGTGCGCGGGGCGCGCCAGGGCGGGCGCTCTGAGGTGAGCGGCAAGCTCGCTCCGGGCGACCAGGTCGTGACCACCGGCGTATTCGGGCTCGAGGACGGGATGCGGGTCGCCCCGGCCAAGGACGCGGGCCGGTGACCCTCACGGACCTGGCCCTCCGCCATCGCGCCACCATTTATCTCACCGTGGCCCTCCTCACGGCGGGCGGCCTCTGGTCGCTCGGCACGCTTTCCGCCGGTATCTACCCGGAGGTCACCTACCCGCGGATCGTGGTCGTGGCCCGCGGCGGCACGTTCGAGGCCGACGAGATGACGGTCGCGGTCACCCGCCCGCTGGAGCAGGCGGTGAGCGGGGTCGTCGATCTCCGCCGGATCCGCGCCCGAACCGTGCGTGGCGCGACCGAGCTGAGCCTCGACTTCCGGCCCCGGGCCGACATGCAGTTCGCGCTGAGTCAGGTCCAGGGGAGACTGGCCGCGCTTCGCTCGTCGCTGCCCGCCGGCCTCGAGCTGACCGCCGAGCGGCTCACGCCGTCGGTGTTCCCGATGCTCCAGTACGAGCTGACCGGGGCCGATCCGCTCGTGCTCCGCGACCTCGCGGACCTGGTGGTGCGGCCCCGGCTCGCCGGGCTTCCCGACGCGGGCGAAATCGACGTGCAGGGCGGGCGGGTGCGCGAGATCGCGGTGCAGCTCGATCCGGTGCGGCTGGTCGCGAATCGCGTCACCACCGACGAGGTCGTGCAGGCGATCGCGTCGCAGGACCGCGCCGCGGCGGTGGGGCGGGTGGACCGCGACTACCGCCAGTACGGCATCGTCGTCTCGGGGCTCACCGACACGCCCGACGCGGTGGGGCGAGTGGTCGTGCGCCAAGCGGGAGACCGGCCCCTCCGGGTGGCCGACCTCGGCAGCGTGAGCTACGGGGCGGAGGATCTCTTCCAGATCGTCGCCGGAAACGGGCGCCCGGCCGCGCTGGTGAACGTCGCCCGGCAGCCCAACGGCAACACGCTCACGCTCCAGGCCGCGGTGCGGACGGCGGTGGACTCCATCCGGCCGCTGCTTCCTGCCGGCGTGCGGCTCGATGCGGTGTACGACCAGGCCGCGCTGGTCCGCCAGTCCGTCGGCAGCGTGCGCGATGCGATGCTGATCGGCGGCGCGCTCGCCGTCCTCGTCCTGCTCGCGTTCCTGGGCGAATGGCGCACCACCCTCGCGGCGTCGCTCACCCTCCCGCTCACGGTCACCATCACCCTCTTTGGTCTCGCCCTCTTCGGCGACTCGCTCAATCTCATGAGTCTCGGCGGACTCGCTGTGGCGATCGGGCTCGTGATCGACGACGCCGTGGTCGTGGTGGAGAACATCGAGCGCCGGCTGGCGCTCCAGCCGGGGGAGCCGCCCGCCGAGGTCATCCGGCGGGCCACGGACGAGATCTTCGGACCGGTGGCCGGCTCGACCCTGACCACCGTGGTGGTGTTCGCCCCGCTGGGCCTGCTCCAGGGCGTGGTGGGCGAGTTCTTCCGCTCCTTCGCCCTCGCGCTCGCCATCGCCGTGCTGCTCTCGTTCGGGCTCGCCATGACCCTGATCCCCGTGATCGTCGCGCAATGGGCCGCGCGGCCGGGCGGCCCACAGTCGGCGCGCCGGCGGTGGCGGCTCCCGCTGGGCGGGCTCGAGGCCCGCCACGGGCGGGCGGTCGCGTGGCTGCTGAGCCACCGCCTCGTGGCGCTCGCCGCGGTGGCGGTCCTCGTGCTGGGCGCCGCGGGTCTGACGCGCGTCATGGGAACGGGCTTCCTGCCGGAGATGGACGAGGGCGGGTTCATCCTCGATTACTGGGCGCCCACGGGCGGCGCGCTGAGCGAGACCAACCGGCAGGTCGGCGTGCTCGAGCGCATCCTGCTGGCGGACCCCGACGTGCAGGCGTTCACCCGGCGCACCGGCAGCGAGCTGGGGTTCGCGGCCACCGCTCCCAACACCGGCGACTTCACCGTGCTGCTCAAGCCGCGGGGCCGGCGCTCCGCGTCGGTCTACCAGGTGATGGACCGGGCGCGGGCACAGGCCGAGGCCCAGGCCCCGGCCGTCCGGGTGGAATTCGTCCAGCTCCTGCAGGACGTGATCGGCGACCTTGCCGGCTCTCCCGAACCGGTCGAGCTCAAGCTGTTCAGCCGGGACCACGCGGCGGGGGAGCGCGCGGCGGCCGCCATCGCCAAGGCGATCGCGCCGACGCCGGGACTGGTGGATCTCTTCAACGGCGTCGTGGGCCCGAGCCCGGAGCTGCGGCTCACGCTCGACCCGGTGCGGCTGGCCCGGCTCGGCCTCACCGCCGCCGACGTCGAGGCCCAGGCCCGGGCCGCGCTGTTCGGGACCGAGGCGGGCTCCGCCCGCGAGCCGGACCGGATCATTCCGATCCGCGTCCGCCTGCCCGACAGCGTGCGGTACAGTGCCGGGCTGTTGAGCCGGGTTCCGGTCGTCGGCCCGCGGGGCTGGACCGCCCTGGGCGACCTCGGCACCGTGAGCGACACCGGGGCGCCGAGCGAGCTGCGCCGCGAGAATCTCCGGCCCTACGTGGTCGTGACCGGTCGGACCAGCGGGCGGAGTCTCGGCTCGGTGATGAAGGACGTGCGCGCCGCCATCGCGCGGGTGCCGCTCCCGGCCGGCGTCACGCTCGAGCTGGGCGGCCAGTACGCGAGCCAGCAGGCGGCCTTCCGCGAGCTGCTCGGCATTCTCGCGCTCGGGACCGGAGCCGTCCTGCTGGTGCTGGTGGCGCAATTCGACGGGTTCCGCGGGCCGCTCGCGATCGTGTTCGCCGCTCCGCTGGGACTGGCCGGCACCCTCGCGCTCCTGGCCGCGACCGGCGTCGCCTTCAATGTGTCGAGCTTCATGGGGGTAATCCTGCTGGTCGGCCTGGTGGTGAAGAACGGCATCCTCCTGCTCGACGCGGCGCGCAACGCGCGCGCGGCCGGCGCCGAGCCGCGGGACGCGCTGGTCGAGGCCGGCCGGCACCGGCTCCGGCCCATCCTCATGACGACGCTCTGCACGCTGGCCGGGCTCGTGCCCCTCGCGCTGGGCCTCGGCGCCGGGGCCGAGCTGCAGCGGCCCCTGGCCCTCGCCGTGATCGGTGGGCTCACGGTCTCGACCTGTGTCACGCTCCTGCTCCTGCCTATCCTTCTCGACTGGCTTCACGCGCTGCGGCCGGCCGCGCGCGTGTGACGCCCGTCACCCCCCTTCCGGGCGGGGTCTGATCCGTCGGCCGACTTTTCCGGAGAACCTCACCATGCACCGTCGCTGGTCGCTCACCCTCTGCGCGCTCGTTCTCGCCGCGCCGTCCGCGCTTCTCGCCCAGGGCGAAGCCGGGCTGAAAGGCGGCGTCTCCTTCGGCAACATCTCGAATAAGGGCCTGCTTCCGGGCAACCTGTCCAACCGCACCGGCTTCGCCGGCGGCATCTACGCCCAGTACCACGTCGGCCTCCTCGGGGTCGGGCTCGACGCCCTGTATGCCCAGCGTGGCGCGTCGTCCGATTCCAGCTCGGCCACCGCTCAGACGCGCCTCGACTACGTCGACTTCCCGCTCTACCTGAAGGTCTTCGTGCCCGCGCCGCTGCTCCAGCCGTTCATTTATGCGGGGCCGCAAGCCTCCTTCGAGATCCGCTGCCGCACGGCGGGCAACGGGGTCTGTCCCGACGCCGCCACGTCCGGCCGCAAGCGCACCGACTACGCGGGGGTCATCGGCGCGGGGCTGCGGTTCGGTGGGCTGGGGATCGAAGCGCGCTATGTGTACGGCTTGAGGGATCTCAGATTGTCGACCGCCACCGATCCCAACAGCTACAAGACGCGCAGCTTTCTGATCCTGGTCAATTTCGGGCGGACTTGACGCCGGGCAACCTGGGCGGAATATTCATTCAGCGCGGTGATTTCCCCGACTTGATGGGCCGCGCGGCCGGAGGCCCTCCGGCACTACCCATCTAAGTCGCGGCAAACGGCCCGCGACTCGATGTCGCGGGCCGTTTCGCGTTTCGGGGGACGCGGCCGCACCACCACACGAGGAGCACGGCAATGGCTATCCGCCTGGGAGACGACGCGCCGGATTTCGTCGCCGACACCACCGAAGGACCGATCCAGTTCCACGCCTGGAAGGCCGGCCGGTGGGCCGTCCTGTTTTCCCACCCCAAGGACTTCACCCCGGTCTGCACCACCGAGCTCGGCGCCCTGGCCGCGCTGCGTCCGGAGTTCGACCGCCGGAACGTCAACGTGATCGGGTTGAGCGTGGACCCGGTGGACTCGCACCACCGCTGGGCCGGCGACATCCGCGACGTCACGGGCCACGCCCTCAATTTCCCGCTCATCGCCGATCCGGAGCGGACGGTCGCCCGGCTGTACGACATGATCCACCCCAACGCGAGCGAGACCGTCACCGTGCGGTCGGTGTTCGTCATCGGCCCCGACAACAAGGTCAAGCTCACGCTCACCTACCCGGCGAGCACCGGCCGGAATTTCCAGGAGCTGCTCCGGGTCATCGACTCGCTCCAGCTCACCGCCGGCCACGGGGTCGCCACCCCGGCCGACTGGCAGGACGGTGACGACGTCATCGTGGTCCCCTCCCTGTCCGACGACGAGGCCCGGGTCCGCTTTCCCCGCGGCTTCGTGGCCAAGAAGCCGTATCTCCGCGTCACCCCGCAGCCCAATCGATGACGGAGCCGGGGACGCGCACCCTGCGCGTAGTGGTGCGGCGGCGGAATGACGCAGTCCATTTCGTCGCCGAGACGGGAACCGGCGGGCGGGTGCCGATCGACGGCGCGCCCTCGGTGGGCGGCGCCGGCCTGGGCGCGCGGCCGATGGAGCTTCTGCTCTCGGCGCTGGGTGGCTGCGCCGGCATCGACGCGGTGGGGATCCTCGCCAAGCAACGGCAGCCGGTTGACGATCTGTCGGTCACGGTGGAGGGCGAGCGGGCCCCGGGAGAGCCGTCCGTGTTCACCAGGATCCACGTCCACTTTTCGGTGAGCGGGCCGGTGGACGAGCGCGCGGTGGCGCGCGCGGTGGAGCTGTCGATGGAGAAGTACTGTTCGGTCGCGCGGACGCTGGAGCACACCGCGACGATCGCCTACGACTACACCCTCGAGCCGGCGCCCGCGCGCAGTGGGACGTCTGCGTGACCGAGCGCTCCGATCACTTCGAGACCGAGGCCATCCGCACGCAGGTGCCGACCGGGCCCGAGCGGGAGCACTCGGTGCCGCTCTTTCTCACGTCGAGCTTCGTGTTCGACAGCGCGGAGCAGGCGCGGGCGCTCTTCGCCGACGAGATCGCAGGCAACATCTACAGCCGCTACTCGAACCCCAACACCGACGAGTTCGTCCGGAAGATCTGCCGGCTCGAAGGGGCGGAGGACGGCATCGCCACGGCGTCGGGCATGGCGGCGGTGTTCGCCACGCTCGCGGCCCTGCTCAGCTCCGGCGACCACGTGCTGGCCGGCCGGGCGATCTTTGGCTCGACCCACCAGATCCTGACCCGGCTCCTGCCCCGCTGGGGCATCAGCCACACCTACCTCGACCTCACCGAGCCGGATGCGTGGCCCGCGCTCTTCCAGCCGAACACCAAGCTCGTGTTCGTCGAGACTCCGTCGAATCCCGGACTCGACCTCGTGGACCTGGCCCGGCTGGCCAAGCTGGCCCACGCGCACGGCGTCCCCTTCGTCGTGGACAACTGCTTCACCACACCGTACCTCCAGCGGCCGGTCGAGCACGGCGCCGATCTCGTCATCCACTCGGCCACCAAGTATCTGGACGGCCAGGGCCGCACCCTCGGCGGCGTGGTCGTCGGGAAGGCCGAGCCGATCGCGGAGATCCGTTTCTTCGCCCGGCACACCGGACCGGCGCTCTCCCCGTTTAACGCCTGGGTGCTCTCCAAGAGCCTGGAGACCCTCGCGGTGCGCATGGACCGGCACTGCGCCAACGCCCTCGCCCTGGCCCGCCATTTCGAGGGGCATCCGGAGCTGGAGCAGGTCCGCTACCCGTTTCTGCCCTCGCATCCGCAGCACGAGCTGGCGTGCCGGCAGATGAGCCAGGGCGGGGGGATCGTCGTGCTGGTGGTGAAGGGCGGACTCGAGCGGGCTCGACGCTTTCTCGACGCCGTGCGCCTCGTCTCCCACAGCCCCAACCTGGGCGACACCCGCACCATCGTCACCCATCCGGCCTCCACTACCCACTCGAAGCTCACCGAGGAAGAGCGCCGACGGGTCGGGATTGTGCCCGGGCTGATCCGGATTTCCGTGGGGCTCGAGAACGTGGGCGACGTGATCGCGGACGTGGAGCAGGCGCTGGCCGCCTCCCGCTGACGCCCCCCGCGGGTGGTGCCCCGTGTCGTTCGCCCGATCCCTGCTCCCGTCTTGCCAGCCCTGCAAAATCCCACGGGGGCCGTCTCCCGCCTGTCCCGCCCGGTTCTGAGGCACGGCTTAGTCGGGACGGGCCAATGACTTACGTGGGCGCCGGCGGTGGTTCGATCCGTGCACGGTCTGGCCCGGTCCCCGACACCCAAGACACCGTGCCTCAGACCTCGCGCAACGCATTGCAGCCGCTCGACCGATCCCATCGCTGGATCAGTGGCGTTCTCGGCCTCGGTGCCGCGCTTGCCACCATCCTCGCGTCCGCCCATTCCTGCGGTCTGATCGGCGACGAGGCGACGCGCCTGTCCGTCGGCAACTTCGCCGTGAGCTGGGTCGGCCTCGCGCCAGCCAGTGACACGGCCCGGGCCCTGGGCGACACGCTCCGCTACGTCGCTACGGTCACCGACCGCCGCGGCACCGCCCTCGTGGGCGCGGCCATCGACTGGAAGACCGACGACCCCAGAGTCGCCTCGGTCGACAGTGCCGGCTTCGTCGTGGCCCACCGCCCCGGCGCCACGGCGGTGATCGCCACCGTGGCCGGCAAGACCGCCCGCGCACGGATCGTCGTGCGCCCGCGGGCAGCCCGGCTCGTGTTCGGCGACAGCGGCGTGCGGGTGCCGGAAGGTGGCGGTGGTGGCTTCACCGTCCGTGCCCTCGACTCGCATGGCCACCCGGTGCCCGGCGCGCATCCCGCCCTTCACGCGGCCGACACTGCGGTGGCCACCGTCGCCCCGGACGGGACGGTGCAGGGACGTCTCGCGGGTCGGACGACGCTCGTCGCCGAGCTGGACGGCGCGAGCGACAGCGTGACGGTGGACGTGGTCCCGGTGCCCGGGCGCGTCGTGGTGGTGAAGGGTGCAGACCAGCGGACCGGAGTCGAAGCCCGGCTGCCGGATCAGGTCGTGGTGCGCGTGGACTCACGCATGGGCCGCCCGATGACCGGCGTGCCGGTGCGGTTCCTCCCGACCGAGGGCGCCGGCTCGGCCCGGCCGGATTCGGCCCTGACCAACGCTGACGGCCTCGCCACCGCCACGTGGACGACGGGCGACCGCCCGGGTCGTCAGCGCCTGGTGGCGTCGGTGGCGGGCTTGGACAGCTCCGCGGCCGTCTACGCCGAGGTCGAGCCGAGCCGGGCGAACACTCGCGTGGCGCCCGTGGGAGACCCGCCCAGCGGCCTCGCCGGCGCCGCGCAGCCGGTGCCGGTGGTCGTGCAGCTGACCGATTCGCTCGGCCGGGTACTGGCCGGTGTGCCCGTGACCTGGCACGCGCTCGACGGCGGGTCGATCTCGGCTAAAGACACGCGCTCCGATTCCGCCGGCCAGGCCCGCGCCGAGTGGTGGCTTGGTCCGAAGGCGGGTGTGCAACGGGCCCAGGTGCTCGTCGGCACCGGGCGCACGGTGCCGCCGGCGACGGTCGTGGCAGCGGCGTTCCCGGGCGAGCCGGTGAAGCTCACCGCGGTCACCCCCACCAGCGTGGATGGAACGGTAGGCGTCGCGCTGCCCCGGCCGGTCGTGGCGCGGGTGACCGACGCGGTCGGCAATCCGGTGCCGGGCGTCGCCGTGTCGGTGTCGGGACCCGGCGTGCCCGCCGACGTTCTCGCCGCGACGGACTCCAGCGGGCGGGCATCGGTGAGCTGGACCCTCGGCGAGCACGTGGGCACGCAGACCCTGGTCCTCGCGGTGGACGGCGTGGCCCCGCTCCGGGTCGCCGCCCGCGCCCGAAACAAGCCGGCCGCCAACGTCGCCTTCCTGGCGCCGCCCTCCGCCGGACATGCCGGCCGGCCCCTGGGCAAGGGGCTTCGCATCAAGGCCACCGACGTGTACGGGAACCCGGTGCCCGACGCCCTCGTGACGCTGAGCGCGACCGAGGGCTCGGTGCGCCCGGCCCGGGTGATGACCGGGAAGGATGGCGTGGCGACGACGGCATGGACGCTGGGGCGGAAGGCGGATCACCAGACGCTCACGGCGGTAGTCAAGCAGGGCGGTGCCCGGGACGCGCTCGAGGTCGAGGTCGCGGTCGTGGCGCCCCCCAGCACGCGCCGTCGCTAGAGCGCCGGGCTCGCCGCTCGGCCCCCGCCGCGGCGCGCGCGCGCACCAGCAGCGCCGCGCCGAGGAACCAGTTGGTCCGCACCCCCCTTCCGGACCGCTTCCCGCGGCCCCCTGCCCGGTTTTTCTTCCAGACAGACCAAAGCACGCTGGGTGCGTGGTCTGTCGCGTGCTCGGAGGGGACTCATCGTGAAGCTTCGGGTGAACGGCGTCGAGCGCTCCTTCGACGGGGACGGCGCGATGCCCCTGCTCTGGTATCTGCGGGACGAGCTCGGTCTCACCGGCACCAAGTTCGGCTGCGGGATCGCCGCCTGCGGCGCGTGCACCGTGCATCTCGACGGCGCGGCCGTCCGCGCGTGCGTCGTGCCGGTCTCCACGGTCGAGGGCAAGAGCGTCGTCACGATCGAGGGGCTGAGCCTGGACGGCAACCACCCCGTGCAGCAGGCCTGGCGGACCCACAACGTGCCGCAGTGCGGCTACTGCCAGAGCGGCCAGATCATGCAAGCGGCCGCGCTGCTGGCCCGGACGGCCAAGCCGACCGACGAGCAGATCGATCAGGCGATGGCGGGGAACATCTGCCGCTGCGGAACGTACCTGCGCATCCGGGCCGCCGTCCTGACCGCGGCGGGCCGACCGGCATGAGCGGCACGATGCGGCGCCGAGAGTTCGTGGAGGGCCTCCTCGCCGGCGGCCTCGTGTTCGCGGTCGGGAGTACCGGATGCCGCCGTCTGCGCGGCGCGCCACCTCCGCGCGCGCTGCCTGACGGCGTGATCGAGCCCGCCGTATACGTGCGGATCGACGATACCGGCGCGGTCACCGTGCTCTGCCACCGCTCCGAGATGGGGCAGGGGATCCGCACCTCGCTCGCCATGGCTGTGGCCGACGAGCTCGAGGCCGACTGGGCCCGGGTGAAAGTCGAGCAGGCGCCGGGCGACGAGCGCACCTACGGCGACCAGAACACCGACGGCTCCCGCAGCATCCGCCAGTTCCTCCTGCCCCTGCGCGAGGCCGGCGCCACCGCGCGGGCCCTGCTCGAGGCCGCGGCCGCGAAGCAGTGGAACGTACCGGTGACCGAGGTCGAGGCGCGGCTGCACCAAGTGATCCACCAGCCCAGCGGCCGGCGAGCGAGCTACGGATCGCTGGTGGCGGCCGCCCGGCGGCTGCCGGTGCCTCCGAAATCCGCGATCCGGCTCAAGGAGCCGACCGAGTTTCGCTATCTGGGGAAAGAGATCCCCATAGTCGACCTGTTCGACATGACGACGGGCCGGGCGCAGTACGGCCAGGACCTCCGGCGGGAGGGGATGAAGATCGCGGTGGTTCTCCGGCCGCCGGTGTATGGCGGCAAGGTCGCCTCGGTGGACTCGACCGAGGCCGCGAAGGTCGCCGGCGTCGAGCGCATCATCGAGGTCAAGGGGAAGGCGCCACCGGCGGGGTTCCAGCCCGTCGGCGGCGTCGCGGTGATCGCGACGAACACCTGGGCGGCCCTCGAGGGGCGGCGGAGGCTCAAGGTCACCTGGACCGATGGGCCCAACGCCGCATATGACTCGGACGGCTACCGCGCGGAGCTGGAGCGGACGGCGCGGTCGCCGGGGAAGGTGGTTCGGAACCAGGGAGACGCGCCGGCCGCGCTGGCGGGTGCAGCGCGGCGGGTCGAGGCCGACTACTACATCCCGCACTATGCCCACGCGCCCATGGAGCCCCCGGCGGCGCTCGCCGTGTTCGAGGACGGGCGGTGCGAAGTGTGGGCCTGCACCCAGCACCCGGAGGGCGCTGCCCACGAGATCGCCAACGCGCTCCGGCTGTCCCGCGACGACGTGACGGTGCACGTGACGCTGCTGGGCGGCGGCTTCGGCCGGAAATCGATGCCGGACTTCATGGTGGAGGCGGCGCTGCTGGCCCGCGAAACAAAGGCGCCGGTCAAGCTGCTGTGGACCCGCGAGGACGACATCCAGCACGACTATTTCCACAGCGTGGCGGCGGAGCATCTCGAGGCCGGGCTCGACGCCGGCGGGAAGGTGACCGCGTGGCTCCACCGCAGCGTGTTGCCGCCGATCGGCTCCACCTTCACGGCGAACGTGGTCTACCAGAGCGACGGCGACCTGGGGCAGGGCGTCACCGATTTCCCCTATCCCATCGCCAACATCCGGGCCGAAGCCGGGCCGGCACCGGCCCACGTACGGATCGGCTGGTACCGGTCCGTCATCAACATCCCGCACGCCTTCGCGATCTCTTCGTTTCTGGACGAGGTGGCCCACGCCGCGGGCAAGGATCCCCGGGAATTTCTCCTCGACCTGCTCGGGCCCGATCACGTCCTGGACGTTGCAAGCGCGGGGATCACCGGCAAGCCCCAGAACTACGGCGAGACGTTCGCGGATCACCCGATCGACACCGGTCGCTACCGGCGGCTGCTGGAGCTTGTCACCGCGAAAGCCGGGTGGGGAGCGCCGCTCAAGAAGGGACAGGGTCGTGGGCTCGCGGTGCATCGGAGCTTCGTGAGCTACGTGGCCGCGGTCATCCTGGTCGAGGTGCGGCCGGACGGCTCGCTCCGGATTCCGCAGGTGGACATCGCGGTGGACGCGGGGTTCGTCGCCCATCCCGAGCGCGTCCGGGCCCAGATGGAGGGGGCCGTCATCATGGGCCTGGGCAACGCGCTTGTGAGCGAGATCACGTTCAAGGAAGGCCGCGCGGTTCAGTCCAATTACGGCGACTACGCGGTGCTGCGCATGGACGCCGCGCCGCGCGATATCCGGGTCCACATCGTGCCGTCCACCGGACGCCCGGGCGGCGTGGGCGAGCCGGGCGTGCCCCCGATCGCGCCGGCACTCTGCAACGCCCTCTTCGCCGCGACGGGCACCCGCATCCGCCGGCTTCCGGTGGGGCGGCAGCTCATCTCGGGGGCCACGCCGCGCGTCTAGTCCCGC
>JBGQIW010000032.1:0-26273 GCA_041498715.1 Gemmatimonadota bacterium | reverse complement strand
TCGGCCCGCCTCCGCGCAGAGCAGCACCAGGTCGGCAGCGGCGAGGTAGCGGCGGCTCACCTCGATCCCCAGACGCTCGATCCTGTCCGTCGCGTCCTGCAGCCCCGCGGTGTCCACCAGACGCACGGGCCAGCCCTGGAATTCCGCCGCGGCCTCGATCGCGTCGCGGGTGGTCCCCGGAATCTCGGTGACCAGCGCCCGCTCCGTGCCGAGCAGCGCATTGAACAGCGACGACTTGCCGACGTTGGCTCGGCCGGCGAACACGACCAGAGCTCCCTCGCGCAACCGCTCACCCCAAGGGCCGGTGGCGAGCAGTCGGCCAACCCGGTCCACGGCCTCGGCCAGCGCTCGTCTGATGCGCTCGGGCGACACCGGTCCGTCGTCCTCGTCCGGGAAGTCGATGTCATAGCCCAGCAGCGCCTGCAGCTCCACGAGGTGGTTGCGCAGCTCCTCGAGCCGTCGGGAGAGTCCGCCCTCGAGCTGGCCGAGCGCGGCCCGGGCCTGGGCCGGCGTCGTGGCGTCGATGAGGTCGCCCACCGCCTCGGCCTGGACCAGATCCAGCTTGCCGTTGAGGACGGCGCGCCGGGTGAACTCGCCCGGGTCGGCCGGGCGCGCTCCCGCCGTGTGCAGTGCCGCGAGCAAGCGGCCCGGCACGGCGAGCCCGCCGTGGCAGGACAGCTCCACCATGTCCTCGCCGGTGTAGCTCGCCGGCGCCGGAAAAACGGCGTACAGACCCCGGTCGATGACGCTGCCGTCGGGCGCCTGGAAGGTGGCGAGCGTGGCAGTCCGCGCGGGCTCGGTCCTGAACCCCCGGATCACCCGTCTCGCCACCTCGAACGCCCCCTGTCCGCCGAGCCGCACGACCGCAAGCGCGGACCGGCCCGGCGGAGTCGCGAGAGCCGCGATGGGGTCGGAGAGCATGCCAACAACCTACCGAAGATGCGACGAGGGAGCAGCACATGTGAGCCGGCGGCTCACTTCTTCGCCTTCCCCTTCTGGGCCGGCGGGGGCGGAGCCGGCGGCGGCTGGCGCTTCAGCCGCTCCCTGGCCAGGAACCACTGCTGCGGAATGCTCGTGAGGTTCTGTACTGCATAGTACAGGTTGAGCCCGGACGCGAATTTCAGGAACAACCCCGTCATCATGACCGGCATCACGTAGAGCATGGTCTTCATTTGCTGGGTCTGCTCCATGCCGATCTGGCCGACCTTGCTCACCCCGAACATCGTGAGTCCCATCAGCAGGGGGATGATGTAGTACGGGTCGGGCCGCGACAGGTCCGGGAGCCACAGGAACGACGTCCCCCGGAGCTCGATCGTGTTCTGGAACACGAAGAACAGCGCCAGCAGGATCGGCATCGGCAGCAGCATGGGCCAGCAGCCGCCGAACGGGTTCACCCCGTGCTCCTTGTAGAGCCGCATCATCTCCGCCTGGAGCTTCTGCGGGTCGTCCTTGTGCCGCTCCTGAATCTCCTTCATGTACGGCTGGATCGCCTGCATCTGGATGCTGGACCGCATCGCCTTCTGGTTGAGCGGCCAGAGCAGCAACCGCACCAGAATGCCGAAGACGATGAGGCCGAAGCCGTAGGCCAAGCCGAGGCGGTCATGCATGAACAGGAGCAGCCAGCGGATCGGGACCGTGAAGAACCGGATCACCGTTCGGAAGCCGGGCCAGCCGTACGGATTCACGTCGTCGAGGTCGTGCCCGATACGGCGGAGGCGGTCGTACTCCATGGGACCGGCATAGAGCGCGAAGGAGAACGTCCCGGCCGCGTTCACCGGCAGGCTCAGCCGCACCTCGGCCGTGGTCGGATGCTTGCCCGCCGTCGGCGGCGGCGTGGCCGTCACCCCGCTGATGCGCCCGCTGGCGCTGTCGAACGCCAGGACGGCCGCCATGAAGTACTTGGACTTGACCGCGGTCCATTCGAATGGTCCGCTCAGCGTCTTCGACTCACCCGGCTTGAGGCTCGCGAAGTCGGTGCGCTCGGCGTCGCCGTCCTTGATCACCAGGGCGAGCGCGCGCTGGTTCTCGCTGGAGTCGACCTCGGTGTTGGCCAGGCCCCGGCCCAGATCGAGGACCATCAGCCCGCCATTCGGGCCCACCCCGGAGACCCGGCCGGTCACGTCGATCCGGTAGTCGTCGGGCACAAAAGTGTAGGTCAGCTCGACGCCGATGTCGCCTCGGGCCGCCTGCAGCTTGAGCGGCGTGGGTCCCGTCACGTCGAGCCGACGCGCGCTGGGCGTGAACGACCAGTCGGCCAGGCGAACCGTGTCTTGACCCCGAACCAGCGTCGCCCCGAGCCAGCCGTCGCCCGGCCGGACCAGCTCCGCCGGCTGTGCGTGGGTCTCCGGCGCCATGGAGCGGAACCGCTGCAGCGACGCGAGGACGATCCGGGCGCCGCGCGTGCTCACCCCGTAGGTGTAGAGCGGCGATGTGACCAGGACGGTGTCCTCGGTCAGGCCCGGGACCGTGTCGGTCGGCGGGCGCGGCGCCGCCGGCTCGGCCGCGGCGGACTCCGCAGGCGTGGCCGGGCGGACGCCGGCCGAGTCCGCGGAGGCGACGGGCTTGCGACCGGGCGGTTGCTTCATGAAAATGGCTGGCGCTATCGCGATGACCATCATCAGCATGATGGCCCAGACTGCACGACGATCCATGGATCTCAGTTCATCGGTTTACGGGACGGCATCGACACCGCCCGGATTGAACGGATGGCAACGGGCGAGCCGGCGCAGCGCGAGCCACGAGCCACGGAGCGCGCCGTAACGCTCGATCGCCTCACGGGCGTATTCCGAGCACGTGGGGGTGAAGCGGCAGGCCGGTGGCAGCGCGGGCGAGATGAAGGCCTTGTAGGCGCGGAGGATGGCGACGAGGACGCGGCGCGGCAACTCCGCCGGACGGCTTGCCTGCCCCACGGCACGCGTATCGCTCACCGCGCGCCCGCCACACTGTCGAGCCAAGTCAACATCTCCGCCCTGAGTTGGCCGAAGCGTGCGTCGTATGCTTCCCGCCGTGCCCGGACGACCAGATCACACGGCGGGAGCCGGGACTCGAGGTCGCGCCGCCAAATTTCCTTGATACGGCGGCGCAAACGATTACGGGCCACCGCAGTGGACTGAAACTTGGGTACGATCAGTCCGATCCGCGAGTGGCCCGTCGGGTTGTCCAGCCAGATCATGTCGAGGTGCTCGGTGCGGCGACGACGACCCCGGGTGAGGCAGCGGCGAAGCTCCGCCGGCCGGGCGAGCCGAGCGGCCCGCCGCAGGCGCTCAGCCGCCGTCAGCGACCCCCGTGCTTTGACGGGAGCTGAACCGTGAGACTCTTCCGCCCCTTCTTGCGGCGGCGGGACAGCACTGCCCGGCCCCAGCGCGTGGCCATGCGGGCACGAAAGCCGTGCTTGTTGAGGCGACGCTTGTTGCGCGGACGATACGACGGCTTCATGTGCTGCTCTCTCCTCCCGATGAGCCCGTGAAGCTAGCGGCGCAAGTGGTCGGACGTCAAGGTTGACTTTTCCACACGTGGCCCGTAGAATCGGCTGCCCTTGCAAACCCCCACCCGCAGTCGAGTATCGATGCAGCTCTCCGCGAAGGAAGCATGGAAGCGCATCCTCGATGAGGCGCAGCGCGAACTTCCTGCTGACATCATACGGAACTGGCTCGAGCCCACCGAGGCGATCGCCCTCGATGAGGGACAGTTGGTCATCGGCGCGCCCGATCAGTTCGCGGCCGAGTGGAACGAGACGAAGCACGCCTCGCTCCTGACCCGCCTCGCCGAGCCCGTGGTCGGGCGACCGACCGCCGTGGTGTTCCGGGTCCAGGAGGAACGGCAGCGGCGGCCCCAGATGGACTTCTTCGTCACGCCCACGGCCACGGCGGGAACGGCCGGCCCGGCGGCGAACGCAAGCATGCAGCCGCTCAACGAGCGCTACACCTTCGAGACGTTCGTCATCGGGAAGTCCAATGAGCTGGCCGCGGCGGCGGCGCACGCCATCGCCGAAGCCCCCGGCAAGACCTACAACCCGCTCTTCATTTACGGTGCCACCGGGCTGGGCAAGACCCACCTGATGCAGGCGATCGCCCATGCCCGCCTGGAGCGCGCGTTCGACACCCGGGTGCTCTACGTCGGGGCCGAGCAGTTCCTGAACGAGGTGATCGAGAGCATCCACAGCCGGACGATGCCGGACTTCCGGCGCCGCTACCGGAACGAGGTGGACCTCTTTCTGGTGGACGACGTGCATTTCCTGGAAGGCAAGGAACAGACCCAGGAAGAGTTCTTCCATACGTTCAACGCGTTGCACCAGGCCAACAAGCAGATCGTCCTCACATCCGACCGGGCACCCAAGGAGATCCCCGGCCTGGAGGCGCGCCTGGTGAGCCGGTTCGAGTCCGGCATGGTGGCCGACATCGGCCAGCCGGACCTGGAGCACCGGATCGCGATTCTCCGGAAGAAGCAGGAGCAGGACCACCTCGAGATGACGATCCCCGACGACGTGCTCCGGTTCATCGCCGAGCACGTGCGGTCGAACGTCCGCGAGCTCGAGGGGTGCATCATCAAGCTGTTGCTGTTCGCCTCGCTTAAGCACAAGGAGATCTCGATCGAGCTCGCCCGGGAGGCGCTCTCGGACAAGATCAAGCCGGGGGAGGACGGCGCGGAGGCGCGGGCCAAGCCGCTCCCTACGATCCACCGGGTCCAGGAAGTCGTCGCGCGGCGCTGGGGCGTGACCCCTGAAGGCCTTCGGTCCAAAGCGCGGATCAAGACCCTCACCGTGCCGCGCCAGATCGCGATGTACCTCGCGCGCGATCTGCTCCAGATGCAGTTGGTGGAAATCGGCCAGGCGTTCGGCGGCCGCGATCATTCCACCGTCATCCACAGCGTGGACAAAGTGCAGCGCCAGATGTCGCGCGACCGCTCCTTCCGCGAGAAGATCGAGTACGCGCGCCAGGAGTTGTGCGCAGAGTAATCCCCGTGTTGGCAGAGCCGCTGTGGGTTATCTGGAGGAGACGGGAAAGCGGTACGATCTATCCGCATCGTTCACAGCGGATCGACACGACCGAAGCGACCTAACCGTCGCGCACAGCAGGTGATTGGGGAGGCGTCCACATATCAAGACCCTCTACTACTGCTGCTAGTATCTCTTATTCTCAGAGAAGTAGTAATTACTAGCGCGCCGAGGAGCGCATGAAGCTCACGATTACGCGGGACCAACTTCAGGAAGGGCTCGTCGCCGTCGCCGCCAGTGTGCCGACCAAGACGACTCTGCCAGTCCTGTCCAATATCCTCCTCGAGGCGACCCGCGACGGGCTTCGCCTCTCGGGCACGGATCTGGACATAGCCGTGAGCACCGTCGTCCCGGCTTCGGTCGACCAGGACGGCGCGATCACGCTCCCGGCGCGCAAGCTGGTCGAGATCGCGCGTGAGCTTCCCAGCGCGCCGATCCGCCTCGTCGCGAGCGGCGAGCAGCGGGTCACGATCGAGTGCGGGCGCTCCAAGTTCAAGCTCCTCGGCCTGCCGAGAGAGGAGTTCCCGGCATTCCCGGCGGTCAAGTTCGAGGGCGGGTGGCGGGCGTCGGCCAAGGACCTCCAGAAGCTGATCGCGCACGTCGCGTTCGCCGCGAGCACGGAGGAGAGCCGGCCGATCCTCAACGGCGTGCTCTGGGAGCTCCGGCCGGAGAAGATGCGCATGGTGGCGACCAACGGGCACCGGCTTGCCCGGATGGACGTCCCCACGACGGCGGGCGCCGGCGCCGGCCAGGCCGATCTCATCGTCCCACCCAAGGCCCTGGAGCAGATTCGGCGTCTCTTCCGGCCGGAGGACGACATCGACATCGCCAAGAGCGAGAACCATCTCGGCTTCCGGTCCGCCGCCACCCAGGTGTTCACCCGCCTGATCGAGGGGCCGTACCCCAACTACGAGCAGGTCATCCCGCGCGAGAACGACAAGGCTGCCACCGCCGACAAGTCGGCCATCACCGCGGCGCTCCGCCGCATGAGCATTGTGGCGAGCGACCAGACTCACCGGATCCGTATGGCGTTCGCCAGCGGCTCCTGCAAGCTCTCGGTCCAGACGCCGGACCTGGGCGAGGCCCAGGAAGAGGTTACCGTCACCTACGACGGGGACCCGCTCGAGATCGGCTTCAATGCCGCCTATTTGCTGGAGATTCTGAAGTACATCCCGACCGACGAAGTCCGGCTCACCTTCAAGGCGCCCGAGCGGGCGGCCACCTGCGAGCCGGTGGGGTGGGACGACCCGGCGAGCTTCCTGACGCTGGTCATGCCCCTGAGGTTGGTGGACTGAGCCGCGCCTACTTTCTCGCCGCCTTCCAGCTCGCCCGCTGATGCACCGGCACGCTCTGACCGACCGCGGGGACAGTGATCGTCATCTCCGCCGAGTCGGTTCCTTCGGCGCCCAGCACCCCGCTGTCCCGCGAGAAGCGATAGACGGTCCGCCGCGTCCCGGCGGACGCCATCTCCATCGGCTGGGTGGCCTGCCCGCCTGAGCCCGTTCGGTCGAACACGGTCGCGGCGACGATCGTGTAGACGCCCCCCTCCCGCTTTTCGACCTGGTAGCTGGTCACCGCGTGCTCCCGCACGTCGAACGCATCGGCCTTGATGGTGCGCTCGGTCGTGTCGTTCCACTGGGTCGTCGTGTCGAGCCCGCCAGCGGGGAGAGCCGGGAACAGCTCCGGCAGACTCGCTTCCACCTGATCGCCCACGCCGGAGCTCCGGTCTGCGCGGAGCCCGGTCAGATGGCCCTGCGGCGTCAGGGATGCCACCCAGGTCGTTCCCTCAGCACGAAGCACGGAGTCGGCGGCCACGGTGCCTCCGACCTCCTGGCGCAGCGAATCCAGCCGGATGGCGGCGTGATACGCGCCCGGCGCGTCCGCGATCGAGATCGTGAGATAGGCCGTGCGGCTGAACTGTTGGAGCTGGGTGGCGCCGCCGGGTAGCTCTAACGCCAGACTGTCCCGCCGCTCGAGGGCGTAGCGTGCCCCGGACGTCGGGTGATAGAGGATCGGAGCCCCGCGCGTCGGGTCCGCCGTGGGCGCGCCAGCGGGTCCGCCGGACGTTCGGGGCGGCGCGGGTTTCGGCGCCGGCCGCTCGACCGGCGGGGATCCCTGCGAGCACGCGGCCGCCCAGACGGCGACCGCGAGACACGCGAGCCGGCGATGGCTCACGGCAGCTCGATCACGGCGAACGTCTCCGTGAGCGTCACCGGCAACGGCTGGGGCGCGAACGCGCCCGCGAGCGTGAGCTTCGTCGTCATCGAATAGCCGCCGCCGAGGTACCGGCCATCGGACGAGACGTAATGCTCGCCGGTTCCCGATCCGGATCCCTCGATCTGCGCGGGACCGGCGGGCGTCTGCTGGGTGCCGGTCACGTTCGAGGTGAACGACGTCTCGACCTTGAGCGCCTTGCCGTCCCGGCGAGCCTCGGTGCCGGTCGCCTTGTAGGTGGTGATCCGGCTGACCGTCATGGTGCCGCCGCCCACCTCGCTCGAGGTCTTCGTCGTGTCGGTCCAGCCATCGCCGACCTTGAGCCCCGGCCGGAGCCCCGGATACAGGCGGGAGACGACGTCGGTGAGCTGGGGCGCGAGCGGCGTTTCCCGGAGTGCCTTCACGTCGCTGATGCGGCCGGACGCGTCCAGCAGGGCATGCAGCGGCGTACCCCGGGCGCTGTCGAGCACGGCCTTGGGGACCGGCGCCGAGTCCCCTCGCATCGAGTCGACCACTGCAGTGACGACCTTCCCTCCTGCCGTGTCCGTCAGCGTCACCGCGAGGAAGGTCGACACGGTGAAGCGCTGCTGCTGCTGGCCGCCCCCGATACTCGAGGCGTCCACTGCCTGATCGATCGTCTGGTCGATGCGGTAGTGCATCTTGGCCGGCGGTGCGCTGAGGCTTACCATGCCGGTGAGCGCGAGAAGCGCGAGAGCGCGAGCTGTCATGCGTGCCCCGAAGAGAGGTGGGACTGCAAGGGACTGCCCCCCGGGAGTAGGCCCGGAGGGCAGAGACGGGTCGAGCCGTAAGCCGAGTTCTGTTCCCCCGCGCTCGCGCGCGAGAGGATGGTCATCTGTCTGGGACGGTCGTCGCCGACCGTCTCGAGCGGCCTACCCGCGGCTCCCCCTTGCTTTCGCTCGGGGCCTTGCGGTGTGGGTCACACCTCGCCGCCTATTTGGCCTTGCTCCGACTGGGGGTTACCGTGCCACCGTCCGTTGCCGGCGGTGCGGTGGGCTCTTACCCCACCTTTTCACCCTTGCCCTCTGCTTGCGCTCGGGGCGGTCTGTTTTCTGTGGCCCTGTCCGTCGCCTTACGGCGCCCAGGCGTTACCTGGCAGTCTACCCGATGGAGCTCGGACTTTCCTCGGGACGCCCGAAGGCGCCCGCGACCACCGCGCTCGACCCGCCCCGGAAGGATAACAGCCCGGTCCGCCTAGGGCCTACGGCCCCCCGGGGGCGGGGTCGCGCACAGCCCGCCCGGCCCCGCCTGGGCGGTCATCTCGTGGGGCGGGCCGGGCCTCGCTGCCAGGACGCGCTGCATCCGCCCGAGACCGCGCGAGGCCTCCGCGACGTAGGGCGCCAGCACCTGGTCCGCGGTCTTCCACTGGGACACCGCCAGGCGGTATTCCCGCGCAGCCTCCTCGCTTCTGCCGATTTGCTCGTAGATCGCGCCCCGGAGCAGATGGGCCCGGGGCAAGAGCCCCCACCGCATGTCGAACCCGGTGCGCTCGAACTCCTTCGGGCCGAACTCGCCCAGCGCGCGCAGCGCGGCGGGATAGTCGCCGAGCTGGTAGTAGACCTGCGCCGCCAGCGGCCGGACGTAGACGATGTAGCGGTTGCCCCGCCCGCGGTCGTTCTCCTGGTCGGCCAGCGCGCGCCTCGCGCCCGCGGTATCGTGCCGGCTGAGCGCGATCAGCGCGCGCACCTCCCGCGCCGGTTCGCGCCCCGAGAATTGGGCGAGCTCGATCAGCGACGCGGTGTCTACCCCGGTGCTCGCCAGCAGCCCGACCGCTGCGGTGCCGCCGCTGGCGGCGACATCCGGCTGGCGGGCCGGTGAGGCTCGCCGCGCGGCTTCGGCCGCGCTCTCCCAGACCTGTCGCATCGCGGAGGTCGGGGCGCCGGCGGCCGCGTACAACTCGCCCCGCATTCTCAGGTCCTGCAGGGTGCTCATCAGCTCCGCCTCGGGCGAGCCTCCGAGCTGCCCGGACCGGCGGCGGACCTGGCGGGCCAGCTCGATCACCCGTGCCGCCGCCTCCAGCTCTCCCCGGAAGGCGAAGACGTTGGCGGCCGCCGCGACGCTGCTCGCGGCGTCCGGGCCCGCGTCGCCGGAGGCGAGGTCGTCGGCCGAGACCGTATCGAGCGCTCGGCGCAGGTCGGCCGCCGCCCGGTCGTCCTCGCCGGCGGTGAAGCGGATCGTCGCCTCCACGAAGGGCCGCTCCGGGTAGCGGCCGACCGTTCCGGCATAACGATCGACTTCCGCCAGCGCGGCGGCGGGTTGGGTCGACTCGACGTACGCGTCCACCAGCGCCGCGTGGGCGCTGCTGGTGGTCGGCTGGGCCGCGACCCAGTTGCGGGCCTGGGCGGTCAACTCGGCTCGAGCCCGCTCGACCGCCGCGGCGACGATCCCGCTGTCGAGGAGCGAGGCGAAGTCGGGCCCACGGGCGGCCTCGAGCGAGTCGCCGGGCAGCAACGCGACCCAGGGCCGCTCGCGCGACGCCACCTCGAGCATGTAGATCACGTGGCTGTATGCCAGGGCGTAGCCCGGATCGAGCGTCAGGGTGCGCCGGAACGCTCGGAGCGCCTGGGTCCACTGAGCCGGGCTGCCGCCGCCGCCCGCCGTGTCGTGGAACCAGGTCTCCCCCAGCCCGTACCAGGCGTCCGGGTCGGCACTGTCGCGCGCGAGCAGCTGCTGGTAGAGGGTCCGCGCGGTGGCGTAGTTCCGGTCGTAGAACGCCTGGTACGCGCTGATGACCGAGCGCTCGTGGGGCGGAAGGCGCTGCATGAACAGTGTCGCGCGACGGAGCGACTGGCGCGCTACCGAGTCGTCCGTCCCTGCCATCCAGCCGCGGGCGAGCGCCAGCTTGTAGTAGGCGAGGCTGAACGTGGTGTCGAGCGCGGTGGCCAGCTCCAGCTCGCGCTCCGCGGAAGCCAGGTTCCACCGGTTGAGCTGCTCCGCGCCGGCTAGGTAGGCCCGAAACGCGTCGACCGAGGACGTGGTCACGTGCGCGAGCCCCGTGCGGATCTCGGCCGGAGCACCGGAGAGATCCAGGAGGCGCGCAGCCAGCTCGTCGAACAACGGGCGCACGTCGGGCCCCGTCCGCCCGTCGGCGCGGGCGACGTCCACCCGTCTGCCGCTGGCCACGTCGAAGACCCGGGCGGCGAGGTGCAGCGAGTCGCCGCCCCGGCTGTACTCGCCCAGCACCACCGTCCAGACGCCGGCCTCCCGGGCCAGGCGGCGCGCGAGCTCGAGTCCGATCTCGTCGCCGGGCTTGAGGCCGTGATGGGCCAGCAGGTCGTGCATCCGCTCGTGGTCGACGACGGTGAGGTCGCTCCATTGCGACAGGTTGAGCCCCAGCATGCTCACGGCCCCGTCACGGAGCCAGTTCATCGGCTGGTCGCTCTGGAGGTTTCCGAACGGCAGGATGAGCATCGAGTGCCGCGGGTTCACCCCGGCGGGCGGCGCCTCCGAGCGCAGGCGGGTGAGGCCGAGCGCCGTAATCACCGCGAGCGCGGCCACCGCGACGACCGCGAGCCGGCGGCGATGAGGCCCGCGAACCGGGCCGGCGGCCTCGCTCCCGAGCAACGCCCGCTGGAGCTCGGCTCCGCTCTGCCACCGGTCGGCCGGTTGCTTCTCGAGCGCCCGCATCACCGCCGCGGCGATGTGCGGCGGCAGATCGGCCCGGACCTGGTCGATCGGCGTCGGGCGCTCGGCGATGTGCTTGGAGACGACCACGCGGTTGGGGCCCAGGAACGGGGGCTGTCCAGCGAGCGCCTCGTAGGCGACGACCCCGAGACCGTACAGGTCGCTCCGGCCGTCCACCGCCTCGCCCGCCGCCTGTTCGGGGCTCATGTACGTGGGCGTGCCGACCGCGATCCCCTGCCCCGCGGTCGTGCTCGCATGGTCACCTCCCGACGCGCGCGCGATCCCGAAGTCCGCCAGCAGCGCGCGGCCCGTGGCCGCGTCCAGCAGCACGTTCTCGGGCTTGACGTCGCGATGCACGAATCCGGCTTCGCTGGCGGCGCCGAGCGCCGCGGCGATGTCCCCGACGATCGCCTGCGCATCCGCCGCCGAGAGCGGTCCCTCCCGGTTGAGCCGCTGCCGCAGGCTCTCGCCCGGGACCTCGTCCATCACGTAATAGAGGAGGCCGTGGGCGGTTCCCGCGTGATGGACGGCGACGATGTTGGGATGGCGGATGCGCGCGAGCATCCGCGCTTCGGCGAGAAAGCGCTGGCCGATCGAGGCGTGCTGGGCGAGCTCGGGATGGACCACCTTGACGGCCACCCGGCGGTCGAGGGTCAGGTCGGTGGCCTGGAAAACGACGCCCATCCCCCCGCGACCCAACTCCCGCTCGAGCCGGTACTGCGGCCCGAGCGCGGACTGAAGTGCAGCGAAGAGGTCCAGGGTGGGCTCGCTCACGACACCTCGCAGGAGGTGGCCGGCCTGACGCCTATCTCACTTGGATGCGATTCCGCAGCCGAACGTTGCGTCGCCGTGCCGGGCGCTACGGTTGAAACCGGATTGAGGCGGGACGGCTAGCTTGGGCCTCGCATTTCGAGGAGGTCCTGCATGTTGACGGCCGCCGCCGCCCCTGCCCCGCCCGCATCCCCGACCGTCGCGGCCGTGTTGCTGCCTGCGGAACGCGCCCGCGTCGATGCAGCCGGCAATGGCTGCTTCTCGGTGGTCCACCGGGACTCGATCCCCGATGCCCTGAGGGTCGTCCGGGAGCGGCCGGTGGACGCGGTCATTGTCTCGGTGCATCGCTGCGCGCCGGAACAGGTCGAAGCCCTGGGGCACCTGGTCCGTGACTTCCCCGGCATCCCCACCGTCGCGCTGCTGTCGCGGCACGACCCCGGCGCCACCGAGATGCTGCTCCGCCTGGGCGCCACCGGCGTGCGGCAGGTCGTGGATGTCACCTCGCCTACCGGATGGAACCGGTTGAGGCAGCTCGTGGGCCAGCCGGCCACCCGTGCGGTGGCCCGGATTCAAGGGCCGATCCTGGACACGCTGCAGGAGGCACCGCCGGACGCGCGGCTCTTCGTCGAAGCGTTGGTCCGGCTCGCCCCCGAGACGCCCACCGTGCGCCGGCTCGCCGAGCGGCTCTACGTCAGGCCCAGCACGCTCATGTCCCGGTTCGTACGGTCGGGGCTGCCCTCCCCCAAGAACTATCTGGCCGCGGTGCGGCTCCTGCACGCGGCCCTGCTCTTCGAGACCACCGGCCTCTCGGTGGCGGACGTGGCGTACCGACTCGAGTATTCCTCTCCGCAAAGCTTCGGTCGCCATCTCCGCGCCATGCTGGGTATCACGGCGTCGGAGTTTCGCAGCCGCTTCCCCTTCTCTGTGGCGCTCACCCATTTCGTGGAGCGAATGGTCCGGCCCTATGTCCCGATCTGGACCAAATTCCACCCGCTTGCCAGCGGAACTTGGGAGGACAACTCCTAGGGTCGCTCAGGACTTGAGTCCCAGCGTTGTCGCCGTGGTGAGGGAGCGCACCGGGAAGCCCGCCTGTTCCAGTCGCTCTCGGCCGCCCTGTTCCCGGTCAACCACCGCCAGGATCCCGGCCACCGATCCGCCCTCGCGCGTCACCGCGGCGATCGCCCTGAGGGCCGAGCTGCCGGAGGTGATGACGTCCTCGACCACGACGACCATGGCCCCGGCAACGAGGTTACCCTCGATCAGGCGCTGGGTGCCGTGCTGCTTGGCTTCCTTCCTAACGGTGAACGCATCAAGCGCCGGCCCGGCGCCAAAGCTCGCCGCGGCGATCGCGTAGGCCACCGGATCGGCGCCCAAGGTGAGACCGCCGACCGCGGAGGCCTTCCAGCCGGCATCCCGGATGGCTCGGAGGCCTTCCTGGCCGATCAATACCATGCCCTCCGCGGACATGGTGGTAAGGCGGCAATCGATGTAGTAGGACGAGCGTTGGCCGGAGGCGAGCACAAAGTCGCCGTGGCGAACTGAGCGGGAGAGCAGAAGGTCGTCGAGCCGGCTCACCGTGGGCCCTTGCGGAAGAGATTGGCCAGAAATCCGCCCTTCTGACCAGTCTCGTTCCGCACGGCCGTGCAGAATCCCCGGGCAAATTCGTCCACCGACTTGCTGCGCTTGGCGAGATCGCGCTGGAGGCCGTTCATGACGGCCGTCTCCACCGCCGGGGAAAACCGGAGGCCGCGCATGGCCTGGTTCAGCGGGACGGGGTCCTGGCTCAGTAGTTGTTGAAACAACTCCCTAGGACTCTTCCCGGGAAACGGCAGACACTCGGTCAGCAGATAGTAGGTGATCGTCGCGAGGCTGTAGACGTCCGCCTGTTCCCCCACCAACTCGCCGCTCAAGGTCTCCGGGGCGACGTATTGCAGGGTGCCGACGAAGAAGCCGGCCCGGGTGAGCCGCTCTTCGGCGCTTCCTTCCGCGTCCCGGGCGATGCCGAAGTCGAGCAGCTTAACGTGCTGTGTCGCCGGGTCGTACATGATGTTGGCCGGCTTGAGGTCGCGATGGATGATCCCGGCCCGGTGTGACACCGTGAGCGCGCCACCCAATTGTTCGACGATCGTCGCGACCACCGCGGGTGCGAGATGCCCGGAGCGGGTGACGAAATTCCCGAGCGGCTCCCCCTCGGCCCACTCGAGCGCGAGATAGTGCAGTCCGTCGGCCTCACCGAAGTCGTACGTCCGGACGATGTTGGGATGGTTGAGGCGGCCGCCGAACTCGGCCTCGCGCAGAAAGCGCTTGATCGCGATGGGGTCCTTGCTCAGCCGCGGAATCAGCACCTTGACGGCGGCAACTCCCCGCTCGGGATGCTCGCCGCGATAGACGCCGGCGGTGCCCCCCTCGCCGACGTGCTTGACGAGGCGGTAGCCCGCCACCGTGCGACCGACGAGGTTTTCGGAGCTCATCGCGTGAGCCAACCTAGCGGGTCACAGGAATGCCAGCAAGCGCCCTCGAACGCAGGAGATAGACGCCGTGTCGCTGCTTGACGCTCGTCGCGTGCCGCCGCTAACCTTCGCTCGCGAGTCGCGGAGCTTGCACTCGCTGCCAATCACCGGGGAGACCTGCATGCGGCGCCTCGCGCTGGCGCTCGTGGTCGTGGCCGTCGCATCGGGATGCGGAGGCGGTGGGGCAGGGCGGGGACACGGTCCCCGGACTCCCGCGCCGGTGCCGGACGATGTGCCGGACCCGGCTTCGACGACGGCCATCTACCGCGGCGTCGGTCGGCTCGCCGCCGCTGACCCATTGCCGTTCGTCGGCACGCTGGCGTTCGCCGCCGGCGGCGGCGACACCGCCCTCGCCCTCCTCGGTCTCTCGCTCGCCAATCGGGCGCTCAACTTCCAGCGCCAGCCCATCGGTTACATGGCGCGCTATCGCGTCGACATCACCCTCAGTCCCGAGACCGGCGCTCCGCTCCAGGTCGGTCGCGAAGAGACCGTGCGGGTGGCCACCCAGCCCGAGACGGGCCGGGCGGACGAGAGCGTGCTGTTTCAGCAGCACTTCAAGCTGCTCCCGGGCAAGTACCATGCGGTCGTGAACGTGCGGGACGTAAACTCGGGCGTGGAGTCGCGCGCCGAGGGCGATTACGTGGCGCCGACGTTCGGCGCCGGCACCACCAGCGAGCCGATCCTCGCGTACCAGGCGCAGGGCAGGGGGAAGCCGAGCGATCCGCTGCAGCTCGTGCTCAACCCCCGGGGCGTGATAGGCTTCGGCGGCGACACGCTGCTCGCGTACGTCGAGGGCTACACCTTCCCCCGGGCCCAGACCGTGGCGTTCGAGGTGCGTGACGCCCACGACAGCCTGGTCTATCGCGACTCCCTCCATTTCCGCGGCGGACGCGCGATCGAGAGCCAGGTGATCCGGGTCGCGCCCGACAGTCTCGTGCTGGGCGAGATGCGGCTCGTCGTCGGCCCCGGCCCGGCCGCGCGCCGGGCCACGGCGATCGTCTCGCTCACGCCCCAGTGGCTGGTGACCAGCTACGATCAGATGCTGAGTCTGCTGCGCTACTTCCCTCCGAACCGTTACCTCGACTCGTTGCGCCATGCCGCGCCGGCGGACCGCAACCGGCTCTGGCGCGAGTTCTGGAAGTCGTCGGATGCCGACCCCAAGACGCCGCAGAACGAGACGCTGGACGAGTATTTCGCCCGGCTCGCGGCCGCCAACGCGCAGATCAAGGACGAAGGCGTGCCGGGGTGGCGCACCGACCGGGGCGAGGTCTTCGTCACCCTTGGCGCGCCCGACGAGGCCACCGAGTCCGCACCCAACGTCTCGGCGCGGATCATCCGCTGGACCTACCTTCGCTACCGGCTGACGCTGTTCTTCGTGGACGAGGCCGGCTTCAACCGTTACCGGCTCACATCGCAGTCCCGCGCGGAGTTCGAGCGGCTCCTGGCGCGGCTCAGGCGGGGCGAGGTGGCCCCGGCGCCTTGACGCCGCTAGGTGCGACCTGAGCGGTTGGAGGGGGGCGCCGGCGACGGGCCCCCTTCTTCATGTCTCACTTCCTTCTTCCCACCGTCTATTTTCCGGGCCATGCCCAACCACACCCCGCCCCGGCTCTTCCTGGTGGACGGGTACGCTCTGATCTATCGCGCGTTCTTCGCGATGATCTCGCGCCCGCTGCGCACGGCCCGCGGGGAGAACACCTCGGCGGCCTGGGGCGTTGTGAACTTTCTGCTCCGGCTGCGGGAGCGGTATCACCCCGATTACCTCGCGTGGGTACTCGACGCGGGCACCTCGTTCCGGGAAGAGCGCTATCCCGAATACAAGTCCACCCGCGAGAAGCTCGACGCCGAGCTGCAGGCCGATTTCGATCGCTCGGTCGAGCGTACCCGACAGCTGCTCGAGGCCTTCCGGGTTCCAGCGGTGGAAGTCCCGGGGTACGAGGCCGACGACGTGATCGGCACCTTGGCGGAGCAGGCGGCCGCCCGCGGACTCGAGGCCGTGATCGTGTCGGGCGACAAGGACTTCTACCAGCTCATCGGGCCCGGTGTGGCGTTGCTCAACCCCGGCCGGGGCGGACCCGCGGCCGTGGACGAGGTGTGGGTCGATGAATCCAACGCGGCCGAACGCCTGGGCGTGGCACCGGGCCAGGTGGCCGATTTTCTTGCCCTCGTGGGCGACACGTCCGACAACATTCCCGGGGTGAAGGGCATCGGCGAGAAAGGGGCCCAAAAGCTCCTGGCCGACTTCGGCGACCTGGAGACGCTCCTCGCCCGGGCGCAGGAAGTGCCCGCGAAGCGCGCGCGCGAGGCGTTGCTCGAGCAGGCCGCCGCGGCGCGCCTCTCGCGCGAGCTCGTGACCATTCACCGTGACGTGCCCGTCGCGCTCGATCTCGATCGGTTCTCCGTGCGGGAGCCGGACCGGGAGCGGCTGGTTCAGGTGCTGGCCGAGCTCGAGTTCTACTCGCTGCTCAAGAAAGTGGATGGCCAGGGGGGCGCGGCGGCCGCACCGCCCCCGGCGGCAGGGGGCCAGGCCCCCGCACCGTTGACCGCGTCAACCCCCGGCCCCACCGCCGCCCCGGCCGCGTCGCCCCCCGTTCCGGCGCCGCCCGCCTCGGTCACCATCGTCGACGACCCGGCCGCGCTCCCGGCCGTCATCGCGCGTCTCCGGCGCGCGCCACTCGTGGCGCTGGACACCGAGACCACCTCGATGGCGCCCCGCGAGGCGGACCTCGTCGGGCTCTCCCTCGCCGCGAGCCCGACCGAGGTCTGGTACTTCCCGTTCGGACACCGGCCGCCGGTTGGGGAGTTGGCGGCACCGGCACCGGTCAGGAACATGCCGCCGCTCGCGAGCGCCGAATCCGCGCCGCTGGCCGAGCTGCTGGCCGACGCAGCCGTGCCGAAGGCGGGTCACAACGTCAAGTTCGACTGGCAGGTGCTCCGGGGCGCGGGCGTCGAGCTGCGGGGCCTCTCGTACGACTCGATGCTCGCCAGCTTCGTGCTGGACCCGGGTCGCCGGTCCCATGCGATCGACACGCTCGCCCTCGAGCATCTGGGCCGGACGATGGAGACCTACGCCGACGTGGCGGGCAGGGGCAAGCGGGAGGTGCCATTTGCGGAGTTGCCCGTGGCCCGTGCCGCCGCGTATTGCGGCGCCGACAGCGCGACGGTGCTCGCGCTGCACGATTTCTTCGCTCCCCGTCTCCGCGAAACTGCGCTGGAGCCGCTGCTGGCTCGGATCGAGCTGCCGCTGGTGGAGGTTCTGGTGGACATGGAGTGGGCCGGAATCGGGGTCGATCGCGCCGTGTTCGAGCGGCTCTCGCGCGAGCTCGGCGCCGATCTGGGCCGGCTCGAGCGGGAGATCGCCCAGGCGGCCGGGACCGAGCTCAATCTCAATTCCCCCAGGCAGCTCGCGGTCGTGCTCTTCGAGAAACACCAGCTACCGGTCCTCAAGAAGACCAAGACGGGCCCCTCGACCGACGCCGACGTGCTCGAGCAGCTCGCCGAGATGGGGCACGAGCTGCCTCGGCTGATCCTGGAGTACCGCGAGCTCCAGAAGCTCAAGAGCACCTACGTGGACGCGCTGCCCGCCGAGATCAACCGCGGGACGGAGCGGATTCACACGAGCTTCAACCAGACGGGCGCGGCCACCGGGCGCCTCTCGTCCTCCGACCCCAACCTGCAGAACATCCCGGTCCGGACCCGCCGGGGCGAGGAGATCCGCCGCGGCTTCGTCCCGACCGCGGGCTCCCTGTTCCTGGTGGCGGACTACTCGCAGATCGAGCTTCGCCTCATGGCGCATCTCTCGGGCGATCCGGCGTTCATCGAGGCCTTCCGCCAGGGCGGCGACATCCATCGCCAGACTGCCGCGCTGATCTTCGGCTTGCCGGTGGAGCAGGTGACGCCGGAGATGCGGGCCCGGGCCAAGACGATCAACTTCGCCACGATCTACGGGCAGGGTGCCTTCGCCCTCTCCCGCCAGCTCGGCATTGCGCAGGACGACGCCAAGGCGTTCATTGCCCGCTATTTCGAGCGGTTCGCGGGGGTCCGCGCGTTTCTCGACCGCCAGGTGCAGCTGGCCCGGGAGCAGGGCTACGTGGAGACCCTCTTCAAACGACGCCGCTACATCCCCGAGATCCGGGACCGGAACTACAACCTCCGGGCGTACGCGGAGCGCACCGCGCAAAACTCTCCGCTGCAGGGCTCCGCGGCTGACCTGATCAAGCTCGCGATGGTCCGCGCACACGGGGAGCTGCGGGAGCGCCGGCTCGCGAGCCGCATGCTGCTCCAGGTCCACGACGAGCTGGTCTTCGAGGTGCCGCCGGCGGAAGTGGACGTGATGCGGGAACTGGCGCGGCGCAGCATGGAGACCGTGGTGACGCTCGCCGTGCCGCTGGTAGTGGACATCGGGGTGGGGGCGAACTGGCTGGATGCAAAACGGTGAGCGGTGAACGGGGGATGAATCGGCTGCCTCCCGTTTACCGTTTACCGTTCACGGCCTTACCGCTCAGCGCCGTACCCGGCCACCAATTCCAGCGGCCGGCCAGGTGCATGATGGCCGGCACCAGCACCATCCGGATGATCGTGGCGTCGAGCAGCACCGCCACCGCCAGCCCGAAGCCGAGGAATTGCATCACCAGCACCCGCGCGAATGCGAAGATCCCGAACACCATGATCATGACCAGGGCCGCGGAGGTGATCACCGACGCCGTCGCGCTGAGCCCCTCCAGGACCGCCTCGTCGTTCCGCCCCGTCCGGTCGAACGCCTCTTTCATCCGGCTCAGCAGGAACACCTCGTAGTCCATACTGAGTCCGAACACCACCGCAAACACCAGCACCGGGACGATCACGAAGATGGCGGAGGTCGGACCATCGAGCCCGAAGACTTGCGAGCCGATGCCGCGCTGGAACACGAGCACGATGAGCCCGAACGTGGCGCTTACGGACAACGTGTTCATGATGATCGCCTTGATCGGCACCAGCAGCGACCGGAAGGCCACCGCGAGCATGACCCCGGTCGCTGACAGGATCAGGCCGATCAGCAGGGGAAAGCGCCGGAGCAGATCCTCCTGAAAGTCGAGGCTGGAGGCGGCATAGCCGGCGACCAGGATGGCCAGGTCCTTGGTGCCGCGGAGCTTCTGCGTGCGGAGCGCGCGGACCTTCCGCACCACGTCCATGGCGGTCGTCAGCGAGGTCGTGTCGGAGAGGATCACGTCCATCAGCGTGACCCGCTGATCCTTGCTCAGGTACGCATCGAGAAAATCGGGCGGGAGATCCTTGCGCGCGGCCTCCAGATCGCTGTAGAGGACGGAATAGGCGAGGAGCGAAGTGCCTCGCTTGGCGTCCACCAGGCTCCGGACCTCGCGGACCCTGGGGTCGGCCCGGAGCGAGTCCGACAGCGTCCGGAGCCCGCGCAGCGCGACCGTCTCCACGGCAGTGTGACCCACCGGCGCTTCGATCACCAGCCGAACCGGCTGGATCACCCCTGCGACTCCCATCGCAGTCAGCGTCTCCACTCCCTTGCCGGCGTCCGTGTCGCTGGGCCACCAGTGGCGGGAGGGGAGGCCGATGCGGATCCAGAACACCGGGGCAGTGAGCAGGGCGATCGCGAGCCCGCCCACCGTCACCGCGCGCCAGGGATGCCGGCTGACCGTCCGCGCCCAGCTTTCCCAGATTCGGGGCGCGTGCCACCAGGCCAGCCGCCTCGCGAGCCAGCGGGGGCGCTCGATGCCGCGGCCCATGATGGCGAGCAGGGCGGGGAGGAGTGTGGTCGAGAGGAGCACGGCTACGGCGACGACGACGAGCCCGCCGAGGCCGACGCTGCGGGTCTCGACCAGGGGAGTGAACAGGAGGGCCGCGAACCCCACGACGACCGTGAGCCCCGAGGTGACGACGGCGGCGCCGGCTGTGAGGAACGTGATCACGGCCGCCTCCCTGCGCCGCTTTCCGCGGCTCAGCTCCTCGCGGAAGCGGGTGACGACCAGCAGCGAGTAATCGATACCGACGCCCAACCCGATCATCGTCGTCATGTTGAGGACGAAGACTGACATCGGGGTGACGTGGGTGAGGAAGCCGATGATCGTGAGCGACACGACGATCGCCAGGAACCCCACGATCAGCGGGAGCGCCGCGGCGACCAGCGCACCGAAAGCGAGCACCAGGATCAGCATGGTGAGCGGCAACAGTCGCGCTTCGCCTCGCCGGCTGTCGTCGGCGCTCACCTGGCGCACGTCGAGGTCGAGCGGCGCCCGGCCGGTGACGTAGGCGGTGTACTGGCCCCCGCGGGGCATTCGCTCGAGCGTCTCCCGAATGGTCTGACGCACGACCGGCACCAGGCTCGCGGCGCTGTCGCCCGTCGTCGTGCGGAGCGCCAGAATGAGGAGCGCCGTGCGCCGGTCGTGGCTCAGGAACGAGGTGTCGCCGGTGGAGGCGTACGAAACCACGCCGCGGATGAACGGCTCCGCGGCGAGCGTGTGGGCCAGCGTGTCCAGGACGGGCCGGGAGGAACCGGAGTCCAGCCCGGCCGGCGCGGCGAGGGTGACCGCGAAGAATTCGCTGACCGGGCTGTCGAAGCGCCGCTCGAGCTTGTCCTGCGCCTCGGACGCCTCCGTCACCCGGGTGCTGCCGCCCCGAACGTTGAGCAATCGCTCGGTGCCCGGTGCACGAATGGTGGCGAAGATGCCCACCACGATCCAGACGAAAACGACCGCCCAGCGCCACCGAACCAGCCCGCGGGCAAGGTATTCCCTGGGATTCAGTCGGTCCCTCCCCATGCCGCGCCAGTCGCTGGCTGCGGGTGGCCAAATGTTAGACGGCTCCCGGGCCCCACGCCAGCGCGCTAGCGTGCGGGCGGCGCCTGGCGGCATATTCCCTTCCGATGTCACGACTACTCCCTATCCTTACCGGACTGCTGCTTCTGGCGGTGCTTGCCGATCGGATTACGAGGCTGGCCTCGACCTCGTTGAGCGCCAGTCCTCCGGCTGCCGCGGCGGACACCGCACGCGCTGCCGTCCGTCCGGCCGCGCCGACCGTCGGGGGATCGGTTGCGCTCCCTCCGATTTCGGAAAGCCGGACGCCCACGCTGGACCGGCTCGCGCGCCTCGCGGTGCGCCAGCAACTCGTGCGAGCGGCCGGGTCTACCTATCTGGACTCGCTGATCAGCACCACCGATTCGGTGATCCGTCGCTGGCCCGATCGCAATGGGCAGGCGCTGAAGGTCATGGTCGTCGAGGGCGGACCGCCGGGCTACGCGCCGAAGATGGCGGGGCTGGTGCGTCAGGCGCTGGAGCGGTGGGGCCAAGCCGGCGTCGGTATCACCTTCGCGGAGGTGCGAGACAGTGCCGCCGCCGACATCGTTGTCCAATGGATTGATCGTTTCGATATCGATCGGGCGGGGCAGACCGACTTGACGTGGGATCAGTTCGGCCGGGTTCGCCGCGCCACCGTCTCCCTTGCCCTGCACTCGACCGCGGGCGCGCCCCTGAGCGACCCCGCCCTGCTGTCGGTCGCCGTACACGAGACCGGGCACGCCATCGGGCTCCCCCATTCGGCCGATTCCAACGACGTGATGTTCCCCTCGACCCGTACCTCCTTACTTTCAGATCGGGATGTGCGCACTGCCCAAGTGCTCTACCAGCTCCCGCCGGGCTCCGTGCGGGACGCCGTGCCGCATTAACCGTGCTGGTAGTAGTTGCCGCTACTGATTTCAGGGGCAAGCTCTGAGGCACGAATCTGGCTGGTCATCGAGGCACCCTTCCAAGCACCGCCTCGGTACCCTAAGGCGTCGGAGTCAGGCATCGCAGTGCGAATACGCCGGCTGGTCGCGATGATCGCCTTGAGTGGCCTCTGCTCTTACTCCTCCGCCCGCCCGGTTGGCGCCCAGCAGTTCGCGGGCGTGGACGCGGCGGTGCGGCAGGGCATCCGGAAGGGACTCTACCCCGGGGCGGTCGTGGTCATCGGTCGAGGGGACACGGTTCTCTACGCCCGTGGGTACGGTCACCTGACGTGGAGCTCCGCCTCCCCCGTTCCGAGTCCTGATTCGACGCTGTGGGACCTCGCGTCGATCACTAAGGTCCTGGGTACGACGAGCGCCGCCCTGCGAATGGTGGATTCGGGCAGGTTGAGCCTCGATGCCCCGGTCAGTCAGTTCCTCCCCCGCTTCGCGGGTGGGGAGAAAGACCGGGTCACGGTCCGGATGCTGCTCGATCACACGAGCGGACTTCCGCCGTACGTGCCGTTCTACCGTCTCGCGCGCTCCACCGCCGGCGCGCTGGCCCGGCTCTACGCGGAGCCGCTGCAACGAGCGCCCGGTGACTCGGCGGAGTACAGCGATCTCAATGCGATGCTGCTCGGTCTGCTGATCGAGCAAGCCGCGGGGCAGCCCCTGGACTCGGTCGTCGAAGCCGAGGTGCTGCACCCGCTCGGCCTCGAGCGGACGCTCTATCGCCCCCCTGCGCCGCTGCGGAAGTGGATCGCTCCGAGCGGCAAGTACCGCGGCCGCCCGGTCCGGGGCGAGGTCAACGACCAGAACGCGGCCCGGCTCGGCGGCGTCGCCGGCCATGCAGGGCTGTTCTCGACGGGGCATGACCTGGCGCGCTTCGCGCAGGTCTGGCTGCGCGGCGGCGTCGGGCCCGGGGGCCGCTGGGTGCGGGCGGAGACGATGCGGCTCTTCCTCACCCCCGGCGCCCGGAGCGGGACCCGCCTGCTGGGCTGGGACGGCCCGACGCTCGACGCTCCGCGGGACGATCCGAGCGTGTTCGGCACCCTGATCAGCCCCTCGGCGTACGGACACACCGGGTGGACCGGCACTGAGCTGTGGGTGGATCCCGCCCACGATCTGTTCCTCGTGTTTCTGACCAACCGAAGCTACGACCCGCGCTCGCGCCGATCCATCGACAAACTGCGCGTGGTTCGCGGCCAGCTGTCGGACTCCGCACTTTCGGCCGTGCCCCCCCGCTGCGACGCGGAGCACCTCACCGAATGCTGACCGGTCCGGTGCCCCCGGGCGAGGGGCGCTCCGGGCCCTTTGACCCGGTCGGCGCTCGAAGATCGGCTGGGCGGGGGAGGATCGACCTGCACTGTCGCGAGGCGGATAGATTACGGGATGGCGTCAACCCACGACGAGGGTACAGGGATGGCCATTTCAGCCGATGCGGTCCGGCGGTCGCTCCGGGCCGTCAAGGATCCTGAGCTCAATCTCAACATCATCGATCTCGGCCTGGTGTACGACGTCGAGGTTTCCGAGGCCGGCGAGGTGCGGGTCAAGATGACCCTCACGTCGCCCGGTTGCCCGGCTGGCGCCGAGATCATTCAGAGCGTGCGCGACGTTGCGAGTGATCTGGAGGGCGTTAATTCCGTGGACGTCGAGCTGGTGTGGGAGCCGTACTGGACGCCGGAGCGAATGGACCCTCGCGTGAGGGCGTTCCTCGGGCAGTGACCCTGTGGAGGGGAAGCTCCGTTAGAGGAGCCTCTCTTGTCGGACTTCCCCGCTCGTTTCCTCTTCCGGTGCCGACACGGCATTCAGCAGGTCCTGTCCGAACGCCTCCGCCTGCCACCGCCGCACCCCGGGAATTCTTCGCAGCTCATCGAGCGAGCCCGGACGGGCCCTGGCGATGGCTTCGAGCGTCCCGTTGGGGCAGAGAACGCCCGGCGCGAGATCGAATCGGATTGCCAGCTCGTTGCGCCGGGCCTTCAGGTGGTCCAACCGGGCCTCCAGCGCTGGATCCGGAGCCCGCCGCGGTCCCCGCTCGATCCGTGGCAGCTCGCGCTCGGGCAGCTGCAGCGCCCGGCTCACGGCGTCCAGGATCTCCCGGCCGCGGCGCTCCACCAGCTCGGCGCCAACCCCGCGGATCGCCCTGAGTGTAGCGACGTCGGTCGGCAGCGTCTTCGCGATCTCCAGCAACGGCTCGGTATTCATGATGCGGAACGCCGCGCGGTCGCTCCGGGCTGCGGTCTCCTCGCGCCACTGATACACCTCGCGGAGAGCCGCGAGATGGCGACCGCGGAGCGCCTTCGCCCCCTTCACCCGCAAGTAACCCGGCTCCCCGTCCTCCGCAGCACCCCAGCTCACCTGCTCCAACAGCCCGAACTCCTCCTCGGCCCAGGACAGCCGGCCATGCTCGGCCAGGCGCGCCCGGAGAATGTCGTGCAAGGCGGGCAGGTGGCGGGTGTCGTCGGCGGCGTATCGCAGCATGTCGGCAGACAGGGGGCGGGTGGACCAGTCCGCCCGCTGGAACCGCTTGTCGAGCCGCACGTCGAGATACTTCTCCAGCAGCGCGGCGAGCCCGATGCCCGGTTCGTTGAGGAGCTGCGCGGCGACCCGGGTGTCGAACAGCCGCTTCGCCCGGAACCCGAACTGCTGGTCGAGGAGCCGGAGGTCGTAGTCCGCGTCATGGAACACGATCTCGACGCCCGGATCGGCGAGCAGACGTCCGAGCGCCCCGAGATCGGCAACGGCGAGCGGATCGATGATCGCCGTGCGGGTGCGAGACGACAGCTGCACCAGGTAGACTCGATCGTGATACCGGTGAAAGCTCGCGGCCTCGGTGTCGACGGCTACGAGCGGCTCCCGTCCCAGCTCCTCGAGCAGCGTCTCGAACCCCGCTTGCGTGTCGATGCGCGAGAGCTGCGGATCACTCACGCGTCGCCACCTGCTCGAGGCCGGCGGCGATCTCTTCCAGCGCCTTCGCGAGAGTCTTGTAGAAGTCGGCGTCCGGCGGCGCCCCAGTCCCCATCGCGGCATCCATCTGGAGCTTGCGGGCGAGCTTGGCAGCGTGGCGAATGTAATCGGTGGACGGTTTCATGGCGGAGCGAGCGGGCGAATGGGTGAACGGGCGGGTACCGAGCCTCGGTTTCACGGCTGCCGGGGAAGATAGACGCCAGAGCCCGCGCGGCGCATCTTCCAGCCAACCGCCAACCAGCCGTCCCATGCCCGTTGTCACCGCGCCGCCCGAGATCGATCTGACCGTTTATCCCGACGAATGCGACGCGTTCGGGCACCTGAACCAGGCGTCGTTCCTCTCGCTGTTCGAGCGGGCCCGCTGGGAGATGCTCGCGCGCGGGCCGGGGATGGACGTGTTCACCCGGCACGGTACCTGGCCGGCGGTGCGAAAGGCGGCGATCGACTACCACGCGGCCGCCTTTCCGGGCGACGTGCTGCGCTTCCACCAATCGCTCACGCACCACGGCCGCACCAGCTTCACGGTCCGCCAGACCGCTCGCCGGGTGAAGGACGACGCCCTGATCTCCACGGCGGAGTTCGTGTTCGTCTGCGTCAATCGGGAGGGGCGGCCGACCCCCGTCCCCGCGGAGTTCGGCGAGTTCATGAGCGCGGGCTCGGTCCCCCCGGGCGACGCGAGGCGCCTCACCGTGAACGGCGTCAGCCTCGCGGTGGATGTCCGGGGCGAGGGTCCGGCCGTCCTCTTCGTCCACGGCTATCCGCTGGATCGGACGATCTGGACCCCGCAACTCGAGGCGCTCGACGGGTGGCGGCGGATCGCGCCGGACCTGCGGGGCATGGGGCAGTCCGACGCCCCCGATCTCGGGTACAGCATGGCGACGTATGCGTCGGATCTCGCCGCGCTCCTGGACGCCCTCGGCATCGAGCGGACGGTGCTCTGCGGGCTTTCGATGGGGGGATATGTGGTGTTCGAGTTTCTCCGGCGTTGGCGCAGCCGCGTATCCGGGCTGGTGCTGATCGCGACGAGGGCTGAAGCCGACAGCCCGGAAGCACGGCGCGCCCGGGACGCGGCCGCCAATGAGGCGCGGGAGGGTGGGGCGCGCGTAATCGCCGAGGCGATGCTCCCGAAGTTGCTGGCGCCGGGGGCGGCGGAAGTCCTGGTCGAGCGGGTCCGGTCGCTCATCGCGGCCATCCCGGTTCCGGGGATCGTCGGCGCGCTCGGCGCGATGCGGGATCGGCCGGACAGTACCGCGCTTCTCCCCACCCTCGGCGGGCTTCCAACGCTCGTCATCGCGGGCGGGGACGATCAGCTTATTCCGGTGTCGCAGACGAGCGCTATGGCCGCCGCGATTCCCGGGGCCCGGCTGGTGGTGGCACCGGGCGCGGCCCATCTACCCACGCTCGAGACCCCGTCCATCGTGACTGACGCCCTGCGATCGTTCCTGGGCACGCTCGTGTGAAACCCTTTGGGCGG
>JBGQIW010000031.1:0-26583 GCA_041498715.1 Gemmatimonadota bacterium | reverse complement strand
GTGCTGATCGGCATGGTCCACGTGCTGCTGCCGTACATGATCCTGCCGGTGTTCAACGCGGTGAAGAACGTCGATCCGAACCTCGTGCTCGCCGCGGTGGGGCTGGGGGCTCCGCGCTGGCGCGCGTTCCTGCGCATCACGCTGCCGCTGACCATGAACGGCGTTGCGGCCGGGGTGACGCTGGTGTTCACGCTGTCTCTCGGCTTCTTCATCACCCCCGCCCTGCTCGGTGGTGGGCGGGTGGTGATGGTCGCCAACCTCATCGAGGAGCAGGTGCGCGAGCTGCTGAACTGGGCCTTTGCCGGAGCGTTGTCGGCGATCCTGCTGGCACTCACGCTGGCGGCATTCTGGGGCATTTCGCGTATCGCGCGGACGAGGTCGGCATGAGGCGCTTGCGCCCGGGCCGTCTACTGCTCGCCGGCGTCGCGAGCCTGGTCTATCTGTTTCTGCAGCTTCCGCTGTTGATCGTGTTCCCGATCTCGTTCAGCTCGGCGCAGTACCTGCAGTTCCCACCGCCCGGCTGGTCGCTGCAGTGGTACGAACGCTACCTGAACAGCCCGAACTGGCTGACGCCGACCTGGCTGAGCCTGAAGGTCGCGGTGGCGACGACGGTGCTGTCGCTGCTGCTCGGCGTGCCGCTCGCGTTCGGTCTCACGCGGGCGCGGTTCTGGGGCCGGGACGCGGTCGAGAAGCTGTCCATGGCGCCGATCATCGTGCCCACGATCGTGCTGTCGATCGCCCTCTATGGCCTGTTCGCCAAGCTCAAGCTGATTGGCGTGTGGTACGGCATCGCGGTCGCCCACACATTGCTCGCGCTTCCGTTCGTGGTGGCGTTGGTTGTTGCGGGTTTGCGCGACTTCGACGTGAACCAGGAACTGGCGGCGCTCGGCCTCGGCGCAAGCCGCTGGCGCGCGGTGTGGCACGTCACCTTACCGCAGATCCGACCGAGCGTGGTCTCCGCCGCCTTCCTCGCCTTCATCTCCTCGTTCGACGAGTTGGTGGTGGCGATGTTCCTCGGCGGAGCCAACATGACGCTGCCCAAGAAGATGTTCGACAACATCCGCATGGAGATCGATCCAACGATCGCGGCGATCTCGGCGTTGCAGATCGTCCTCGTCTCTGCGTTGCTTGCGCTGGCTGCGCGCTTCGGCAGGGGCGGAGGAATGCCGGGCCGTTGAACGAGACGGCCGCCGACAGCGAAGGGAGAACGCGATGACCAAGGGCGGAGTCTTCCATCCGGATTTCAAGCCCATGCCGTGGTGGTGGGAGGCATGGCGGCCGCAGGCCGAGCCGCCGATAGAGCTGTCGGCCGGCACCGACGTGGCGATCATCGGTGGCGGCTATGCCGGGCTGAACGCCGCGATCGAGCTGGCGCGGGCCGGGGTCGGGTGCGCGGTGATGGAGGCGAACGATTTCGGCTTCGGCGCCTCGACCCTGAGCGGCGGTGCGGTGTCCGGCGGGGTGAGCCTGGGTAAGGGGTTGGGCGGCAAGCGCCGGGTCAATGACGGCGCGGCCGAGGCGCTGGCTGGGCGTCTGCTGAGCGGGGCTTCCGACTCGCTCACCCTCGTCGAGGACATCATCAGGCGCGAGAAGATCGAATGCTTCTGGGAGCGCAGCGGCCGCTTCGCCGGCGCCTGTACCCGCAGGCACTACGACGAGCTCGCCGCCAAGGTTGAGATGTTCAACCGGTACGCGGACGCGCAATGCGTCATGGTGCCGAAGGGGCAGCAGCGCGAGGAGATCGACAGCGATTTCTACCAGGGGGGAATGCTGGTGAGGCGTTCGGGCAAGTTGCACCCGGCGCTCTACTACAAGGGCCTGCTGGATGCGGCGCGGCGGTACGGGGTCCGGCTGGCGTCAGGCACGAACGTGGAGCGGATCACCGGCAAGCGCGGCGCCTTCCGGCTGCGGACGTCGCGCGGCGAGATGACGGCGCAGCAGGTGATCGTCGCAACCAACGGCTATACCGGCGACGCCACGCCGCAGCTCAAGCGCAAGCTGATCCCCGTGGCGAGCCACATCATCGCCACCGAGGAGCTACCGGAGGGTCTTGCCAAGAGTCTCATCCCCAAAGGCCGCACGATCAGCGATACACCGCGAGTGCTGTGCTACTACCGCCTCTCGCCCGACGGGAAGCGCATGCTCTTCGGGGGCCGCGCGCGCTTCACCGCGGTCACACCGGAAGTGTCGGCGCCGGTGCTGCACCGCTTTATGACCGACCGGTTTCCGCAGCTGAAGGACGCCAAGGTGACGCATGCCTGGACCGGGAACGTCGCCTTCACCTTCGACTTCTTGCCGCACATGGGGCAGGTGCAGGACGGCATGCACTTCTGCCTGGGCTGCAACGGGTCGGGCGTGGCGATGATGACCTATCTCGGCCACCGGACCGCGCAAAGGATCATCGGCGGCGGCGATCGAGTCGGCCCATTCGAGGAACTCGAGCTGCCCGGACACGTCGGCTACGGCGGCACGCCGTGGTTCTTGCCGCTCGTTGGTTCCTACTATCGAGTCCGCGATCGATTGGATCGCTTCCTCGACTCGTGACCGTCAAGCTGCTCTCAAAGGCGGTTGTAACCCGTTTGGGGAAGGAAACCCGTGGCACTCAGGCGGCGAGCCCGACGCCCCCGATGCTAAACGTGAAGAACGACGCGTTCCAACCCTCGGAATACCCCCCCGGGGTCACCACTAGGAACTAGAGGACTTCCGAGGTCTCGCGCTCGTCTTCACGGCGCGCGGGAGACCTCAAACCCGGAACGCCCGACAATTGGACATCCCATGCGCCCGCACGGTTCGGCAGCAATTGAAGCGGCGGGGCCGGATGCCTCGACGTCATGGAGATCCCGACCATGAGTAAACCCGGCGGACGAGGGCGCCTGCGTCTCGCCCGGTGGCTCATGCTTGCGATCGTGGGGGTGGTCGCGGCGGCGGTGATCGCGGTTCCTCCGCTGCGCTGGCGTGTGCACGTCATTGTGCTGACCGCGGCCGGGAAGATCCCCGATCTCGAGTGGGCGGATCTGCTGAGGTTCTTGTCGCCCCGCTCCCGGCAATCGCTCGCGCGTTTGATCGAAACGCGGAATCCGTACTCGGTGATTCGCAACCCTCGATCTTCACCCGCCGACATCGAAGCAGGGGCCGGGCTCTTTCGGGCCCGGTGCGCCGTCTGTCATGCGCCCGACGGCAGCGGTACCCCCAGGGGGCCCGCGCTCTTCGGCAGGGAGTTCAGGCAGGGAACGAGCGATTGGGCGGTGTTCAGAACCATACGGTACGGCGTTCCCGGCACCGCCATGGCGGCGTATCCGCTGTCCGAAACACAGCTATGGGAGCTGGTCTCCTATATCGGGACACTCGAGGTGCCTGACGGGGCCGCGAAGGCGTCGTCCGCCCAGCCAACACTGGCGGTCAGGCCGGTGCAGTACGAGGAACTTCAGGGCACGCGCGATCCGACCCGCGACTGGCTGACGTATTCGGGCTCGTACTCATCGAAGCGTCATAGCATGCTGACGCAGATCACCGCTCAAAACGTGACCCGGCTCGCCGTGCGCTGGATCCACCAGTTTCCCGTCAAGGGGCGGACCGAGACGTCGCCTATCGTGCGTGACGGAGTCATGTTCGTCACCTCGCCGCCCGACCACGTGGCGGCCCTGGACGCATCGAGCGGCAGGGTCCTGTGGACGTACGAGACCGGGGGCGCTCCGCGCGACGGACGCGATCCCGGCCCGGGCAGGTCGCGGGGCGCGGCGATCATGGGAAGCAAGCTGTTCGTGCCCACGGCGGACGCGCGGCTGGTCGCCCTCTCCGTGGACACGGGATCTCCGGTCTGGCAGGTAAAAACCGTCGCGAACTACAAGGAGGGGTACTACATCACGGGAGCCCCGCTCGCCTATCGCGACCTGGTCGTGACGGGTATCTCGACCGGCTCCGGAGGTCGCGGATTTCTCGTGGCCTACGATGCCAATACCGGAACGGAGCGATGGCGTTTCTTTACGATCCCCGGCCCGGGTGAACCCGGGCACGATACCTGGGCCGGCGACTCCTGGCGCAACGGGGGGGCGTCGACATGGCTGACCGGCTCCTATGATGCCGAGCACGACCTGCTCATCTGGGGAGTGGGCAACCCGAAACCCGACTACGATTCGGCCGTTCGCGGTGGGGAAAACCTCTATTCGAATTCCGTCGTTGCCCTTCGCGGAACGACCGGACAGCTCGTGTGGCACTTCCAGTTCACGCCGGGTGACGATCATGACTGGGATTCTGCCCAGATTCCCATTCTGGCTGACCGCCGGGTGGGCGAAAAGATCGAGAAGCATCTGCTGTGGGCCAACCGCAACGGTTTCTACTACGTGCTGGATCGTCTGTCCGGGAGATTTCTGAACGCGAGGCCGTTCGTGAAGCAGAGCTGGGCCGACCGCATCGACGAGCGCGGACGCCCGGTCCGGCGTGTCGAGTCGGCGCCGACCCAGAAGGGGGTGCTGACCTACCCCGGCAGCACTGGCGGGACGAACTGGTGGTCTCCTACCTATGACCCTGCTCTCGACCGCTTCTTTGTAGCGGCGCTGGAGCAGGGCCTCGTCTTCTTTCCTAACCGCAAGATGGGACCGCAAGAGTCGGCGGCGCAGAGCTGGCCCAGAGAGCGCGCCTCGCCGCTATATACCACGGTGCGCGCCCTGGACGCGGGGACCGGGGCGCTCGTGTGGGAGCACCGCCGCGAGCCGCGCGTGGTCGACCCCGAGATGGGCGGCCTGCTTTCGACGAAGACCGGGCTTGTGTTCGGGGGCGACCAGAGCACATTCTTCGCGCTCGATTCCAGGAGCGGAGCGCTGCTGTGGTCGTTTCCCACCGGGGGGCACATTGCGGCCGCCCCGGTGACTTACATGGTGAACGGCGAGCAGTTCGTAGCTATAGCGGCAGGAAGCGATCTGGTGGCGTTTGCGCTCCCGCCGGCCCCGCCGGCGAGGGCATCAGGCAGGTCCTCGCGCTGATCAGAGCCAGCCGGACTGACGGCGACTCGTCGGCGGAAGGCCGGTGAGCGCGCGGCGGAGCGCGCGCCATGCCGCGCGGAAGCCTTCGCCGAGCGTGACCGCATCGTACGCGAGCAGTCGGGCCATCGCGCCGGCGCCGCCGGACAGGGTGGTCGCTCCCGCGTGGACTCCCGGCACTTGTTCGAGCGCGCGGCTCAGTGTCGCCGCCAGCTCGTCCGGCGAGCCCGGAGCGCACACCCAGAGATTGCCCTGTGCCTCGCAACGGCGAGGACCGAGCAGGCGCCAGCTGTCCGCGACCCTCTCCCCGGTGACGTCGAAGCGCTCGAGGGCGAACGGGGTCGCGCCCGGCCGGCGAAGCGACGTCTCGCCCGCGAGGCGACGGAAGGGGCGGCCGCGTCCCGCGGGATCGTGGGCCAGGAATGCGTCGCCGACGATGACCGTCGCCCCGACCTCCGCCACCACCTCGACGCGGGTCCGTACGCTGGCCGTGGGCAGGAGGATGAGCGGGTCGGGCAGGTACTCCACCAGCGCCCCGGCGGCCGCGCGGATCCTCACCTCGTGTCGCGCCTCACCGCCGTGGGGCATCGCGTGAGCGACGGTGGCCCCCTGCGTGGTGATGTGCGCCTCGGCGCCAGCCTCCGCATCGAAGGAGAGGACGAGCCGGTCTTCCTCGTAGAGGCCGCCGGAGCTCGACTGCATGATGGCCGTGAGCATCCCGTGGGGGGCGCGATCCAGGTGAAAGGGTGCCGCGAGGAAGAACGGATAGGTCGAGAACTTCCGCGCGAGGAACGTTCGGCTCGAGGGATCGCGCTCGAAGCGGAGCGCGAGCTGGGGCGCGGCCGTGCCGGCGGACGAGCCCGGACCGACGTCCACCGGCCCGGGCGCGCTCATCGGAGAAGGTACCGCCGCGAGAGGGGAACGGACGCCGCCGGCTCGCAGACGAGGAGCTCACCGTCGGCATAGACCTCGTGCGTGCTCGGGTCGACGGCGATCTCGGGGCACGCGTCGTTGTGCAGCATGTCGCGCTTGCCGAGCGCGCGGGTGCTCGCGATGGGCAGCATGCGGCGACGAAGGCCGAGCTTCCGCGGGACGTCGGCCTGGAGCGCCAGGGCGCTGGCGAAGAAGACCCCGAGAGTCGACGGCGCGTCGCCGACCGCGCCCCACATCGGGCGCTGGACGACCGGCTCGGTGGGGAATATGCAGCCGCTGGCGTCGCCCATCGCCGACCAGACCACGAAACCGCTCTTGATCACCATGAGCGGCTTGACCCCGAAGAAGGCCGGCACCCACAGGACGAGGTCGGCCATCTTGCCGGGTTCGATGGACCCCACGTAGGGGTCGATGCCGAGCGCCCGGGCCGGGTTGATGGTGTACTTGGCGACGTAGCGCTTGATCCGCTCGTTGTCGGCCCGCGCCGTCGTCTCGGCCGGAAGCCGCCCCTTGCGGTCCTTCATGACGCTCGCGAGCCGCCAGCAGCTGGTGACCGTCTCGGTGACGCGCCCCATGCCCTGCGTGTCGGCGGCGAAGATCGAGATGGCGCCGAGGTCGTGCAGCAGGTCCTCGGCGGCCATCGTCTGCGGGCGCACCCGGCTCTCGGCGAAGGCCACGTCCTCGGGGAGCTGCCAGTTCAGGAAGTGGGCGTCCATCGTCATGGGCAAACCCTCGTCGAGGGCGTTCCGCGTGAACGGATTGGTCGGATTGGTCGACGAGGGCAGGCAGTGAGGCACGCCGGCCACGCGGATGATGTCGGGGGCGCGGCCGCCGCCCGCGCCTTCCACGTGGTACATGTGGATCGTGCGGCCGCCGATGGCGGCGATGGTGTCCTCGCAGTAGCCGGCCTCGTTGATGGTGTCGGTATGCAGCTGCACCTGGAAGTCGTATCGGTCGGCGACGGTCAACGCGCAGTCGATCGTGGCCGGCATGGCGCCGAAGTCCTCGTGCACCTTCACGCCGATGGCGCCTCCGGCCACGCTCTCCACGATGGCGGCGGGGTCGTGGCCGCTGCCGCGCCCGAGGAACCCGAAGTTGAGCGGATACTGCTCGGCCGCCCGCAGCATGATGGCGAGGTTGGCCGGGCCGGCGCAGCTGATGTCGAAGTGCGGGCCCATGGTTCCGCCCACGATGGTCGTGAGCCCGCCGGCCAGCGCGTGCTCGCACTGCTGGGGGCAGAGGAAGTGGGCGTGGGCCTCGACGCCACCCGGCGTCACGATGAGCCGGTCCGCGTGGACGATGGTGGTCGAGGGGCCGCACCGGAGCCCGGGATGGACGCCGGACTGGATGGCCGGATTGCCGGCCTTTCCCACCGCCACGATCGTCCCGTTGCGAATCCCGATGTCCGCCTTCACCACCCCGAGGACGGGGTCGATGATGGTCGCGTTCTGCACGAGCATGTCCAGCGCGCCGGCGGCCGAAGTCGCGTGGGCATCGAATCCCATGCCGTCGCGCATCACCTTGCCCGCGCCCGTCATGCACTCGTCGCCATACACCGCGTGGTCGCGTTCGACCTCGGCGAGGAGCGAGGTATCGCCGAGGCGCACGAGGTCGCCGGTGGTCGGCCCGTAGGTGGCCGCATAGGCGGCCCGCGTCATTCGCGCCATGGTCTGGCCCTCCTCACGCGCCCTGGAAGCCGAGCTCGCGGGCGCGGCGGAGCGCCGCCTCCCGGACGCCGGGCGAGTGGACGGACCCGTTGGTCAGGTTGTTGAGGCCGGTCACCGTCGCCGACCCGCCCAGCTCGACCAGCGTCACCGCCTTCTTCATGCCGGGCTCGAAGCGCACCGAGTTCCCGGCGGGGACGTCGAGCCGCATGCCGAACGCCCGCGCGCGGTCGAAGGCCAGCGCCCGGTTGGCCTCGAAGAAGTGGAAGTGGCTGGCGACCTGGATCGCGCGGTCGCCGGTGTTGAGGATCTCCAGGGCGACCTTCGCGCGTCCCTGGTTCAGCTCGATGTCGCCGTCCGGGGTGATCACCTCGCCGGGAGTGCCGCGCTCGTTCGACACCGGCTGCTTCCCGGGCCGGATCGGACCGTAGAGGGCGATGAGTCGGCTTCCGTCCTCGAACAGGCCGTCCACCATGATGCGCGGGACGAGCGCGGCGACGCCGGGCAGCACGTCATCGGTGGTCAGGAGCGTCGCGCCCCACTCCACCAGCTCCGCGACCGACCGGCCTTCGCGCGCGCCTTCGAGGACCTCGTCGGTGATGTAGGCGATGGCCTCCACGTAGCTGAGTCGCAGTCCCTTGGCCCGCCTCCTCCGGGCGAGCTCCGCGGCGCTCCAGATCGTCAACCGCTCCATCTCCGTGGGAGTCAGGTTCATCATGTCGATTCCCTTTCATCAGGTGTGCCGCACCGGTCGAGATCGGGCGCGAGCGGCCAATAGCTGCTGTCGCTTGTCTACCACCTGTCCTTTCGCCACCTTCCATCGCGCGTAGCGCTCGGGAAGACAAACCGCGCACGGTCGAAAGCCGGCGGAGACGGCGATCTTCTCGTCGGCAAAGAACACCCGGTTCTTGACGTAGCCGCCGCGGGCGATGGCCCGGAGGGCCGCCGGGCAATCCAGCCGGCCGTACAAGCGGGAGCGCGTATGGCCCCCGAGCGCGCCGCGTGCAGGGCTCCGGTACGGCCGCCGGTCAGCCCCGAGCAGCGTATACGCCTTGGTCTTCAGGGTCGGCGTCGTTTCCGCGCGGCCGGCTTCCGGCCAGCGCCCGACCTTTTACGGGTGGCGCGCCTGGCTCTCGAGACCGGCGTTGTCGCCGTCTCGCGTTCGAGCAGTTCTATCGCGTGGGTGTAGAAGAGCACGAACCCCTCTGCCTCCTCCCAATCCAGGCGTTCCTGGACCAATGCATGACCGACCGCTTCGGAGGGTTGTGGCGAATGCCGGAATGCATGGAGGATGAACTCGTAGAACCGCTGCCAGTCGAGAGGCTGCGGGTCGAGACGATTGAGGTTACGAGCGAAGGCTGTGAGCAGCCGCCGGCCTTCAGCGTCAATTGGCTCGGCCATGTCTGCCTCCTGGCTTGGTGCCGAGACCCTACCACAGGCGTGTGCACGGAGCGACTGGCGCACGAGCGAGGACCATCCGCACGAGGCGGTGGTGATGCCGGCGGGCGCTGTGCCGGCGCCGGGACCGGCCCGGGACATCTGAGGCAATCCCTCCCCATCTGGAGGTGGATCCGAGCGGCACGGTCAGGTCCAAGGCTGCGAAAAGCCGTCATCTTGCAATTGGCGCGCATTCTGCTCTTGCTTCTGGAGGAAGCTCCTCGCCATCATGGCCCATATCGGACATTCCGAAGGTTCGCACCCGACGCCGGAGTCCGGCGGGCTGGCTGACCGGCTGGCCCGCCTGGTGACAGTCGCGCGTCTTCTCCCCTTGCTGGTGCTCGTCGGGCTTGTCGGGGTTGCTCCCACGTCCGCCCAAGACACTTCACCACTTCCCGAGGCGCCGCCCTACGCGCTCCTGCCGGGGAGCTGGCCCTATCCCGCGTTTCCGACTTGCTCGACGCCCTATGGCATCTGTCGCTTCCCGCAAAACGTGGCGGCGGGAGCACCTTGCTCCTGTGTCGGCGCGAACGGGGTATGGGTGGGTGGTCATATCACCGTGAACCCGCTGTACCCGCTCGCTCCGCCCCACCGGCCATTTCCACCGCGCCCCGACAGGCGATAGCTTCCATGGCCGACGAGGGGCCCCGCTCGGCGATCGGCGCGGCGTGGAGGCCGTGGACGGTCACCGCCGCGATCGGCCTCACGGCCGTCGACGCGGTGGTGCTCCATCTGATGGGTCGGCGCCTCTGGTGCTCGTGCGGCTCCCCGAGTCCCTGGGCGTGGGACATCTGGAGCTCGCACAACTCGCAGCATCTCATCGATCCGTACACGTTCACGCACGTCCTGCACGGAGCGGTGTACTACGCGGTACTGCGGCTGCTCCTGGGGGCGCGCTGGCCGTCGCTGCGCGCGCTGCTGGCGGTCATGATCGAGGTGGGCTGGGAGATCGGCGAGAACACGAATGCGGTCATCGCGGCGTACCGCGAGGCGACGATCGCGCTGAACTACTACGGGGACAGCATCGCGAACTCGGTGGGTGACGTGATCGCGTTCGCCCTCGGGTATACCGCGGTCATGCGGCTGCCGGTGTGGGTCTCGGTGGTCGCCTTCGTGGCGGTCGAGGCCGCGCTTCTGCTCACGATCCGCGACGGCCTGATCCTGAACGTCGTGATGCTGCTGCACCCGTTCTCGGCGATCAAGACGTGGCAGATGGGCGGATAGCTCGAGACCCTGCATGTCATATACTGTTCAGCGCGCGTTGAGGCGCCGAGTGACAAACGCGGCGAAGCGAAGGAGATTAGGTCATGATCCGGAGATCGATTCTGCTGATCGCCCTCGTGGCCAGGGGACGTGTTAGGGCCCGGCCGGCGTGGCGACAGTGAAGCGTACGCGGCGGATCCTGTACGCGACGGACTTCTCGGCCGCGTCGCGTCCGGCCCTGGCCATGGCGCGCGAGTGGGCGCAGCGCGACGGAGCGCGACTGCTGATCCTGCATGTCCTCACGCCTCCCTCGCCCTTCGTCGGAGGTGGAAGAGCCGCGCCGGCGAGCTATCTCGATCTGCTCGCGGCCGCGCGACACGACGCTCACCGCCGCCTGGCGGTCGTGTTGGCCCGGACCCGCGCGTCTGGCATCCGCGTCCAGACGAAGCTCGTGGAGGGCGGGCCGGCGGTGGAGATCGTGAGAGCCGCGGGCCGATGGCACGCGGATGTCATCGTGATCGGCAGCCACGGTCGGACAGGCGTGCACCGCTTTCTGCTGGGGAGTGTCGCGTCGCAGGTCGTGGCGCGCTCGGGCCGTCCGGTCCTGACGGCCCGCAGCCGCTGACCGGGGGGCTCCCACTCAGGGAGGGACATTGCGAAGAAATCGTCCCGGGAAATGGGACGTGCACGCCATGACGTGGGTGATGGCGTTGGTGTCGTATTCGTCGCCAGAGTGGTACGAAGCGAAGAACGCGTTCAGTCGCCGCACCCGTTCGCCGTGCGCGGGCACGGCCTGGAGGCCCAGCGAGACACCGTAGTTGGTGAAGGCGAACTTCACCTGGCGGTGCGACGGCTCGCGGCTGAAGTAACCGGGCGGGTCGACCCACATCCGATCCAGCATGGCCAGGGCCCGCGTGCGCTGAATCACCGCCCACGGCTCGTTGGGAAAGAAGTGGCTCATCCAGAGCATCATTCCGAGGCCGAGGTCCTGGGTGATCGTGAGAGTGCGATAGCTGGCCTCGACCAGCGCCCGCATGTCCGCGATTTCCGGGGCCAGCCCGACCGGGTCCAGCAGGCGATAGACCACCAGCCCATGAAAGGCGTCCAGGACGCCGAACCCGAAGCCCGGATACGGGCCGCTGAGGTCCTCGCGCATCTTCCAGACCACCCCGCGTCCGGGAACGACGAACGCGGGGTGAATGTCGCGTACCAGGGCGATCGCCTTCTCTCGATAGCGACGGTCGATGGCTCCCAACCGATCGAGCGCAAAGATCCACATGGCCAGGTAGTGGAAGTACTGGCCGTCCCGGTCGGGCTCTTCGCCGATGCGGATTCCGCGTGGCCGCCCCAACACCCGCTCGACCTCCGCGACGACCCGCTCGCATTCGCGCAGCAGGCGATCGTCGTGGAGCTCCTGCCACAGCGACGCCAGCAGCACCACGCCGAACGCATCGGTCCAGAGATAGCGCTGCCCGTTCGGCCAGATGTGCGCCTCCCGCATCCAGGCCAGCTTGGCCTGGACGGCGTCGATCTCCTGGAGGGGGAGAGACCCGGTCACACGCCGAACGGGTAGGTGTCCGGCATCCCCTCGCGCGTGGGTGCGGGAAGGGGCCGGACCGCCCGGGTCTCGTCGAACCAGACATACTCGTCGAACTGGCCAGGCAGCACGGCCTGGAAGTAGTGGCTCTGCAGCTCTGTCTCGGGCCGATAGATCACGCCGATGGCACGCTCCAGACGAGGCGGCCGCAGCTCGTCCCGTACCTCGGGCCGGGCCGCGGGCCCAAGAGGAAGCAGGAGGGCCGGCACCCCCGACTCGTGGAACAGCCGCTCGTAGCTGTCGGCATGGGAAGGCCGAACCGCCATGACTTGCATCGGTGCATCCCAGTCACTCGCCGCCGCGACGGTGCCGCGGTCGGTCCCGAACCCCACCAGGAAGGCCTCGGGGCCGAACCGCTCGCGGCACAGCTGGCCCACGTTGAACTCGCCGCGGGCGCTCATCTCGGTGGCGGCCGCATTGCCGACGTGAGAGTTGTGCGCCCAGACCACCGCCCTGGCCTCGGGCCCGTGAAAGTTGAGCAACATGTCCAGGGTGTCGAACATGTGGCGGTCCCGCAGGTTCCACGAATCGACCTGGCCAGAGTACATCACGCGGTAATAGCGCTCCGCGTTCGCCACCAGCCGAGCATTCTGGGCCGCGTCGAGGAAGCGCTCGCCGTCGTGCACGGCGTACTCGAGGCGGTGCTCCATCATGTCGCGGAGCATGCGGGTGACCGGCTCCGCGCAGGTCCGGTACTGCCCCGTGAGGGCGGCGCGGCCATAGACTGCGGGGTCCCGTTGCCAGGGACTCAGGCAGCCGTAACGCCGGCGGGCGAGCGCGGCGGTATCCGGGTCCACCTCGTCCAGGTAGCGGAGGACGGCGGCGATCGAGGTAAAGAGACTGTAGAGATCGAGGCCGTAGAAGCCGGCCCGGCGAGCGGGGTCGCGGCAGTCCGCGTTCCAGAATCGGAGCCACTCGACGAAGTCGTGGACCTCGGCGTTTCTCCACATCCAGGTCGGAAAGCGACTGAAGGCGGGCCCCCCCTCCGGCACCGCCGGCCCGTGGCGAACGTAGCGATCGACCCGCGCGGCATCCGGCCAATCAGCTTCCACGGCGACGATCGTGAAGCCACGTTTCGTGATCAGCTCGCGGGTGATACGGGCCCGCATCCGATAGAACTCCGCGGTGCCATGCGTCGCTTCACCCAGAAGGACGACCCGGGACTGGCCGATCCGCTCAAGGAGCGGGTCGAGATCCACTTCCCCGATCTCGGCGAACGGCTCGGCCGCCTCGCGGATCACCGCCGCGATCGTCCTGGGCCGGATGCCGCGTCGAGCGAACACGCCGGTCGGGACGAAGCCGGGGCCCTCCCACGCGTCCGCACCGACCAGGGGAACGAAGCGTACCGGCCCGAGTTCCTCCTCCTCGAACCGGTCGTGCGCGACGCGCGTCACGCGGAGGAGACGCTGTTGACGGACATCGAGTCCGATCGGGATCACCATGCGGCCGCTGACGGCCAGCTGCGCGCGCAGCTGCCGCGGCACGTGCGGCCCGCCCGCCGCCACGATGATCGCGTCATACGGCGCATGATCGGGCCAGCCGAGGCTGCCGTCGCCGTGGAGCACCTCGATGTTGCCGTATCCCAGCGTCCGCAGGCGGCGCCGTGCCAGGTCCACCAGCGTCGCGTGCCGTTCGACCGTGTAGACCTGGCCGACGGTCCGGGAGAGCACCGCGGCCGCGTACCCGGAGCCGGTCCCGACCTCCAATACGCGATCCTCTGTCCGCGGTTGGATGGCAGCGATCATGAGGGCGACGATATACGGCTGGGAGATCGTCTGCCCTTCTTCGATTGGCAGCGGGTTATCTTCGTAGGCGAACTCCGCGAGCGCCTCGGGCAGGAATGCTTCTCGAGGGACCGTCCGCATGGCGTCGAGCACCCGCGCGTCGGTCACGCCGCGCGCAGCGATCTGATACTGCACCATGTTCTGGCGCAACACGCTGGTGTCGGCCACGGGATCTCCCGTCTTCTGAGACAGGGCGAACGGGACGTGAGCCGTCCCCGAAGAACAATCGGGTTCCTCACCGCGGGGGGTGCATTCCCAGTGCCAGGCAGAAATGCCCAGCAATCAGCGGGTTATAGTCGAGCCGATCTCCCCGCGAGGGGATCCGCTTCCACACTTGGGGCGGGGCCGCCCCTTTGTTCCCCGATAGGCGCCCCGCTGGATGAGAGCAGAGGGCGAAGATGAGGAATCCGCGGGGGACCAGAGTCGTGTCGCTTTGCCCGGGTGACCGAGACGAATCCGCTCTGGCTCCTCATGAGACCACTACCGCCCGGCGAGCGCGCGGTTCTCCAGGCGGCTCAGGAGGCGCACCACCGGCCACAGCATCAGGAAGTAGATGATCGCGGCCACCACGATGGGCGTCGGGTTGTAGGTGATGCTCTGCGCCTGACGCGCCTGGTAGAGGAGCTCGGGCACGGCCACCACGCTGCCGAGCGCGGTGAGTTTCACCACCTCGAGCGTGTTGGAGAGCAGGTCGGGCAGCACGTTGCGCACCGCCTGCGGTAGCACGACGTAGGCCATGGCCTGCAGGCGCGAGAGGCCGGTGGAGCGCGCGGCCTCGACCTGGCCCACCGGCACCGAGTCGATGCCCGCCCTCAGGATCTCGCCGTAGTAGGCGCCGGTGTTGAGGAAGAAGGCGATGGCCACGCAGACGAAGCCGCCCAGCTCGAGCCCGGCGAACGGCAGGCCGGCGAACAACAAGATGAGCAGCACCAGGGGTGGGAAGGCGCGGAAGAAGTCGACCCACGCCATCAGCGGCCAGCGCACCGCGGGGTTCTTCACGCTCGCGAGCAGCGCGAGGATCAGCCCGCCGAGGAGGCCGAGCGGCACCACGAGCAGCGACAGCAGCACGGTGTTGCGTAGCCCGGCCAGCACGATCGGCCAGGACGCGGCGATGATCTCCGGGTTGAAGAAGGTCTGGATCATCGCTTCCACGCGAACCTGGTCTCGACCCAGCGGGCCGCCACCACGACCGGGAAGAACAGCACGAGGTAGGCCGCGGCCCCCATCATCAGCGGCGAGGGGTTGTAGGAGTTGGACATCGCCGAGCTGGCCTGCCCCAGGATCTCGGTGACGGCCACCACGGTGCCGAGCGCGGTGCCCTTGGTGATGGAGATGGTGCGGTTGGTGAGCGGCGGGATGGCCAGGCGGAAGGCCTGCGGCAGCACGACGCTCATCAGGGTCTGGCCGAACGACAGGCCGGTCGAGCGCGCGGCCTCCCACTGGCCCCTGGCCACCGAGGTGATGCCGGCCCAGAAGATCTCCTCCGAGAAGGCCATCAGCACGAAGGCGAGCGACAGCCAGGTCGAGACGAAGCCCGAGGGCGAGAGGTCGACACTGGGCAGGCCGAAGTAGATCAGCACGATGATGACCAGCGGCGGCAGGGAGCGGAACAGGTCGACGACGAAGATGATCGCCCAGTTGAGCGGCCGGATGCCGAGGCTCCGGAGCAGGGCCAGGGCGAGGCCGGCGGCGATGCCGGTGACCACGATGAGCAGGGCCAGCTCGATCGTGACCACCACGCCGGACAGGATGTCCGGCAGGTACCTGAGCATGACCTTCCCGTTGAAGAACGTCTCGGTGAAGCTCAATGCCGCTGGATCTGCCCGATGAAGGTGCGCGTGCGCTCGTGGGCCGGCTTCTCGAAGATCACCTCGGGCGGCCCCTGCTCCACGATGGCGCCCTCGTCCATGAACACGACCCGGTCGGCCGCGTTGCGGGCGAAGCCCATCTCGTGGCTGACCACGATCATGGTCATGCCGCTCTCCCGCAGGGAGCGCATGACCTCGAGGACCGACCCCACCAGCTCCGGATCGAGCGCGCTGGTCGGCTCGTCGAACAGCATGACCCGGGGCTCGAGCGCGATCGAGCGCGCGATGGCGACCCGCTGCTGCTGGCCGCCCGAGAGCTGGCCCGGGGTGTGGCCGGCGCGGTCGCCGAGGCCGACCCGGGTGAGCGCGGCGTGGCCGAGCGCCTCGGCCTCGGCGCGCGACCGGCCCGCGACCTTGCGGAGCGCGAGGGTCACGTTGCCGAGCGCGGTCATGTGCGGGTAGAGGTTGAAGGACTGGAACACCATGCCGATGCGCTGGCGCGCGTGGTTGATGTCGGTCCGCGGGTCGAGCATATCGATGCCGTCCACCACGACGCTGCCGGCGGAGGGCTCCTCCAGCCGGTTGAGGCAGCGCAGCAGGGTCGACTTGCCCGAGCCCGACGGCCCGATGACGAAGACCAGCTCGCGCTCGGCCACCCCGAGATCGACGCCCTTGAGGACGTGCAGGGCGCCGAAGTGCTTGTGGAGGCCGCGCGCGTCGACGATCAGTGGCAATGGAGCTCGTGCGGCGTCGGATCGTAGCCCGGCATGCCCGGCACGCCGTAGCCCGGGGTGATCACCACCTCGAGGCCGTCGGCGGGCGGCTTGCGGCCGAACCACTTCTCGGACATCTTGGCGATCGTCCCGTCCTTCTTCATGCAGTCGAGCGCGTCCTGGAGCTCGGCGCGGAGCTTCGGGTTGCTCTTGGGCACCGGCGCCGCCCAGTGGGCGCGCGTGTCCGTGAGCTCGAGGTCGGCCACGAACTGCGGGTTCTTCGACGCGGCGTAGACGATGGTGGTGTTGCCGCCGAGCGTTGCGTAGGCGCGACCGGAGAGGACGGCCTGCGTGGCGTCCGGCTGGTTGTCGTAGACCTGCACCGTGAAGCCGAGCTCGGCGCCCTTGGCCTTGGACAGCGTCTCGTAGGGCGTGCCCTTGTTGACGGCCACCGACTTGCCCTTGAGGTCGGCCCAGTCCTTGATCGCCGCCGACCCCTTCTTGATGCCGAACTGGTACGCGGTCCAGAGGTACCCCGCGGTGAAGAGCATGTTCTCCGCCCGCTCCCTGGTCACCGTCGTCGGCGCGGCGATGAAGTCGTAGCGGCCGGACTGCATGCCCGGGATCAGGGTCGAGAAGCTCACCGCGTCGATCGTGATCTCGCGCTTCATGCGGCGCGCGACCTCGGTGAAGAGGTCGATCTGGAAGCCCTCCACGCCACCGCCCAGCTTGGGCATGGCGTGCGGCGCGAAGGTGCCGTCGACACCGGTGCGGAGCGGGGGAAGCTTGTCCTGGGCGAGCGCGGGGCCCGCGCAGAAGAGGAGAGCGGCCACCGTGATGGTGGCAAGGCGACGTCGCGTCATCATGAGCCTCCCAAGGGGATCGTGGTCTCCAGCGCGGACGAACGGTGGCATCTCGAGCGCCGATCCTGTCAGAGGGCGCGGGACAAGTCAAACCCGAGCGCCGGGTTTGGACTTCACCCCGAGGGGCCGTAAGATGCGGCGGGACGACCAATGGGCGAGCGGCGGGGAACGGGGACGAGGCGGCGGCTCTGGCTCCTCGGTCGAGTGGCTGCGGCCGGCACGCTGCTGGGCAGCGCCTACGGCGTCCTGCTCAACTTCGCGGCGTACCGGGCGCCGCAGCTCGGGATCCCCATCGGGGCGATCCACGGGTTCCTGCTGAGCTCGACGATCGGATGGCTCGAGGTCTTCGGCACCCGCACGCGCCCCGGGCGCGCGATCGAGCAGGCCCCCTTCCTGGTGACCCTCCTCGTGAAGGGGCTCGTCTACGGATTGATGATCGCCTTCGTCAACGTCTTCGAGCTGGGCACCCGTCTCCTCGGAGTCCCGATCGGAGGCGGATCCGTGCAGGTCGTGTCGGTGGTGTTCTCCTTCGGCGCCACGTGGGCCTTCATGTTCATGCTCCAGATCAGCCGGATCATCGGCGGGCGGACCTTGCGCGACTGGGTGCTCGGGCGGTATCACCGACCGCGTCAGGAGGCGCGGTTCTTCCTCTTCGTCGACATCGCCGGCTCCACCACGCTGGCCGAGCGCATCGGGCCGGTCGCGGTCCACCAGTTCCTCAATCGCGTCTTCGTGCTGGCCTCGGACCCGGTGGACGACCACCGCGGCGAGATCTACCAGTACGTGGGCGATGAGATGGTGATCACGTGGACGGAAGCGGCGGGACGGACCGCGAGCCGCCCGATCGCATGCTTCGCCGCCATCGAGGCGGCCCTCGGGGCGGCGGAGCCCGATTTCGTGCGCGACTTCGGCGTCGCGCCGTGGGTGCGCGGAGCGCTCCACGTGGGGCCGGTGGTCGTCGGCGAGGTCGGAGGACGGCGACGCGGCATCGTGTTCCACGGCGACGTCATGAACACGACGGCCCGTCTCGAGCAGGTGGCGCGGGAGCTCGACCGACGCCTGGTGATCTCGGCCGACGCGGTCGGCCGGCTGGGAGGGGCCGGCGGGTATCCGGTGGAGGATCTCGGAGCCCGGATGCTCCGGGGCCGCGCGAGCCCCGTCCAGATCTACGCGGTGACCGGTCCGGCGCGCCGGTGAATCGCGTTGTCCCTGCCGATCGGATCGGCTAGCCTGCGCATCGGGGATGATCCCGGTGCCGCCCTTGAAATGACCGGTCGGCGTCAGAGCAGGCCGAAGTGCCGGAGCGCCTCTTCGATGGCCTCACGCTTCTCGGGCGGGCAGGGGACGACACGACGGCCTCGGCCGGCGCGGTTCGCGGCGCGTCGCGTCGGCAGGCCCCGGAGGGCCTTCACATGCGTGATCCAGACGGTCCTCGGGACGAACCCGTGGTGGCGCTGAACGAACTTCTGTATCTCGCTGTAGGTCGGCATCAAGTCTCCTCTTCATTGCCCCCGATGCCCCAATGGGGCGTGGGTGCCTCACCCGCGTCTTCGGATCCGTCGTGCAACCCGGCGGTTTGGCGAGCCTCCTCGAATGGCACGCGGCTTGCGATTTCTCTCCCCGGCATGGCGAGCCTCAAGTTCGGCAACGATACCGACTTCCAGCTCGAGCTCCGGCGGCGTGTCGACGAGTATTTCCGGACCACGGGCCGACGCCCGCGCGACTGCTGGCAGATGTACCTGAAGACGGCGATCCTCGTCGCCGTCTACGCGGGCTCGTACGGGCTGCTGGTCTTCGGAGCCCGGACCTGGTGGCAGGCGCTGCCTCTGGCCATCCTGCTGGGCCTGGCTGCCGCCGGGATCGGGTTCAACATTCAGCACGACGGCGGTCACCAGGCCTATTCGAGCTTCCCCCGGATCAACAAGCTCATGGCGATGACGCTGGAATTGATCGGGGGGAGCTCTTACCTCTGGCGGTGGAAGCACGTGGTCTTCCACCACACGTACGTCAACATCACCGGCCACGACACCGACATCGACCTCGGCATTCTCGCCCGACTGACTCCGCATCAGAGACGGCTCGCCTTTCACCGGTGGCAGCACCTGTACCTTTGGCCGCTCTACGGGGTGCTGGCCATCAAGTGGCAGCTCGTCGATGATTTCCGGAAGCTGATCAGCGGCCGGATCAGCAATCAGCCGTTCCCCCGCCCCAGAGGCTGGGACCTGGTGGTCTTCGCGGCCGGCAAGGCGATCTTCCTGACGATCGCGTTCGGGATTCCCGCGATGTTTCACCCCTTCGGGATCGTCCTGTTCTACTACGGGGTTGCCGGCCTGGTGACGGGCGTCGTGCTGAGCGTGGTGTTTCAAGTGGCACACTGCGTGGAAGAGGCGGACTTTCCGGTGCCCCGGTCGGATACCGGGCGCATCGACCACGCCTGGGCGGTCCATCAGGCCGAGACGACGGTCGATTTCGCGCGGGGCAGTCGGATGCTCACCTGGCTCGTCGGCGGCTTGAACTTCCAGATCGAACACCATCTGTTTCCCCGGATCGGCCACGTCAACTACCCGGCGATCTCGCGCCTGGTGGAAGGGACCTGTCGAGATTTCGGGATCGGGTATGCGCAGCATCGGTCATTCCGGGCGGGGCTGGCATCCCATTTCCGGTGGCTGCGGCGGATGGGGAGGTCGCCCTAGCGGTCGAGCCACACGTTCTGCATGCGCCCGAAGCTGTAGAGCGAGTGATGCGGCACCAGACCCTTGACGTAGGGCCAGTGGGCGAAGAAGTCGATGCCCCACGCCACCGTCGGGCGGGCCCCCGCCTCGATGAGCTTCTTCTGGATCTCGTGCACCAGGGCGACCCGCTTCCGGAGGTCGAGCTCCTGGGACTGCTGCTCGATGAGCCGGGACACCGCCTCGTCGCAGTAGCCGGTGTAGTTCCGGAGCGACGCGCAGGTGTAGTTCTCGAACAGGATGGCGTCGGGATCGTCCACCCCGTAGCCCGAGATGTTGATGCCGAGCTGGAACTCCTTCCGGGTCGTGACCCCGTACCACTGCACGCTGTCGAGCTGCTTCACCGTGATCTCGACGCCGACCTGGCGCAGCTCGCTGACCACGTAGGAGGCCAGGTCCACGTAGGTCGCGATGCCGCGGGTCTGCGCCTCGAAGCGCAGCGGGTTCGCCGGGCCATAGCCGGCCTCGGCCAGGAGCTTCCGCGCGGCCGCCTTGCGCCCGTCGGGCCGCCCCAGGATCTGCCCGAGCTCGCCGTCGCTCAGGCCCCACGAGCCGAAGGGCTTGGGCACGAGCGCCGCGCCGGCCACCCCGCCGCCCTGCAGCACGCCCTTGATGTATCCGTCGCGGTCGATCGCGAGGTCCACCGCCCGCCGCACCCGCACGTCGTTGAACGGCGGACGCGTGTGGTTGACGAGCAGGTTCGGCGAGGTCAGCGAGCCGACCCGGGTGACGACCATGCCCGGCACCGCGGCCTTGAGCTGGTCGGCGATGTTCTTGGTGATCTCGCCCGGCGCCGCGCTGTCGAGCCGCCCGGCCTGGAGCGCGGCGGTCCGGGTGCCGCGCTCGCTGATGATCACGTACTTGAGGCCGTCGAGGTAGGGCCGGCCCTTGACGAAATAGTCCGGGTTCTTCACGAACTCGACGTACTCGCCGCGCCGCCACTCCTTGAACTTGAACGGGCCGGTGCCCACGCAGCGGCTGCGCTGGTCCGCCAGCGGCACGTGCGCGGGATAGATCGGGGACTGCCCGGAGGCGAGCATCATCAGGATCGAGGGCTGGGGCCGCTTGAGCCGGAACACCACCGTGTAGGGATCCGCGGTCTCGATCGCCTCGACGTTGGCGTACCAGTCCTTCCGGGGATTGAGCCGGAGCTTGCCCGTCGCCTCGGGCGCCTCGCGCACCAGGTCGAAGGTGAACTTGACATCGCGCGAGGTGAAGGGCTGGCCGTCGTGCCACTTCACGTCGCGCCGCAGGAAGAACACCAGGTTGCGATAGCCGTCCTGCCAGGACCACTTCTCGGCCAGCTCGCCCACGATGGTGTCGGGCGACTCCATCGGCTTGGCCGGATCGAAGTAGACCAGGTTGTTGAAGCACGGCGAGGCCGGCCAGACGGTGGCGATCGTCGACGTCTCGATGATCGACAGGCCCTGCGGCAGCTCTTCTCGCTGCATCAGGGTGAGCACCCCGCCGTACTTCGGGGTCTGCGCGAGCAGGGTGGCCGGGCTCGCGGCCAGGCCCAGCGCCAGGAGCACCATCGTCGCCGTCCATTGCCACAGGTTCATACCGGGCTCCTTGGACCAGGCTGCGGTGAAGCCCGCGTACGGGGCATCGGCGCCCCAGGGCCTCCTCGGCGGAAAGAGTGTAGGTGAAGGCCGGCCGGAAGGCTAGGGCGCGGCACAACCGAAGTAGTACATTTGTGTCATTGTTCCGGCGGGAGGCCCCGGGTAGTATCGGCGTTGCCGCGAGTGGTTGACGGCCATTGTCCCGATTCCAATGGGAAATGAAAGGCTCGCCAATGATGCGAAGTGTGAGGTGGGCAGTCCTCACCGTGGCAGGACTTGTCGCATCGCTCGGCGTGGTCGCGGCCCAGCCGGTGCTGAGCCCGAGCCAGGACCCGCTCGCGGGGTCGCAGGTGTTCGGCTCCAAAGGGTGCGTCAAGTGCCACTCGGTCAACGGGGTCGGTGGCAAGGTGGCGCCCGATCTCGCACGCACGATGCGGCCACGCTCGTTCGTCGATCTGGCGACCGCGATGTGGAATCACCTTCCGCAGATGACGGACCGGATGAAGCAGCTCGGCATCGCCCGGCCGCAGCTCGATTCCAAAGAGGCCGGCGACCTGGTCGGGTTCCTCTACACGCTGAACTATTTCGATCCGCCGGGCAGTGCCGACGCGGGCAAGCGCCTCTTCTCCGAGAAGCGCTGCATCGTCTGCCACACGGTGCGCGGCGCGGGCGGCGTCGTGGGGCCGAACCTCGATCACCTCCAGCAGTTCCGTTCGCCCATCTTCGTGGCGTCGGCGATGTGGAACCACGGGCCCCAGATGGCCGAGAAGATGAAGGAGCGGGGGATCGCGCGCCCCACCTTCACGGGGAAGGAGCTCCGTGATCTCATCGCCTATCTGGCCCCCGCGACCGGGGGGCCCGAGGAGGGTCCTCTCTACGTGCTGCCGGGGCGCGCCGAGTCTGGTCGGCAGCTGTTCGCGGAGAAGCGGTGCGTCGAGTGCCACGCGGTTGGAGGCGCGGGTGGCCACGTGGGGCCGGATCTCGTCGAGCGCGGCATACGGCAGGGCTCGATGGAGTTCGCGGCGACGATCTGGAACAAGGCGCCCGCCATGGCCGCGGCCATGCAGCCGCGGGGAATCAGCGTGCCCCAGCTGACCCCCGAGCAGATGGCGGACATCGTCGCCTACCTCTATTCGGTCCGCTACTTCGCGAGCGGCAACGTGCAGCAGGGATATGGGGTGGCGAGCCAGAAGGGGTGCTTGAACTGCCACGCCCTTCGCGGCGAGCGCGGCAAGACGGCCAGCGACCTGACGAAGGCGAAAGGGCTGGATTCTCCCCCCGCGGTGCTGGCGGCGCTGTGGAACCACACGCTGGTGACGCCCACCGTCTCCGGCAAGAAGCTCGACTGGCCGGGGTTCGCACCTCAGGAGATGGCCGACCTCATCGCGATGCTCCAGTCGGTCAGCCAGGCGCAAAAAGCCCGCTGATCATGAGATGACCGGGCTCGGCTTCGCGGGAGCGCTGCTCCTTGCGGTCGTGCTGTGGCCTTCCCAGGCCGGGGCGCAGGCGGCGGATGCCTGTGCGGCCTGTCACCTCGAGACCGGGGACGAGCGGCTGGCCGCTCCCGCCAGGAGCTTCGACTCGGACATCCACAAGGTGAAGGGCTTCGGTTGCGTCGACTGTCACGGCGGTGACAGCCGGGAGGCGGGCATGGAGGCGATGGATCCCCGCAAGGGCTTCATCGGCAAGCCGTCACGCCAGCAGGTCGTCCAGGTCTGCGGGCGGTGCCACTCCGACGCCACCTTCATGAAGCGCTACAACCCATCGTTGCGGGTGGACCAGGTGACGGAGTACGCGACCTCGGTCCACGGGCGCCGGCTCCGAGAGCTCGGCGACGCGAATGTGGCGACCTGCGCGAGCTGCCATCCGGCCCACCGGATCCGACCACGATCCGATCCCCAGTCGAGCGTCCATCCGCTCCACGTCGCCGATACGTGCGGTAGGTGTCACGCCGACGCGAAGTACATGGCGACCTACAAGATCCCCACCGACCAGCTGGAGAAGTACAAGACCAGCGTCCACTGGGCCGCGATGACAACCAAGGGCGATCTCTCGGCGCCCACGTGCAACAGCTGTCACGGAAATCACGGCGCGGTGCCTCCTGGAGTGGGCTGGGTCGGCAACGTGTGCGGGCAATGCCACACCGTCCAGGCGGAGCTGTTCAAGTCGAGCATCCACGTCAAGGCGTTCACCGACCTGGGGACGCCGGGCTGCGCGACGTGCCACGAGAACCACGCGATCCACGCGCCGGGCGATTTCATGCTGGGGCTCGGCGACAAGGCGGTGTGCGCGAGCTGTCACGGCCCCGACGACAAGGGTGGCAAGAGCGCGGTCGAGATGCGCCGGCTGATCGACTCGCTCCGGGTCGAGTCGGACAAGGCGGGCGCGCTCCTGCAGCGGGCGGAGCGGGCGGGCATGGAGGTGAGCCAGGCGGAGTTCGATCTGAACGGAGCCCGCGACGATTTGATCAAGGCGCGCGCCGCCGTGCACGCCTTCAAGGTCGACGCGGTGAAGCGGGCCGTCGACTCCGGGCTGGCGGTGAGCGCCAAGGCCTACGGCCGTGGGGTTCGTGCGCTCGGCGAGCTCGGGTTCCGGCGCAAGGGGCTCGCCGTGTCCCTCGTGGTGATCCTCGCGCTGATCGTGGGCCTGGTGCTCAAGATCAGGCAGCTGGAGCGGCGCACGGACGCAAGATCGCGGGCAGGGGAGGCCCCTCATGACTGAGCACGTGCTCGAGCCCGACGAGAACCGCCGGGGATTCATCAACTGGCTGCTCGGGACCAGCGCGGTCGCCTTCGTGCTGTCTGTCTTCTATCCGGTGGCGAGCTATCTGGTCCCCCCCACCGTCGGGGAGTCCACCGCGGGGACCGTGACGCTGCCCATCAAGCCCGACGACGTGAAGGCCAATACGGGGCAGATCTTCAAGTTCGGAAGCCGCCCGGGGATCCTGATCCGCACCTCGGGCGGTGACCTCCGGGCCTTCTCCGCGGTCTGCACCCATCTGAATTGCACGGTGCAGTACCGGTCGGATCTCAGCCAGATCTGGTGTGCCTGCCACAACGGCCACTACGACCTGAACGGCAAGAACGTCGCGGGCCCCCCGCCGCGTCCCCTGGACACGTTCGTGGTCAACGTGCGCGGCACCCAGATCGTCGTCAGCAAGAGCGCGTGACCATGGAGGCGGGCGAGCAGCGACACGGCCGGCTCTGGATGTGGCTCGACCGGCGCATCGGGCTGAAGGAGCTGGAGAAGCTCGCCCAGAAGAAGCAGATCCCGGTACACCGGCACAGCATCTGGTACTACCTGGGCGGCATGACGCTCTTTCTCTTCATCATCCAGGTATCGACCGGCATCCTGCTGCTGCTCTACTATCGTCCGAGCGCGGAAGAGGCGTTCGAGTCGGTCCAGTTCCTGATGGCCGAGGTCCAGTTCGGCTGGCTCATCCGCTCGATCCACTCCTGGGCGGCCAACCTCATGATCTTCACCTTGTTCGTCCACCTCTTCAGCGTGCTGCTGCTCAAGGCGTACCGGCCGCCCCGGGAGGTCACGTGGTTCTCGGGCATGGCGCTGCTCGGCCTGGCCATGGGGTTCGGGTTCACCGGCTACCTGCTGCCGTGGAACGAGCTCGCCTACTTCGCGACCAAGGTGGGGACGGAGATCACCAGCGCGGTCCCCGGGATCGGCCGGTTCGCGGGCCGGCTGCTCCGCGGCGGCGACGAGGTGACGGGGGCCACCCTGACGCGCTTCTACGGGATCCACGTGGCGATCCTGCCCGCCGCCGCGATGGCGCTCCTCGGGCTCCATCTGTACCTGGTGCAGCGCCACGGGATGAGCGTGCCCCCCGCCGTCGAGGGGAAGGGTGCGGCCCCGCGCACGATGCCGTTCGTCCCGAACTTCCTGCTGCGCGACGTCGTGGGGTGGCTCTCGGCCCTGGCGATCCTGGCCGCGCTCGCCGCGTTCTTCCCGGCGGAGCTCGGCCGGAAGGCGGATCCGTTCTTGCCGGCCCCGGCCGGGATCAAGCCCGAGTGGTACTTCATGTTCATGTTCCAGACGCTCAAGTACCTGCCGAGCCACATCCTGGGGATCGAGGGCGAGGTCGCGGGTATCCTCGGCTTCGGGCTCGGCGGCCTCTTCCTCCTGCTCGTGCCCATCCTGGACCGCCGAACCGCGCAGGGCCGACCGGGACGGCTGTTCACCTGGATCGGGATCGGGATCATCCTGTACATGGTGCTGTTCACGGTCCTTGGCTACATGGCGAGCGCGACGAAATGACCCGGCGATACGCCCGCCTCCTGCTCGGCCCACTCCTGCTCGGGATACCGCTCGTCCTCGTGCTCATCGGCGGCGGCCGCGCGACGGCCGCGGACGCTCCCGGGGACCCGACGCGCGGACAGGCGGTCTTCGTGGCCAAGCAGTGCGTGCGCTGCCATGCTTCCCGGGGCCAGGCGAGCGTGGGGCCGGTCATCGAGGAGCTGAGGCGGCCGCAGGGCGCCTACGAGCTGGCGGGCCGGTTCTGGAACCACGCCCCCGCCATGTTCACGGCCTTGAGGCGGGACGGGATCGCCTGGCCGGAGATCGAGCCCGGCGAGATGGCCGATCTGATGGCGTATCTCCAGGCGGATGCATCGCGGGACCCGCCTCCCGACCCCTTCCAGGGCCACATCCTCCTCGTCAGGAAGGGATGCCTCAAGTGCCATCGCTATCGGGGTGAAGGTGGCAAGATCTCCGAGGAGCTGACGCAGTACAATCCGGGTTACCAGTCTCCCGTGGCGTGGGCCGATGCGGTCTGGAAGCACGCTCCCCGCATGGCCGAGGAGGCCCGGCGGATGGGCGTGTCGTATCCCCGCTTCACGGGCGTGGAGATGGGGAACCTGGTCGGGCTCCTCCGGAGCACCGCCAAGTCACCATGACAAACGAAAGCCAGGAGGGACCCACGATGTCCTATCGACCATGGATGTTCGCGCTCGTCATCGCGGCCACGCTCGGTGTCGTGGCGGCCTCGTCGGGGACCGCGTCCGCGCAGGTCAAGCCCCCCGCCGACTTCAAGTTCGAAGGCGCCAAGGACAGCCCCGGCCCCGTGACCTTCAGCCACGAGGAGCACAAGGAGCGGGTCGGCGGCTGCACGGCGTGCCACATCAAGATCTTCAAGATGAAGAAGGGGGCGGACGCGCCGTTCACGATGGAGAGGATGAAGAACGGGCAGCTGTGCGGGACCTGCCACAACGGCACGACGGAGGTCAAGGGCAAGGTCGTCTTCGCGGCGACCGACAAGGCCAACTGCGAGCGGTGTCACAAGAAGTGACCGATCCCGGGGACT
>JBGQIW010000030.1:0-26821 GCA_041498715.1 Gemmatimonadota bacterium | reverse complement strand
TCGCCATCGCGCGGGCGTGAAGGGCAGGCTCGGCGGGCTGGGGCTGGCGGAGGGGTCGGACGGCGGCCATGCGTGCATCATACCCAGCGGCCACATCCACAGCAAGTGCTTTGTTTTGCAGAGGTGCGCCCGAAGAATCCGGCAAAACCTCCTGTCGGAACCCCGGGCTCAGTGCCTGGCTAGAGGCCGGAAGTGCAATGCGGACAACGACTCGCCTGGATCGGGATGCTCATGGCGCAGGCGGGGCAGGCCTTGGTCGTTGGCGGGGTCGCGGGATCCGGCTTCTGGAGCCTGGCCACGAGGCGCACCAGGAGGAAGACCGCCAGCGCGACGAGTGCGAAGCTCACCACGGTGTTGATGAACACCCCGTAGTTCAGGGTCACCGCACCGGCGGCCTTTGCGTCGGCCAGGGAGCCATAAGGGCCAGCGGCTTTGGTGCCCGGCTCGAGCAGCAGGTACAGGTTGGCGAAATCCACCTTGCCCAGGGCGAGGCCGATCGGTGGCATGATGACATCGTTCACGAGCGACGTGACGATCGTGCCGAAGGCCGCGCCCATGATGAAGCCGACCGCAAGATCGAGCACATTGCCGCGCATCACGAAAGCCTTGAAGTCCTTCAGCATTCCGCCTCCAGGAGAACGTGTGGCAGGAACATGCAGCGGGAACCGAGGAGTGAAAAGGGCTGCGCGAATGGCCAAGGCTGGCGAGGTTCTTGCCCCCTTCGGGGCGAAGGCCGCGCTTTGCCGCCCGCGCCCGAGGCGGAACTCCAAAGCGTGATGCAGAGCGCAAGGTCACACGGGGTGTACCCGATCAGCATGCAAGTTCCTGCCGCTTTCCGTTCCCGTCCGGGCCGCCTGGCGGCCATCGCGGTCGCACTCGCCGGTGTGGCCCTGCTCCTCCGCGAGCCCAGCCCCGCGGGCGCGGAGGCTGGTATCCAGCCCGTGGTGCACCGGGCACCGGGCGCCCCGCACCCGATCGCGCCAGCGTCACGGCCAGCCCGTCCGGTGACGCCTGCGGCGGCGGCGACCGACGCGTCGACCACCCAACCCGTCCGCGGCCACACCCCTGCGACATGGCCGGTGGGCCCCGCGCCGTTCCCGGGCTCGCTTCTCCCCGGCTCCCGCATCGTGGCCTTCTACGGCAACCCCTACTCCAAGCGCATGGGGGTCCTCGGCGAGCTGCCCCGGGACTCGATGCTCGCCCTGCTTCGCAAGACGGCCGCCGAGTGGGCCGCCGCGGACTCGACGCTGGAGGTGAGGCCGGCGCTGCACCTCATTGCGACCGTAGCGCAGGGCAAGCCGGGGCGCGACGGCATGCACCGGCTGCGGATGCCGGACAGCCTGATCGAGGAGGTCGCGGGCTGGGCGGAGGCCAACCACTGGCTCCTGTTCCTCGATGTGCAGGTCGGGCACAGCACGGTGGAGAAGGAGCTGCCCCGGCTGATCCCCTATCTGGCCCGGCCGTACGTGCACCTGGCCCTCGACCCCGAGTTCTCAATGAAGGACGGGTCGGCGCCCGGTACCCGCATCGGCACGATGGACGCCGAAGACGTGAACTATGCGGCTCGTACGCTGCGGAACCTGGTGGACAGCCTCAAGCTGCCGCCGAAGGTGCTGATCGTGCACCGGTTCACCCAGCGCATGCTCACCAATTACGATCGCATCACGGTGGACCCGCGAGTCCAGGTGGTGATCGACATGGACGGGTTCGGCGACCGGCCGCTCAAGCGGAGCGTGTATCGGGACTTCATCGTGAAGCAGCCGGTCCAGTTCACCGGGTTCAAGCTCTTCTACAAGAACGACAAGCCCATGATGGCCCCGGCCGAGGTCCTCTCGCTCTCACCCGTCCCGGTCTACATCCAGTACCAATAGGGCCCGCGGGCTGCATATTGGTGGGGTGTCGGCCGCCCCCGCCCCTGCCCCAGCCTCCACTCAACCCCCGCTCGTGGCCGACCAGGCCCGGAGCGCGGTCGTCCGGGTTTCCCGCCGGCTGATTCCGTTTCTCTTCCTCCTGTATTTCCTCGCGTTCCTCGATCGGGTGAACGTGGGTTTTGCGGCGCTGGAGATGAATCGCGACCTCGGCTTCGGACCGGCGGTGTACGGGTGGGGCGCGGGCGTCTTCTTTCTTGCGTACGGCCTCTTTGAGGTGCCGAGCAACCTCATCCTGTACCGCACAGGCGCGAGAATCTGGATCGCGCGCATCATGGTGACCTGGGGCATCGCCGCCTGCGCAATGATGCTCGTTCGCACACCGATGAGCTTCTACTGGCTCCGCTTTCTCCTCGGCGTCGCCGAGGCTGGGTTCTTTCCCGGAATCATCTTCTATCTCACGCATTGGTATCCTGCGCGCGAGCGGGCGCGCGCGTATTCCTGGTTTCTGGCCGCGATCCCTCTCTCCGGCATCATCGGCGGACCTGTTTCCGGCGCGCTGCTCGGCCTCGACGGCTGGCTGGGGCTCCGCGGATGGCAATGGCTGTTCCTCACGGAGGGCCTGCCATCGGTGATCGTCGGGCTCCTCGTCCTGCGGCTCCTCCCGGACCGGCCGAGGGAGGCACGCTGGCTAGCGCCGGCGGAGAGGGCCTGGCTGGAACGGACGCTCGAGGCGGAGCGCGGGGCCGTGGCGGAACACGGAGCGAGCCTCCGACAGGCGCTCGCGAACCCGAGGGTATGGTCGCTCGGCGCGGTCTATTTTCTCGTGATTTCTGGACTGTATGCCTTCAGCTTGTGGCTCCCCCAACTGGTGAAGGCCAGCGGCGGGTTATCAAACTTTGCGGTGGGATTTATCACCGCGGTGCCGTACGCGGTGGCGGCGGCCGGGATGGTCCTGGTGGGCGCGAGCTCCGATCGCTCGGGCGAGCGCTATCTCCATCTGGCGGGGCCTGCGCTGGTCGGCGCGGCAGGGTTCGTGGTGGTGGCATTCGTGCAGGCGCCCGTGCCGCTCGTGATCGGCCTGTCGGTCGCGGCATTTGGGGTGCTCGCGTGTCTGGGCCCGTTCTGGGCGCTGCCCACCGCGTTCCTCAAGGACCAGGCCGGAGCCGGCGGCATCGCCCTCATCAACTCGATGGGGGCGTTCGGCGGATTCGTCGGTCCGAATCTCCTTGGCATGGTGAAGGACCGGACCGGCAGCTTCGCCTCGGGGCTTCTTCTGCTCGCCGCGATGCTCGCGGCGGCGGCGGCGATTGCGCTGAGACTCCGGCGGGCCGACGCGCTCGGCGTGAGGCCCTGAGCATGCCCCCGTTCCACTTCGCGTTCTTCGTTCGCGACCTCGCGTCCACCCGGCGGTTCTACGGCGACGTTCTCGGTTGCCGCGAGGGGCGGAGCACCGACACCTGGGTGGACTTCGACTTCTTCGGCAGCCAGATCTCGGCACACGCGACCGGCCCCGTCACCCAGACGACCGACGCGGGCGTCGTGGATGGCATCCACGTGCCGATGCCCCATTTCGGCGCGCTGCTCGAGTGGGAGGAGTTCCAGCGGGTGGCGGAACGGATCCGCGGCGCGAAGATTCCGTTCATCATCGAGCCCCGCGTGCGCTACCCGGGTCAGCCCGGCGAGCAGATGACGATGTTCCTCCGCGATCTCAGCGGGAACGCGCTCGAGTTCAAGAGCTTCAGACACCCCGAGCACGTTTTTACCCGGTGACGGCGCCGGAGGTCGTGATTCTCGGCGCCGGTGTCATGGGCGCGAGCACGGCCTGGCACCTCGCCCGCCGCGGTGTGCGCCGGATCCTCCTGCTCGATCGGGGCGCCGCGCCGGGGGCCGGCAGCACCGCGCGCGCTACCGGCGGATTCCGCGCCCAGTTCGCCACGGCCATCAACGTCCGCCTTTCCTTGCTCTCCCGCGCCAAGCTTCCGGCCTTCCGGGATGAGACCGGGGTCGATCCAGGCTACGCGCCGCTTGGCTACCTGTGGCTCGCGGGAACCAAGGAGGAGCTGGAGGCCCTGGCGAATGCACGGCAGGTGCAGCACGCCGCCGGACTCCGCGAGGCCGTGTCCGTGACCCCGGACGACATCCGCGGGCTCAATCCCGCGGTCTCAGGCGACGGAGTTCTGGGCGGCGCCTGGTGTCCCACCGATGGCTTCGTCCGGCCGCTCGATCTGCTCGCGGGATATCTCGGGGGAGCCGAGCGGTTAGGGGCGCGAATCCGCTGGGGCGCGGACGTGAATGGGCTCGACCTCGGCGCCGGCGGCAGGGTAGTGGCCGTGCGGACCGACACGGATCGCATCCCGTGCGGGGCGGTCGTCAACGCGCTCGGCGCCTGGGCTGCCGGTGTAATGAGCGGAACCGGGTTTGATCTTCCTGTTACGCCGCTCCGCCGCCAGGTCGCAGCGACCGTCCCCACCGACGTCCTGCCGCCGACCATGCCGATGACCATCTTCGTGACCGACGGGTTTCACCTGCGGGTGCGCGACGGGCGCGTCCTCTTGCTTTGGCCCACCCCGGGCGCGCCCGGCGACCCGTTCGACGACTCCGTCGAGTCGGCGTGGGTCGAAGCCGTCGTCGAGAAGGCGCGGGCGCGTGTCCCCGTGCTGCGGAACGTTGCGGTAGATCGGGCGGCCTGCTGGGCCGGACTCTACGAGGTTTCGCCGGACAAGCACGCCATCCTGGGCCCGACGCCGGGCGTGCCCAACCTGTTCCTCATCAATGGGTCGTCGGGTCACGGGGTGATGCACGCGCCCGCCCTCGGCCAGCTGCTGGCCGAGATCATCGTGGACGGCCAGGCCTCCACGCTCGACATGGGCCAGCTTCGACCGGGGCGGTTCACCGAGGGCGACCTCAACCCGGTCTCCGAGCTCTTGTAGGAGGTTGCTAGTGTCGCTCACGACCCACGTGGCCCTGCTCCGCGCGATCAACGTCGCCGGGCACAAGCCGGTGGCCATGGCAGATCTACGCGACTTCCTGGCCGGACTGGGATTCGCCGATCCTCGCTCACTGCTCCAGAGCGGCAACCTCGTTTTCCGGAGCAGTCGGTCGGGAGCGCCGCTCGAGCGCTGGCTCGAAGCGGAGGCCGAGACGCGCCTTGGCCTCGAAACCGACTTCTTCGTGCGGACCGCGACGGAATGGGAGGAGATCGTGGCCCACAATCCCTTCCCCCGGGAAGCCGAGCGTGATCCCGGCCACCTCCTCACCCTGTTTCTCAAGGACGCGCCCGGTCCGGCGGCCGTGAAGGCGCTTCAGGCCGCCGTCGCGGGGCCGGAGGTCGTCCGCGCGTGGGGGAGACAGGCGTACATCGTGTACCCGGACGGCGTCGGCCGCTCGAAGCTGACGAACGCGCTGATCGAGAAGAAGCTGGGCACCCGGAGCACGGGCCGGAACTGGAACACCGTGCTCAAGGTGGGTGCCCTCGCCACGGCCTGAGCCGCACGTCCGGCTACCGTTCCACGACGGTCGCCAGCTTTGCCAGGCTCCCGGTCCACCCGTGCTCGTGACGCCCCATGTCGTCGGCGTTCGCGAACCGCTCGTGAAGCAGGGTCACCTCGGTGCCGCCGTCCTTGTCCTCGAAACGCACGGTTACCAGCGTCTCGTACCGGTTGGGTCCCTCCCAGCCCCAGGTGAAGACCAGCTTCCGGTTCGGGACGATCTCCACGTACTCACCGTAGACCGCCAGCTGCTTGCCTGCGTTGTCCATCTCCATCCGGTACCGGCCACCGACCTTGAGCTCCACCTGCGCCGCGGGGACGGTGATGTCGCCGGGTCCCATCCACTGCTTGATCAGCTCCGGGTTGGTCCAGGCCTCGAAGACCTTCTCGCGCCGGGCCCGGATGAGCTTCGTGAGGTGCAGCGAGGTCACGGTCGGAGCGGGTGTCATGGTTCCTCCTGTTCGAGAAGATGCGCGAGAGCGTCGAGCCGCGGACTCCAGAACCGCTCGTAGCGGCGGAGCCACTGATCCGCGGACTGGAGCGCCTCGGGGTTGAGCCGCAGGTACTGGAACCGGCCGTCTTTGCGGCGGTGGATGAGCCGGGCCTTCTCGAGCACCTTGAGATGCTTCGACACGGCTACCAGCGACATGCGGAACGGTTTCGCCACCTCGGTCACCGAGCGCTCCCGGCGGGCCAGATCCTTGAGGATCCCGCGCCGGGTGGGATCGGCCAGCGCGCGGAAGACGAGGTTGAGATCGTGCGGCGGTGATTTAACCATATGGTTAAATATTGCCTGTTCCAAGCACTGTGTCAACCCGCGCCGAGAGCTCCCCGTGACGCCGCGCCTCAGCCCTAGTTCAGGCCCGGGGTCTTCGGCGGGCCGGCGCGCCGAGCGACGACATAGAAATTCTCGTCCACTCGGAAGTCCTCCGGCGCCGCGCTGGGCAGGGTAGCCGTCTGCCACGCCTCCGTAGGCGACAAGCTCACCCACCTTCCCGGCCCCGCCGCAACGCGCACCGGCATGTCGAACCCCGGCACGACATCCGTCCAGCGATACGTAAGCGTCGCCCCGTCGAGGCGATACTCGAAGACCGGAATCCGGGTGGTGGTGAGATACTGCCGGAAGACCTTTGCGAGATCGATGGCGGCATGCGCGCTGATGTAGTCCTGGACCTGCTGCCCGGTGACGATTCGATGCCCGAATTCGGCGTTGAGCCCCCGGAGAATGGCCCGCCAGGTGCTGTCGTTGTCGATGATATGGCGAATGGTGTGCAACATGTTCGCACCCTTGGGGTACATGTCGCCGGAGCCCTCCGCGTTGACCCCGTAGGGGGCAATGACGGGCCGGTCGTTGCGCACCCGCTTCCGCAGCCCAAGTAGGTACTCCGCGCCCGCCCGCTCACCGTACTGGCACTCGGTGAACAGCCCCTCCGCGTAGGTGGCGAAGCCCTCGTGGACCCACATGTCCGCCTGGTCCGCCGCCGTGATGCTGTTGCCGAACCACTCGTGGGCGCTCTCGTGGATCACGATGAAGTCCCAGGTGAGTCCCCACCCTGTCCCCGAGAGATCCTTGCCCCTGTAGCCGTTCATGAAGCCGTTGCCGTACGCCACCGCGCTCTGGTGCTCCATGCCCAGATGGGGTGCCTCGACCAGCTGGTAGCCGTCGCGATACCACGGGTAGGGTCCGAACCAGTGCTCGAAGCAGCGAAGCATCGGCTTGACCTGCTGCCATTGCACGCGCGCGGTATCGAGATGAACCGCGAGCGGCCAGAACCCCAGCGTGAGGTGGCCACCTTCCCCGTCGTAGGAGTCGGTGAACTCCTCGTAGCGCCCGATGGAGGCGGCGACGTCGTAGTTGTTGATCGGGTTGGTCACGAACCATTCGTACGTGATCCAGCCGTCGCGCCCGTGTTCGATGCCACGCAGGCGGCCGTTCGCCACCGCCCGGAGCGACTCGGGCACGGTCAGCGCGATCCGCTGGCTGTCGGGCTCGTCGGCCTGGGTATCCTTGGTCGGCCACCAGACGCTGGCGCCGAGCCCCTGGCAGGTCGTCGCGATCCAGAGGTGGCCGTCGGGATCGCGCGCCCACGAGATGCCACCGTCCCAGGGCGGGTTCTCGGCGACCCGGGGCCGCCCGTGGTAGTAGACGATCAGCGTCATGGTCGTGCCGCGGCGCTGCGGCGCGGTCACCGCCACGAAGAACGCGTTCCCATCCCGCCGGTAGGTGAGCCGTCTGCCATCCTGCACGACGCTGTCGACCTCGAGCGGCCGCTGGAGGTCGATCTGCATCGCGCGCGCAGGCCCGACCACCCGATAGGTGATGCCGTTCCACCCGCGCACCGTGCTATCGGCCGGATCGATGGTGACGTGCAAGTCGTAGAAGACGACATCCCACCAGGCACGCTCCGGCGTGATGCTGCCGCGGAGCGTGTCCGCGCGGGTGAAGACCGCTTGCTGCGCGGCGGCGCTGGCGAGCGGCAACGGTGCCAGCAGGCATGCCAGACCCGCGACAGGCAGGCGAATGCCCATACTGCATGTTCTCGACATCAGGAAGGAGCCTCCTCGCGCAGCAGCGCATAGATCACCACGTCCTCGAAGCGCCCCCACTTCCGCACCCGCCGCCGGAGCACGCCTTCGCGCCGCATCCCGATCCGCTCGAGCACGCGCCCGGAGGCCGGGTTCCGGGCCATGTGATGCGCGTAAAGCCGGTTGAGGCCGAGGGTCTCGAGGCCGAACCTAACGACGGCCCGCGAGGCCTCCGTGGCAAACCCTTGCCCCCAGTACGGTAGCCCGATCCAGTAGCCCAGCTCGGCCTGCAGGTGTACGCGATCGATCTCGCGCAGGGAGACACAGCCGACGAGCGACCCGCCGGCCTGCCGGATCGCGAAAATGACCTCGTCGCCGCGGGCATCGGCCTCGCGCTGATGCGCGATGAACCGCTCCGCGTCCGCGCGGGTGTACGGGTGGGGAATGCTGATGGTCGTATCGGCGACCTCGCGCGCGCCGGCCAGCCGCTCCAGCTCGGCCGCGTCCTCATCGTGCAGCGCGCCGAGGGTGAGGCGCTCCGTCGCAAGCTCGGGGATCGGACTCATCGTGCACGGGGACGCCACTGGAGCCGGGCGAGCGCCAGCCGCCCGCGGGCATCGAACCGCACCCCCTCGCGCTCGAGCAGCATTCGCTGAGACAGCTCCTCCCCTGGACGTCGGCGCCGACTGATCTCGCCCCGAGCGTTGATCACCCGATGCCACGGGACGGAAGAGCCCTTGGACAGAGCGTGCATCGCATAACCCACTTGCCGCGCGTGCCCTCCCAGGCCGGCCAGCACCGCGACCTGACCGTAGGTGGCTACCCGGCCGCGGGGAATCCGTCGCACCACGGCATAGATCCGCCGGTAGGACGGGGACAGCCCGGGCTGCCCGGCGACGCTCACGACGTCCGGTCCGCCAGCCGGCGGACGAACTTGAGACCTGACCACACCTCGTCCACGGCGCAGACCTTCACGTCTACCAGGCCTGCCCGAAACCCGATCTCCCGAACGACGTCCTCGGTGAGGTCGGTCTCCACCTTGGCCGCCTTCTTCGGCCATGAGATCCAGACCATTCCGTCGTCGGCCAGCGCCCGGGCGATCGTGGGGAATTCGCGGTCCAGCTCCGCCCGGCGGGTCACGAAGCAATGCACGAACCGCGGGCGCTTGCCCAGTCGGTTGACGAAGGTCACGTCGGCGGGCACCGGGCTCAGAAGCTTGAGGTAGGCCGGTGGCGAGCCGAGCGTCGTGACCACCGTGCCGGGCTTGATGCCGAGCTTATCGGCAAGAGAGCGTTGGGAATAGCCCGCCACCGGGTCTCCTGTTGGAAGTCCCTTAACTTGCAGGGGACCCGAGCGTCCACAAGGTCACTCATGCCAAGATGGCTCATCGCGACGGCCGCCCTCGCGGCGGCGGCGGCCGCTTCCGCGCCCGCCCAGCAGCCGATGTCCCCCCGGGACTCGGCCGTGCACGCGCTCAACCGGATCGCCTACGGCCCAGAGCCGGGCCAGCCGGACTCGGTGGCGCGCGCCGGCGTCATGCGCTGGATCGACGCCCAACTCGACGACAAGAGCGAGCCTAGCCGCACGGTCGCCGAGCGGCGCCGGGAGTTCTCGGGGGTGTTCGCGTCCCGCGACGACCTGGCCCGACACTTCGCGGAGGCCGAACGCGAGCGGCGGCTCATGAAGGAGCAACCGGGCGGGGCCGCGAATGCGGGCCCGATGAAAGCCTTTCGCGATCTCGGCGGCGAGCTGGCCCAGTGGACCGTGGTCCGCGCCACGTTTGCCGACCACCAGCTCGCGGAGGTCATGACCGACTTCTGGCTGAATCACTTCAACGTCTTCCTCAACAAGGGCGCGGACCGTTACCTCCTGCCTTCCTACGTGGAGGAGACTATCCGTCCGCGAGCCCTGGGCCGGTTCCAGGATCTGCTGCTCGCGGTCGCCCACAGCCCCGCGATGCTCTTCTATCTCGATAACGCGGAGAGCGTCGCCCAGGGCGCGGAGCCGCCGCGGCCCGACCGACGCCCGGCCCGAGTGCGGTTCGGCCGGTTCGGCACTTTCGGCCGCGTCCGCCTGGACGACCCGCGGATGGACTCGGTCCGGGCCGAGGCTCGTAGGCGGCGGCCGACCGGCCCGAATGAGAACTATGCCCGCGAGCTGCTCGAGCTGCACACCCTGGGCGTGGATGGCGGGTACACCCAGGCCGACGTGATCGCGGTCGCCCGGGTGCTCACCGGCTGGAGCGTGGAGCGCCCGGACAAGGGCGGCGGGTTCGTCTTCAACGACTGGGCCCATGACCGCGGCGCCAAGACCGTGCTCGGGCAGACCTTTCCGGCAGGCCACGGCGAGGACGAGGGTGAGCGGCTCCTGCGCATGCTCGCCGAGGCGCCGGCCACGATGCATCACGTGTCGGCCAAGCTCTGCGCCCGGTTCGTGAGCGACGAGCCGAGCGACGCGTGCGTGGACGAGGCGGTCGTGGCCTGGAAGCGCTCGCACGGCGAGATGCGGGAGGTGCTCCGGGCGATCTTCCGGTCGCCGGCGTTCTGGACCCCGTCCGTGGTGGAGGCGAAGGTCAAGACCCCGCTCGAGTTCGTGGTGAGCGCCGTGCGGGCCGTCGGCGCCGATCCGGACTCGACCCCTCGCCTGGCGCAGCAGGTGGCCCGCCTGGGCCAGCCGCTGTTTCTCCAGCCGTCGCCGGCCGGCTATCCCGAAACCCAGGAGGACTGGGTGAACAGCGGAGCGTTGCTGAGCCGCATGACGTTCGCCAGCATGCTCGCGGGTGGCCGGCTCCCCGGCACCATCACCAATCTCGATACCGTCTCCCCCGCGACCACCGACTACGACGCGCTGGTCGAGACGGTGAACCAGCGCTGCCTCAGCGGCCGGATGACCGAGCACACGCGCCAAGTCATCCGGAAGGAGCTGGCCGACGTCCGCGACCCAGTCGAGGCCCGCGCGCTTGCCGTGGGACTGGCGTTGGGCGGACCCGAGTTCCAGAGGCAATGAAATGACAGTTTCGCGACGGATCTTCGTGAAGGCCGGTGGGCTCGCGCTGGTGAGCCTCGGACTCGACCCCTTGTTCCTGGGCCGGGCGGCCTACGCCGCCAGGCCGCCGCATCCTTCCCGGGCCGCACGGCGCAAGACGCTCGTGTGCCTGTTCCAGCGCGGCGCGGTGGACGGCCTCAGCATGGTGGTGCCCTACGGCGACCGCGCCTACTACTCCGAGCGGCAGCGCATCGCGATCCCCCGGGAGCAGCTGGTGGACCTCGACGGTCATTTCGGCCTGCATCCCCGCCTGGCACCCCTCGTGCCGCTCTGGCGGGCCGGCAGCCTCGCCGTGGTGCAGGCGGTCGGCTCGCCCGACACGACCCGGAGCCACTTCGACGCGCAGGACTACATGGAGACCGGGACGCCGGGCGAGAAGACCACGCGGGACGGCTGGCTCAACCGGGTGTGCCAGCACGACCGCGAGCACACGGACACGCCGTTCAAGGCCGTCGCGTTCGGCCCGCAGCTCCCCCGGGCGCTCGCCGGCTCGGCCCCCGCGCTCGCGATCGACGATCTGCGTGCCTTCGGCGTCCGCGGGCCGCAGCCGGGCGGGCGCGACCGGCTCAGCCGTGCGTTCGAGGAGCTGTACGAGGGCTCCGCGACCGGACTGCTCGCGTCCTCGTCCGCGGAGGGATTCGAAGCGGTCCAGATGCTCAAGCAGGCGGATCCGACGCAGTACGGCCCTGCCAACGGCGCCGACTACCCGCAGGGCCGGCTCGGTCGCTCGCTCATGCAGATCGCGCAGCTGATCAAGGCCGACGTCGGCCTGGAGATCGCCTTCGCCGACGCCGGCGGGTGGGACACCCACGTGAACCAGGGCTCGGATCAGGGACAGCTGGCCGGGCGCCTGGACGAGCTGGGCCGCGCGCTCGCGGCGTTCGCGCAGGACCTGGGCGACCGGATCGCCGACGTCGTCGTTCTCACGATGTCGGAGTTCGGCCGCACGGTGCGGGAGAACGGGACCGGCGGAACCGACCACGGGCACGCCACGGCCATGTTCGTGCTGGGCGGCGGCGTCCGGGGCGGCAGGGTGCTGGGCCGGTGGCCCGGACTCGAGCCGGCGGATCGGTACGAAGGGCGCGATCTTGCGGTGACGACGGACTTCCGCGACCTCTTCGGCGAGGTCGTTTCCTCCCACCTGGGGGCCCGCGCACTGGAGCAGATCTTCCCGGGCCGGGCAGGTGATCCCGGCGGGTTCCCGGGCGTCTTCGGCGCCTGACTCGGCGCGGCTGAACAGGCGCTTGATGTCTGGTTGGGCGCGCGTCGTTCGTCTATCACCTGATACATGCCGCATCCACCGCACCTGAGCCGCGCCCTGGGCCTTGGACTGGCGCTCGCCTGCGCGTCGCCGCGCCCGCCGGAGGCCCGCCCGGCGCTGGCGCGAACGCCTTGCCCGGATACCGTCGCCGGCCCGCATGACGGCGTCGACCTGACCCACGATGTCCGGCGCGGACCCCGCGCCCGGATCGACAGCACCGGTGCGTTGCAACGGTTACCCGCGATCCCGATCCACGGCGATACCACCCCCTGTGCCCAGTCATCCGACACCGCAGCCCGGAGCTCATCCCGATGACGCCCGCGATGCGACGCTCGCTCCCGCTCGTCGCCGCCGTCCTCGCGCCGGTCCTGGCGTATGCCTGCGGCGGCGACAGCACCGGCCCCACGACGACGACCACCGGCGTGCCCGGCGGAAGCATCACGGCGCGCACCGGTAACGGGCAAACGGCCTACATCGGCTCGCTCTTGCCCACGACGCCTCAGGTCCTCGTCCGAAACGCCTCGGGCCAGCCGGCCCGGTCGATCGCGGTCACGTTCGCCGCGCACGGCGGCGGCGGGGACGGGGCGGTCACCTCGGTGGTCGTGGCGACGGACTCGACCGGCGTGGCCGGTCCGGGCGGGTGGCGGCTCGGGAACACCGCGGGCAAAGACACTCTCACGGCCACGGTGCAGGGCCTGGCCCCGGTCGTGTTCGTCGCGACGGCCCTCCCGTCCCAGTTCACCATCGTCGTGCGCTTCATTGGATCCACGCCCACTGCCGCCGTGCAGCAGGCGATCAATCACGCCGTGGCGAAGTGGCAGTCGGCGATCGTGGACTCGCTTGGCTCCGTGCCGCTCAGCATCCCGGCGGCGAGCTGTGACACCGCGCAGCCGGCGATCAACGAGACCGTGCGGAACCTGCTCGTGCTGGTGAAGATCGTATCGCTCAAAACCACCACGCTGGGAGAGTCAGGGCCGTGCGTCCTCACGCAACCGGGCAACTTGCCGGTGCTCGGCGTGATGGAGCTCAACAGCGGGGCACTGTCGTTGCTGGAGCAGAACGACCTGCTGAACGACGTCGTAGAGCACGAATTCGCCCACCTGCTGGGCTTCGGGACGATCTGGGACCTGGATAGTCTGGTTCGGGACACGACGAGCCAGGATCCATGGTTCAGCGGTCCGCTGGCACAGGCGGCGTTCCGTAGCGCGATGCCGAGCTATACGGACAAAGTCGTCCCGGTGGAGGCGGGGGGCGGGTCCGGAACAGCGCTCGCGCATTGGCGGGAATCGGTGATGACCAACGAGCTCATGACGGGCTTCATCAACCTGGGATCCAATCCACTCAGCCTGGTGACGATCCAGCAGATGGCGGACCTCGGCTATGTGATAAACCCGGCCGCCGCTGATCCGTGGCCGACCACGAGCGCCGGCGGCGTGGGCGGCGTCAGTCCGGACATCGCGCGCCTGCCCGGATCGGCCGCGCCGCCGCACACGACCGCGCTGACCGGGCCGCTCGTGCTCGTGAATCGCTCCGGGACGGTCGTCGGCACGCGGCGGCGGCCCGGCCGGTGAGCCGGACGCGCGCGGCCGCGGCTAGTCGCGCCGCAGTCGCCACTCGACCAGCGTCTTGGCCGCGAGCGTGACCAGCGCGAGCAGGGTAAGCAGGGACGCCACCGCGAACGCGCCGACGAAGTTGTACTCGTTGTAGAGAATCTCGACGTGGAGCGGGAGCGTGTTGGTGACGCCCCGGATGTGCCCCGATACGACCGACACCGCGCCGAACTCTCCCATGGCGCGGGCGTTGCAGAGGATGACTCCGTAGAGCAGACCCCACCGGATGTTCGGCACGGTCACCCGCCAGAATGCTTGCCAGCCGCTGGCCCCGAGCACGATCGCCGCCTCCTCGTCCTCCGCCCCCTGCTGCTCCATCAGCGGTATCAGCTCGCGCGCGACGAACGGGAAGGTGACGAAAATCGTGGCCAGAATGATCCCGGGCACCGCGAAGATGATCCGGATGTCATGCTCCGCCAGCCAGGGCCCGAGCCAGCCCTGGGCGCCGAACACGAGGACGTAGATCATCCCCGAGATCACCGGCGACACGGCGAAGGGGAGATCGATCAGCGTGAGCAGGAGGTTGCGGCCGGGGAATCGGAACTTGGCGATCGCCCAGGCCGCCGCCACGCCGAACACGAGGTTGAGCGGCACTGCGATCCCCGCCGCGAGGAGCGTGAGCCGGATCGCCGCCAGGGCTTCCGGGGTGACGAGGGCCCGGCCGTATGCGGCCCACCCCTTCGCCAGCGCCTCGGCGAACACCGACACCAGCGGCAGCACCAGGAACGCAGCGAGAAACGCGAGCGCGACCGCCGTCAGAGACCAGCGCACCAGCCGCGATTCGCTCACCGTGCTCGTCATCTCGGCGTCACGTCGCGGCCCGTCGGCGGCCGGCCCACTGGAGCAGGTTAATGGCGAGCAGGAGCGCGAACGACGCGACCAGCATCACCACGGCGATGGCGGTGGCCCCGGCGTAGTCGAACTGCTCCAGCTTGGTCATGATGAGCAGCGGTGCGATCTCGGTCCTGAGCGGCATGTTGCCCGAGATGAACACCACCGAGCCGTATTCCCCGACGGCCCGCGCGAACGATAGCGCGAACCCGGTGAGAATCGCCGGCGCCAGGGCTGGAAACAGGACCCGACGGAACGTCTGCCAGCGGCTCGCGCCGAGGCTCGCCGCCGCTTCCTCCAGCTCGAATTCGAGGTCCTGGAGCACCGGCTGGACCGTCCGGACGACGAACGGGAGCCCGATGAACGTGAGTGCGAGCACGACGCCGAGCGGCGCGTAGGCAACCTGGATGCCGAGGGGCGCGAGCCGGGAGCCGACCCAGCCGGTGGGCGCGTACAGCGTGGTGAGCGCGATCCCCGCGACGGCGGTGGGGAGCGCGAACGGCAGGTCCACGAGCGCATCCATCAACCGGCGGCCGGGGAAGCTGTACCGTGTGAGCACCCAGGCGGCCAGCACGCCGAACACCGAGTTGATCAGCGCGCCAATGAAGGACGCGCCGAAGCTGAGCCGATACGACGCCAGGACCCGGGGCGCGGACGCGGTCTCCCAGAACGCGTGCCAGCCGAGGCCCGCGCTCCGGAAGAAGATGGTCGCGAGCGGGATCAGGACGATCAGCCCGAGATATGCCAGGGCGAACCCCAAGGCGAGCCCGAACCCCGGGAGCACGCTGCGGCGCACCACGGTCACCGCCGGGCCATCCTAGACCTTGCCCGGCTGGTAGAGCTGATCGAAGACCCCGCCATCGGCGAAGTGGGTTGCCTGCGCCTTCCGCCACCCGCCGAACAGCTCGTCGATCGTGAAGAAATTGATCTTGGGAAACTGAGCCGCGTACTTCGCCGCGGCCGTGGGCGAGCGGGGCCGGTAAAAGTTTTTGCCGGCGATGTCCTGCCCCTGCTCCGAGTACAGGAACTCGAGATACGCCTGCGCGACTGCGCGGGTCCCCCGCTTGTCCACCACCTTGTCGACCACCGCGACGGGCGGCTCCGCGAGGATGCTGACCGACGGGTACACAATCTCGAACTTGTCCTTCCCCAGCTCCTTGGCCGCGAGAATCGCCTCGTTCTCCCAGGCGATCAGCACGTCGCCGATGCCGCGCTCCACGAAGGTCGTGGTCGATCCGCGTGCCCCGCTGTCGAGCACGGGGACGTTGTGGTACACCCTTGACACGAATTCCCGCGCCTTGGCTTCGTCGCCGTTCCACCGCTTGAGGGCGTAGCCCCATGCGGCCAGGTAGTTCCAGCGCGCGCCGCCGCTGGTCTTCGGATTCGGCGTGATGATCGAGACGCCCGGTCGTGCCAGATCGTCCCACCCCTTGATCTGCTTCGGGTTGCCCTTGCGGACCAGGAGCACGATCGTCGAGGTGTAGGGCGTGCTGTTGCCCGGCAAGCGGTTGGCCCAGCCCTGGGCGATGAGCCCCCGTTCCTCGATCGCGTCGATGTCGTACGCCAGACCGAGCGTGACGACGTCGGCCTGGAGGCCGTCGATCACGGCGCGGGCCTGCTTGCCCGAGCCGCCGTGCGATTGCTGCACGGTCACCTCCTGGCCGGTCTCCCCCTTCCAGAACGCGGCGAACGCGGTGTTCACATCCTGGTACAGCTCCCGGGTCGGATCGTAGGAGGCGTTGAGCAGGGTGACCGCGCGCGGGGCGGTCTGCGCCGACAGGCCACCGCCCAGGAGGACAGCGAGCGGAACCATCAGGCTCACCCGGGCCGCGTTCGCGTGGATCCGTTTGGCCTTCTCGCTCCCGATGCCCAGGATCCGTCCGAGCGCCGCCCCGACCCGTCCCGGCGCTCCCGCCGCCCCGCCCCGACCGTCGCCACGGGGCGGCGGGCCCGCGTGCGCACTCGGCCCGGTCGTCTTCGCATTCTTGTCTGCGCGTGCCATGATCTGATTCTCCATCGCCGATTGATGAGGGTTGCGGGGCGCGCTCAGAACGCCACCTGAAAGCGGGTCAGCAGTGCCTTCTCGTCTTCGCGGTTGCCGGTCGCGGCGCCGCCTTCGAAGCTGGTCTGCCCGTAGTTGACCGCGATCTTGATCCGCCGCTCGGGATACCAGTTGAGCCCGACCGCCCACTCCTTCGCCTTCTGCGTCGACTTGGTCGGGTCCGCGAACGTGGGAAAGGCTTCGTCGCCCACCTCGAGCTCGCTGTAGCGCGCCACGAGCTCGATGGCGCCGATGCCACCCTTCTGGTCCACCGGCCGCTCGGGCTTGATCCCGGTGAAGCTCGCGGCCTCGCCCGTGAGCGCGAATGACCCCACCGTCTGCCACGCCGTGGCGCCGATGGTCGCGGTCGTGGCGCCGCGAGTGACGACCTGGGAGGACTTGATCCACTCGCCGAGCAGGCCGAGCGGGCCGACGTGCCAGTACGCCTGGGGCGAGACGCGCCACCGCCGTCCGTTGGCGACCGCGGTGCCTGCCGCCGTGCCGTTGCTCCGGTAGCTGAAGAAGACGTTCTGGCCCGGCGTGCGATACGACGCCAACGCGCTGGCCGTTGCGGTGCCGTGCTCGCTCCCGATCGTGCCCCCCGCGCCGAGGCTCAGCCCCTCGAGGAAGCGGATGCCCGACCCGATGAATGGCGTGAGGTACAGCCGGCCCTCGCCGTCCTTGTTGTCGCCGGTATCGGTGTCGACGCTGCCACCGTCCACGGTGCCGTCGAAGATGCCGGCGTCGTAGTGGACGAGCCCGCCCCCGAGATCCCCGGTCAGCTCGAAGCCGAGATCGCGGTTCGGGGCGATGCCCGTAGGGAACGCCCGCTCGACGAGGAGGATGTCCTGGGCGGACTGGAGCCGCTCCAGGCCCAGGGGGCCCTTGAATTTCCCGGCCTGGAGCCGGAACCCCTGGCTCGCCCGCGCGACGACGTAGGCATCCTGAATGACCGTGGTGCCCCCGCCCCAGTCCGGCAGGATGCGGAAGTCGAAATACTTGAACACGGTGCCCTCAAATAGCGGGCGGATCCGGCGCAGCAGGAACACGTTCGTCAGCGGAACGGCGCTATCGCCTATGAACGACCGGCTGTCCGCCTGGATGTAACCGCCCACGTGCAGCGCGAAGGCGCCGTCGGCCGAGCGGAGCCAGAATCCTTCCTTCCCCGCCGAGACCTTGGGCCGGAGCCGTTCGTCCACCGACGGAGGTGTCGAGTCCTGCTGCGCACGCGCCGTCTGCGCGCGCGCGGCGATGTCAGCTCCCGTCATAGCGATTCCCAGCATCACATGTCTCCATCCGACCGTTGGCACGTAGCCCTCTCTTTGGGTTGAGGGCCTCCGGCTGTCCGGTCGGCGATTGACCTGCGCGTGTCCTGCTCATCGATCTGTACGCCCCTCGGTCGCGGGGAAGCGGACCTTCTCCCGTCGCTCGAGCTGAACGACCCGGGAATCGTGGACGACGACTTCGAGCGAGCCGTACCGGAGCCCGCGGAGCGCGGCGGCCAGCGCGCCCGCGAGCGCGGGATCCAGCCCGTCGCCGTTCGTCGTCGAGTACGTCGGTGCGCTCACGTGGTCGTCTCCTCGCTCACGGCCGCCAGGCCTTCCGCGCTTCGCATCCTTCGAGCAATTCGCCCCGGGCTCGGTCGGTCCCGGCCCAGGGCGCTGGTTTCGGCGACCGTATCGGTCGCGCCGCCATCTACCCGCCGAGCCTCAGGCCCGCACCTCGCCCGCGCGACGACAACAACACCGCGCCGCCGGGCCCGCGAAGGCCACACCGATCTCGCTTCTCACAGCACCCACTCCGGATCGGGTGCGGGCACCGTTGGCTCCTGGGGGACGAAGACGCGGAGGCGGCGCGGCTTCACGAACACCCGGTCGCCCCGGCGCAGTTTGAGCTCGTCGAAGCGCTCGCGGGTCAGCTCGGCCTCGATCGGCACGCCGAGCTCCGGGCTCTCCAGCTCCACCCGTACCGACGGTCCGAGTGCCCGCGCGTGGCTCACCACGGCCTCGAAGGTGTGACCGTTGGGCGACATTGCGATCTCCACCTCGTGGTTCCGCACGAAGGCCAGCGCTGGGCCGTCAGCCGCCTGGGCAATCCCCGGCGCGTCGTGGTCGGTGGAGCCCAGCCGCATCCGGCCGTCGGCCAGGCGGCCGTGGAACAGGTTTACGCTGCCGAGAAAGCCGTAGACGAACGGCGTCGCCGGCTGGTCGTACACCTCTTCGGGCGTGCCGATCTGCTCGACCCGGCCCTGGTGCATGACGACGACGCGGTCGGCGACCTCGAGAGCCTCGTCCTGGTCGTGGGTGACGAACACGCTGGTGATGCGGATCTCGTCGTGGAGCCGCCGGAGCCAGCGGCGCAGCTCCTTGCGGACCTGGGCATCGAGCGCTCCGAACGGCTCGTCCAGGAGCAGCACCTTGGGCCGGACGGCGAGCGCCCGCGCGAGGCCCACCCGCTGCCGCTGCCCACCCGACAGCTGGGCCGGGTAGCGCTCCGCGTGCGGCGCCAGCTGGACCAGCTCGAGCAGCTCGGTCACGCGGGAGCGGATCTCGGCGCTCGACGGCCGGGTGCGCCGAGGACGGACCCGCAAGCCGAACGCGACGTTCTCGAACACGGTCATGTGACGGAACAGCGCGTAGTGCTGGAACACGAAGCCGACCTGCCGGTCGCGCGCGTGCCGGGGCGTGGCGTCCTCCCCGCCGAAGAGGATCCGGCCTCCGTCGGCCGCCTCGAGCCCGGCGATCACCCGGAGCAGTGTCGTCTTGCCCGATCCGGAGGGACCGAGCAGCGCCACCAGCTCGCCACCGGGAACCTCCAGCGTCACATTGTCGAGCGCGGTGAAGCGGCCGAAGCGCTTGGTGACGTTCTCGGCCCGGATGGCGGGCGCGTCCTGGTCGTCAAGCGACATGGCGCGTGTCCCCCGAGGCGGCCGCGGCGGTCTGGGCCAGCGCCGCGCGGAGCCGCACGACCTCGCCGACCACGATGACGGCCGGCGGCCGGACCAGCGCGCGCTCCGCGCGCTCGACGATATCCCCCAGCGTGCCGACGACCACCCGCTCGTTGGGCAGGGTGCCGTTCTCCACCAGCGCGATCGGCGTCTCCGGCGGCCGGCCGTGCTCGCCCAGCCGCGCGACGACCTCGTCCAGCCGCTCCACGCCCATCAGCACGACGAGCGTGTCCATGCGCGCCAGCGCGGCCCAGTCCAGCGGGTCGGCACCGTCCGCGGCCCGGTGCGCGGTCGCCACGGCGAAGCTGCCGCCGTAGCCGCGGGTGGTCAGCGGGATCGAGGCGCGGGCGGTAACCCCGACGACGCTCGAGACGCCGGGCACGACCTCCCAGGGCACACCCGCGTCGGCGCAGGCGAGCGCCTCCTCAACGCCGCGGCCGAACACGAACGGATCGCCCCCCTTGAGCCGGACGACGGTCTTCCCCAGCTGCGCCTCGTGGACCAGCAGCGCGTTGATCCCCTCCTGGGGAATGCAGTGGCCGCCGGGCGCCTTGCCGGCGTAGACCAGCTCCGCATCGGCGGGGGCTTCGTCGAGGAGCGCGTGGCTCACCAGCCGGTCGTACACGACGACGTCCGCGCGCCGCAGCACCTCGAGTCCGCGGGCCGTGATCAGCTTCGGATCGCCCGGGCCGGCGCCCACCAGATACACTCGTCCAACTGCAACTGCACACCACAGAGGCACGGAGGCACTGAGACCCACAGAGTTACTCTGTGCCTCCGTGTCTCTGTGGTTCGCGGTTTCTTTGTTGTTGTTGTTTGCGATTTCCTCTGAGGGTGAGACACCCATGATCTCAAGAATGCGCTCGAGGGCCCGGGGCTCGTCGCCCGCCCGGAGCAGCGCCAGCACGTCGGAATCGACGAGGCGGTACCAGAGCCGCTTGCGCACCTGGAAATCGGGATACTTCTCGGCCAGGGGCTTCCGGAGCGAGCCGGCCAGCGCGAGGAACCGGGCGTATTCCTCCCCCAGCTCGCGCTCGATCCGCTCGCGGATCCGGACCGCCAGCGCCGGCGCGTTGCCCGACGTGGAGACGGCCACCACGAGATCGCCCCGCCGGAGAATGGACGGCAGGATGAAGCCGCAGTATGGCGGATCGTCCACGACGTTGATCAGGACGCCCCGGGCCTCCGCCTCCGCGTGCACCGCGTGGTTGACGTCGGGATCATCGGTGGCGGCGATCGCGAGGTGCGCGCCCTCGAGATCGCCCGCAACGTACGCCCGCGCGACGTGGGCCAGCCCCACCTCCCGCACGCGGAGGGCGAGCCCCGGCGTGAGCGTCGGCGCCACGAGCGTCACCGCCGCTCCGGCGTCCAGCAGCGGCCCGACCTTGGCCTCGGCGACGGCCCCGCCCCCGACGACCACCGTCCGGCGGCCGCGCAGGTCGAGCAGAACCGGGTAGTAGCCCGTGCTCACGCGGCGGCTCCGTCCGCGGCGTCGGCGTCCGCATCGGACCGCACGAAGCCCCTGGCCACGAGCCAGCCGAGGATCAGTCGCGCGTTCTCCTCCGGCGACCGGTCGCTCGTGGACAGCGTCACTTCCGGTGCCGTCGGCGTCTCGTAGGGATCGCTGATGCCGGTGAAGTTCTGGATCTCGCCGCGGCGGGCCTGGGCGTAGATCCCCTTCACGTCACGCCGCTCGCACTCCTCGAGCGGCGTGTCCACGAACACCTCGACGAACCGATCGCTCCCCACCAGCCCGCGCGCTTCGTCTCGAGTGCTGCGATAGGGGCTCACCGCGGCGACGATCACGAGGCCGCCGTGCCGCACGATCTCGGAGGCGACGAAGGCGATCCGCCGGATGTTGAGGTCACGGTCCTCCTGGCTGAAGCCAAGCCCCTTGGAGAGGAGCGTGCGGACCACGTCGCCGTCCAGCACGGTCACCGGGCGGCCGCGCTCGAGCAGGAGCGCCGTGAGCACCTCGGCGGTGGTGGACTTGCCCGCGCCGCTCAGGCCGGTGAACCAGACGCAGGCTCCCTGATGCACTCTCGGCGGATAGGCTTCCGCGAGGATGCGGGCCACCTCCGGCCGGGTGAACCAGCCGGGCAGGTCGTGGCCCGCGTTGAGGTAGTCGTCCCGCACCTGCGTGCCGGAGATCGTCGCGGTGCGGACGCCGGCAGCCACCTTCGAGATCTCCTCGTAGCGGTCTTCGTCCGGGAGGTAGGTGAGCTCGTGGAACGGGATCATGCCGACCTCGAGCTCCTCGGCGTGCTGCTCGACCAGTTGCTGGGCATCGTACGGCCCGTAGAAGGGCTTTCCGGTCGAGTCGTTGCCCGGGCCCGCATGGTCCCGGCCCACGATGAAGTGGCTCGCGCCGTAGTTGCGCCGGATGAGCGCATGCCAGAGCGCCTCGCGCGGCCCCGCCATCCGCATGGCGAGCGGCAGCAGCGAGAGCAGGATCCGGTCCGGCTCGTAGTGGTGGCGCGCCAGGGCCTGGTAGGTCCGGACCCGGGTGTAGTGGTCCACGTCGCCCGGCTTGGTCATGCCCACGCTCGGGTGCAGCAGGAGCACGCCGTCGAGCTGGCGGATGGCGCGCTTGGTCAGCTCCTCGTGCACCCGGTGGAGCGGGTTCCGGGTCTGGAACGCCACGACTTCGGACCGCCCGAACGTGGCCAGCCGCTCGCGGGTCTCCGCCGGCGTGAGCCGGAGGCCGAGGAAGTCGTGGTGCGGTGGCAGCCGGAGCACGGTGAGGCGCCCGCTCAGATTGAGCGAGCCCCAGCGACGGCTCTCCACGACCAGCGGGTGCTTCGCGTCGGTGGTGCCCAGCGCCGTCCGGGCGAAGGCCTCCTGATCCCAGCGGTAGATCTCCTCGATCACCAGCGTGGCGAGCAGATTGTTCTTCCGGTCGCGCAGCGCGACTTCACGATCGAGCGCCACCGCCGGGCCCGGCTCGACCGGCAGCGTTACAGGTATGGGGAATAACGCCCCGCTCGCGAGACGCAGCTCGTCCAGGATCCGGGCGTAGTCCTCCTGTCCCACGAACCGGTCCAGCGGCGAGAACGCGCCGACCGCCAGGAGCTCCAGGTCGCACACCGCGCGGTCGGAGAGCTGGATGGAAGGCAGCGTGCTCGCACGCGCCTTGAGCTCGGGCAGCGCCTCGTCCGCCGCCCGAAGGTCCACCAGCGTGCCGCCGTAAGGCGGAATGAGGAGCTCGGATCGGGTTCCCGTCACTGCGTCATCTCCTGGTTGTCCGGTGGATGATCGGTTGTCAGTCGCCGACGCTGAGCTCTCGAACCGCGACGCCGTCGGCGCCGATCTCGAGCGACAGCTTCGCGCCGGGCGTGTCCAGGGTCAGGCCGTACGTGCCCGGTCCCTTCGCGGTGAAGGCGAGGCGCTCGATGGATCGCCCGCGCACGGCCGCGAGTGCGGCGTTGACCTCCGCCAACGCCGCACCGACGGCTCGGCCCGCAGGCGTCGCCTGGTACAAACGGATGGCGCCCGCCTCTGCATGCGGCCCGTGGAGCCGGCGGACTCGGCCGGTCCTGAGCGTGAGCTCGAGCAGGCGCTCCAGTGGCGGCTCGAGGTCGTCGGCCACGGCGCCGTCCGCGAGCGCGCGCGCCAGCGCGTCGTAGCCGGCCTGGGCGTCGGGGTCGCCGACGGCGTCGCGTAGCGCCACCGCCTCGAGCGCGAGCGCCTCGCGGACCGATTCTTCCTCAACGCGGACGGTCAAGCAGCACCTCCAGCTCGTGTTCGAACCCACCCGTCTCGATGGTGCAGTGCATCCCGCATTCTTTGGGAGCGTTGGTCTCCCACCACCAGCGTCCCGCCCGCGGATCCTCGCCGGGCGCCGTCTTCCGGGTGCAGGGCGCGCAGCCGATGCTGGTGTAGCCCTGGTCGTACAGCGCATGGTGCGGAACGTCGTGCGCGCGGAGGTAGTCCCACACCTCCTCGTGCGTCCAGTCGGCCAGCGGACTCAGCTTCCCGATCCCGCCGTGGTCGTGATCCAGCTCGATCTTCCGGATGTCGGCCCGGCTGGCCCAGGTCTCCCGCCGGAGCCCCGTGATCCAGGCGTCGAGCCCGTCGAGGACCCGCTGGAGCGGCCGCACCTTGCGGACCTGGCAGCACATGAGCCGGAGCGGCACGGCGCGGTAGAAAAGGTTCACGCCGTGGGCCCGCGTCATCGCCTCGGTCTCGTCCGCGTTCGGCGTGTAGGCCTCGATCGCGACCCCGTACTTCTCCCGCACGGTGTCGATGAGGTCGTAGGTCTCCTGGTGCAGGCGACCGGTGTCGATGGTGAACACCCGCACCTTGGGCTCGACCCGCCACGCCATGTCGAGCAGGGCCATCCCCTCGGCCTGAAAGCTGGTGCAGAGCGCGATGCGCGCGCCGAACCGCTCGAACGCCCAGGCGAGGAGCGCCTCGGGCGGCTGATCGTCGAACTCGACGGCCAGCTCGCCGGCTTCGGCATCGTCCAGCAGATCGTCAGACATCGACGGCCTCCGCGCGGCTCGAGTCCCGCCGCCGGAGGCGGGCCACGGCCTCCTGCAGGGTGACGTTCGCCGCGACCGAGACCAGGCGCTCGTCAGGCTGCCGGTCGGCGAACGCCTTGAACGACTCTCCCTCGGTGCGCTCCGTCAGCCAGAGCCGGATCAGCCGCTCGATGTGCACGGCCGCCTCCTCCGCCGGCACCCGTCGCACCAGCGGCAACCCGATCGCGGCGTTCGGCCCCTGGCCGCCGCGCAGATACAGGTCGTAGGCCTCGCGCTTCTCGCCTCCGGGCCCGCGCTCGCGCAACGTGGTCCCCTGAAGCCCGATGTCGCCGATCCAGTGCTGGGCGCAGGCGTGGGGGCAGCCGTCGAGGTTGATCCGGAACCCGTCCACGCCGGCGCCGAACGTCGCCTCCAGATGCTCCATGATGGTGACGAGACGGGGCTTGGTGAGGGCGACGGCAAAGTTGCAGAGCGGCGACCCCGTGCATGCGATGCTCACGGCGCGCAGCCGGTTCACGCCAAGCGGAAAGCCGATCTCCTCGAGCTCGCGCACGACGGCATCGACGTCCGCCGAGGGCACGTGCGTCAGGATGAAATTCTGTTCCCGGGTGAGCCGGACCTCACCGCCCAGTCGCTCGGCCAGGTCGGCCAGCCGGAGCAGCTGGGGACCGTTCGCGAGGCCGACGGTCACGGGGACCGCGACGTAGTGGAGCCCGGGCTGCTGTTGAGGATGCACGCCCGGCTCGTGGCCGCCCGCGAGCGGCTGCACATCGGGGCCGTCCTCGAGCCGGCGGCCCAGCCGCTCCTCGACCAGCCGGCGGAACTCCTCAGGCCCGACGTCGTCCACCATGAACTTGATTCGCGCCTTCACGCGCGAGAGCCGGTACTTGAGGGTGCTCTTCCACACGTCGAGCACGGCCCGGAGCACCGGCACCGCGTCGGCCGGCTCGACGAAGACGCCCAGCCCGCGCGCGATCCGGGGCACCGACGAAAGCCCGCCCCCCACGCGGACGGCGAAACCGTTGCGGCCCTGATGTCGCACCGCCAACAGGGCGATGCAGTTGATCTCCGGCAACGTGCACTGATGGGGGCAGGCCGTGATCGTGATCTTGAGCTTCCGCGGCAGGTCGGCGTAGTCCGGGTTGCCGTCGAAGAACCGCGCCGCCTCCCGGAGCACCGGGGTGACGTCGAACAGCTCGGCAGCGTCGAGGCCGGCGACCGGGCAGCCAGTGATGTTCCGAACGGTGTCGCCGCAGCTCCCCGCCTGATTGAATCCGACGGCGGTGAGACGGGCGAAAACCTCGGGGAGCTGGGGAAGCTCGAGCCAATGGAGCTGGATATTCTGGCGGGTGGTGATCTCGCCATAGTCGCGCCCAAGCTCGGTGGAGATGCGGCCGATGGTGCGGAGCTTCGCGGGCGTGAGCAGCCCGCCCGGGGTCTTCACCCGGAGCATGAAGTACCCGGTCTTGGGCTTGTCGTGATACAGCCCGTACCACTTGAGCCGGACGATGTCTTCCTCGGCGACGGTCTCGTACCCCTGGACCGCAAAGGCGGGCAGCTCCTCGATGATGTCGAGCGGCGACTTGTCGAACTTGAGCCGCTCGGTCGAGTTGCGCTTGAGCACGTGTTCGCGCGTGATCGCGTCCGTCACTGCCTGCTCCGTTCCATCACTGCTGTACCGTCTCCTTGAAAATGAAAAGAGGCCCGGGGAGCATTCTCCCGGGCCTCTGGTGTCGGTCCCGACAGCGCTCCGCGCAGATGCTGCCGGAGCCGTCGGGTTCGTGCCGCTACGTTCGCCTGTGCGCAGGCGCCGCGCGCGGTCCCCTACGGGCTCCGTGGCGACAACAACACGCGCAAACCGGACGAAGAGTGATTCTCAGCATCGTGCATCTATATACGCCGGGGCCGGGCGCGCTGTCAACGGGAGCGCGGATCGCAGATCACGCCGGGCCGTGCAGGACGATGCAGGCCTGGACAGCGCGGCAGCCGCAGGGCCTCCCGGCCCGGCGCCCCAAGCCTCAGCCGGACCGTGGGTTCCGCAGGTCGGGACCAGCGGGACGCTTCCGGTGCCCCGAGGCACCGGACTTGCCCGTCGAACGGGGGCGATGACCACCCCGCCCACTGCCGCCGCCGCGCCCGAGTCCGCGCCTCCCACGCTCTACCGGAGCTGGGTCTGGCGGCTGCCGCTGCTGCTCTGGCTGGGCTGGACCGGCTGGCGCTACCTCGCCGAGCCCGACTACTGGAGCATCTTCTCGGGCATCATCTTCGGCTCCCACGAGTTCGGCCATCTGTTCTTCGCCCCCTTCGGCGAGCTGATGACCGTGGCCGGCGGGAGCCTGATGCAGTTGCTGGTTCCCATAGGGGCCGCCGCCCTGCTGATTGCCCGACGGGACTGGTTCGGCACCGCGGTGGCGGGGTGCTGGCTGTCGTTCAGCCTGAGCAACCTGGCCGTCTACATCGGGGACGCTGTCGCCCAGGAGCTGCCGCTGGTGAGCTTCAGCCCGGACGGCGGCGGCCACGACTGGAATTATCTGCTCGACCGTTTCAACCTGCTGAGCTACGATCTGCGCCTGGCTATGCTGACCCGCCGGATCTCCTTCGCCCTGCTGGCGGCGTCGTTCGTCTGGGGGCTGTGGATCTGCCTCCGGACCGTACCGCGCCCCGTCGCCGACGCCCCCGAGCGCGTATAGCTTTCGCTCCTCTCGCCCGAGCGGAGC